>CAZKVF010000035.1:0-42841 GCA_964556085.1 uncultured Solibacteraceae bacterium
AGGCAACATTGGCATCGTCGTAGCGATGCGCCTTCCACAGGCTCTCCGCCTGCTCCAGCGTTTGCGCGGCGAGAGTGCCAGTTGAAGCAAGCCCGATCAGAGCCGCGGCCGTAAGGGAATGGGAGAAAATCGATTTGGGCCACAGATGAACACGGATGAACGCGGATAGAACCGTCGTCGAATATCCGTGTTTATCTGTGTCCATCGGTGGCTTTTCAATTTTCACTTCTCCAGCTCCTCCTGCGTTTTGGCAAGCTCCACCAGCAGCGCCGCGAGCTGCTTCTTGTACTCCGGCTCGGGCAAGGCAGCCTTGTCGTATTTCAGCTTGTCGATGGCCTGCTCCAGCTCCTCCTTCTTCGCCATCAGCTCGCGCTTGGCCGGATCGCGCGCCGCCGCGGCATTGGCCCCCAGGCGGATCATGGCAAAGCTCGATGCGAGCCGTCCCTCACCATTCTCGGCCGATGGGTTGCGCTCGCCCTCTCCCTTGCCGGTGTCTTCCAGCACGGCATGCTCGGTGGCCAGGCGTTTCTGCGAATCGAAGAAGTCCGTGGTCTTACGCTCCGCGAACCGGAACGCTTCGAGCGCCGACACCGACTCGTTCTTGTCCGAATCCGCCGCCGGATCGCGCAGCGCTTCCGCCCAATACCGCGCAAAGACCGTCGCGTTCTTTTCGGTACCCGCTTTGGTGGCGGTGATCAGAATCCTGTTCTTCTTTTGCAGAAGATTGATCGATCCGCCGCTGGAGCTGGTCATATTGACCACAAGCTGGCGGGAAGCCGGGATCTTATCCAACAGCGACGCCAGTTCCGCGGCCGTAATATCCGGCCCGGGAATATTGAATTTGTACTCCACGCCGTCATAGGTGCCGTGGCCGATGAGCATTAACACGACGCCATCGTCCGGCTTCGCTTGCCTCGCCACTTCGCCCAACTTGGAACGAATCTGCTCGCGCGTGGGCGCGACCATGGTGATCACGTTGGCATCGCCGCCTGACTTTTTCAGGCTGGTCTCGATATCTTCCGCCCACATTTTAAAGCGCTGTTCGTAATCCGGCTCGCCGCCGAGCCCCGAGATCGTCACATAAAACGTAGCAGCTGGGGCGGAGAGAGCGGCGACCATGAGCAGGATTGGCAGGCGGAAGCGCCTGCCCCACAAATTGGCAGGCGACAAGATCGCCTGCGCCACCGGCGGCTTCATACAACACCCCACCTTCTGCGCAGGACCCATTCTGCTGCCCGAATCCCCACTGCCAGCAGGAAGATAATCGGCATGTCCCACAAATCGCGCGTCTCGCGAGACGTGATCCCGGCTTCCGAGTACGTAATTTCGCTCGCCAGCTTGGACGCATCCTCAGGCGTAAAGTACCGCCCCCCGGTCTGCTCCGAAAGCTTTTGCAGCAGTTCCTTGTTCTGGCCCGTATGAAAATTCTCAGCCACTCCGTCTTCGCGCCGGAACGTCAACGCATCGCGGCCCACCTCTTCCTGTTCCTCGCCGGCGATGATCTCGGTGACGTAGGTGCCCGGCTTCTCCGCAGTCCACTCTCCGGCGTAAATGCCCTCTTCGCCTGGCACCGGCGAAAGCTCTACTGTGGCCGACGACCCATCCGGGCTCAGAAACCGCGCCTGCACCTTGGCAGTGTTGAGCGGCTTGTACTCCTTGTCGCGCACTTCCACTCGGACCGGCACGTGCGTCTCATCGGCCAGCAGGGTCTTGGGAGTGGTCGCGGTCACCTGCCCCGGCGTCTCCGTCACGAGATAGCGGAACATCTGCTGCCAGAAAGTGGCGTGGGTCTTGTCGTTGTGGTCGAGCGACATTTTCCAGCGCCAACTTCCGGATGTGGCGAAGACTGCCGTGCGGCCTCGCCCATAATTCTCGGTGACCAGCAGCGGCACCGGCGCATGCGAACTCGGGTTGGCTGTCAGCAAGGTTGTGGCGCCGGGCTTCTGCTCGCCTACCTCCTGCCAGTTGTAAATTTTGGGGATTTCCTTCCACCGCTGGAGGTTCCGCTCCGGTTTTTCATCCAGCCGCGTCAGAATGCTTTCTCGTCCTGCCTGGGTAAGCTCCACGGGCGTGAAATCCATCTGGTGGAAGGTGCCTTTGTTCCCAGACAGCTTTACCGGGATCAGGTCCGCCAGTGTCGAGACGTTCTGATAGCCGCCGTCCGAAAGGCTGGCACGCCCACCCATGAAAAGGGCTCCGCCCCCTCGGCGGTCAACGAAATCATGGATCAACTGCTGCTGTGTCGGCGTGAAGTAACTGGCCTCCACGTTATCGATCATCAAACCCTGAAACTTGAACAGGTCCTCGGCTTTTGAAGGAAATCCGTCCTCCAGTTCCTTGGGATCTTTAGGGAAACCGGGCGGGCAATCCGGCGCCGGGCAGGGCTGGCGGTAGATCTTATTCTGCGTGGGCCGCACCATCCCGAACAGAACGATATCGGGGTTGTCGTCCATGGCGCGACGCACAAACTTGTACTCCCACTGCGGCTCACCATCGATATACAGGATGCGTGGTTTGCGCGCCTCCACATTGATCAGGCGGTTCAGCTTGTTGTTGAGAGCGTTGTCCTCGTTCGAAAGCGGTTCGGCCGCGATTTCGAGGGTCTTTGGACCCGCGGCCCCGCAATTGAAGACCACCGTTTCGGTCTGCGTGACGCCGTCGCCTTTCAACGTCACCTCCTGCGAAGCCAGCACGTTTGCGCCATCGCGGACCACCAGCTTGGTCTTGCCTCCCGAAAGCCCGTAGCTCTGCAAAGTGACGAGGGCGGTGAGCCGCGATTGCGGCAGCGCCCGGGCCGGCACAATGGCATCGCTGATCTCGATATCCCGCGCAGGATGCTCCCGGCCAAAACCCACGGTGTGAACCGGGATATTTTGCCGACGGATGGCTGCAATCGTCTGAGCGTCGATACCGCCGGAATTATCCGCTCCATCGCTCAGCAGCACGATGGCCCCAAGCGGCAACGAGGAGGATTCCGCCAGCACCCGGTCGAGGCTGTTGCCAATGCGCGTAGCGGGGGCCGACGCGGTCAAGCCTTCGGTCTTTTGAATCCGCTCGGGTTCCGTTCCAAACTTATAAAGGCGTACCTGGAATTTCTCTCCCAGCGACTTCAGCAGTCCGCTATCCAATACGGCCTGTGCGCGCGCCAGCCGAGTGCCGCCGGAATCGCTGATGGTCATACTGTGCGAATCGTCCAGCAGCACGGCCACTACGTTCTGCTGCGGGCGCAGCGTGGCGACGCTGAGGGCGGGGTGCCAGAGCAAAAACAGAATGAGGGCGATCAAACAGCTCTCCAGCAGCCAGATAATGCCTGGCCGCCAGCCCGAAAGCATGCCGTGATTGCGGCGCACGTGCCAAAAGAGCAGCACTGCCGCGACCAGAATGGCGATTCCCAACAGCCATAGCGGCCACGGCGTTAGCAGTACGAATTTGCCCTTTTGGAACAGGCTGGCCGGATACTTGAACAGCAGCTCAAACATGGCACCTACATTTAAATGACAATACCACCTGGGACGCAACTACAGGAGTTTTCAGGTACCAGCAACTGGGGCCTGCGGCGGGGAATGGTCATGCGGACACATGCTTTGCCCTCTTATGTGACTCAGGATAGCACGCGCTGTTATGCTGTTGGGCTTATGGAACTCAAGCTCGTGCCACTCGAGATCCCCGAGGGCGGCAATCTCATCCTGGGCCAGACGCACTTCATCAAAACTGTCGAGGACGTCTACGAAGCTATCGTCAACACCGTCCCGCAAATGAAATTCGGGGTCGCGTTCAACGAGGCCTCCGGGCCCTGCCTCACCCGGATCGATGGCAACGACGAAGCGTTGAAAGCCATGGCCCAACGAAACGCCACCGCGCTGGCAGCCGGCCACGTGTTCGTGGTGGTTATGCGCGAGGGTTATCCGATCAACGTGCTGGGGCGCATCAAAGACGTCCCCGAAGTTTGTACCATCTACTGCGCCACGGCGAACCCCGTCCAGGCAGTGGTGGCCGAAGGCGAACACGGCCGCGGAGTGTTAGGCGTCATCGATGGCGTTGTTCCTAAAGGCGTCGAAACCGCCGCGGACGCCGAAAAGCGCCGCCAGTTCCTGCGAACTATCGGCTACAAGCGCTGAAGGGCTTTCACTCCACCCGCACTCCGCCGCTCCCCGTGGAAAGCTCGAGCAACGGCCCACCGCCCCGAATCTTGCCACGCACATCGCGACGGCCGCCGGAAAAGTTCTCCATGATGATCGGAGGGTTGACGGTCACCTGGCCTGAGCCGGTACGGGCATGGAGGTCGAAGCCGCCAGCCGAGGCGAGCTGAATATTGACCCCGCCCGAGCCGGTCCGTGCCGATACCGCTTCCGCAACGCTGCCGGCCCGAATAGTGCCGCTCCCGGTATCGGCTTCCACCCGGCCCTTTATCCTGTCGAGCTCGATGCCACCGGAGCCCGTGCTCGCGCGCACCTCGTCGCCAACATCAGTGATCCGGATTCCACCTGACCCTGTGCGCGCTTCCACGGGTCCCTGGATGCCCTCGACAGTCTGGCTGCCAGAACCGGTTCGCGAGCGCAGCTTGCTAGACGAAGGTGTTTCGATTTCGTACGAAATCGAGATCCCGCGTCCCGCGCTGTCGTCCAACTGGCCGATGCGAATCGCGTTTCCGGTCTGTTGGATAGGTGGATTGGCTTGAATCTCACGGGCGCGCTGCTCGGTGGCCGCATCCGCAAAATCCGAGATGTTGATAATGCCACGAACATGAACACTGTTCCCGGCGCCGGACCGGACCGAAATGTGGCCAGAGCCGGTTTGGACATCCAGGTCGGCGGCCCCGGCCACGGTGAGGACACGGTCGAAGGTCCCGGCCTCCCGCGCGAAAGCGGGCGCGGCTAACAAAATCAATGGCAACACGGCGAAACGGCGAATGCCCTGCATGAGATCCTCCTGTGATGGCTTACTGACGCAATATGAAGCGAAACGTTAGCCGGGCATGATAAACTAGAGTCCTCGCTCCCACATACATAGATAGAATGCTGCTGGCCAGAGAGTTTGTCGCCTATCTTTCCAAACAATTGGTTGCGAAACTGATTCCCGGAATCATCGAAACCCCTTCGCCAGACATCGTCGCAGGCAAGGTCGCCGATTTGATTTCTAACGAACTGGCGATTGAAGACCGGCTCAATGATGAAGTGCGCGACCTCCTCAGCCAGTACAGCGAGTACATGCGCCGAGAGGGCGTCAGCTACCAGGAGATGTTCCGCCGCATCAAGAACACCCTCATCACGCAGCGCAAGGTCATCCGCGCCTCGGGCCGGGACACCGGCGACGCCATGAAACTTTCCCGCGACAAAGTCACGGATATTTCACACAAATTGGTTGACATGCTGCGCAAGAGCCACGAGCTGCGAGTGAAGGATAAGAATCCAAACAACGTCCGGCTCGAGATCGTCAGGATTATGACGGAGATTCTGATGGCGGAAGACAAGGTGGACCGCACGGCCCGCCAGAAGGTCCGTTCCCAAAAGCGCGAAATCCCAGAGGGCAGCGAAGAATGGGACCTGCTGCACCGCCGGTACTATTCCGAAGAATTAAAGAAGCTGGGCATCGACCTGGCTAAATAGAGGGCGGCAGGAAACAGGGGCCAAAGCCCTATCAAGCTTGTCCATTCTACGGCACGGCTAAAGCCATGCCCTGATACAAGATTCTGGCTAGAGCAGGTCGATGGGCGACATGCGTCCGCCATCGATCACCAGCACCTGCCCGGTGATATACGACGCGCGGTCGCTCGCCAATAGCACCGCCATTTCCGCCACCTCGGCGGGCTCACCCAAGTGGCGGATCGGCTGGCGTTCCAGGATTTGCGTGAGCTTATTCTCGTCCTTCCAGTAATACTCGCTGAGAACCGTACGGATCAGCCCCGGCGCGATGGCGTTCACACGCACGCCGCTGGGACCGAGTTCCTGCGCGTACGATTTCGTCATCATGATCAGGGCCGCTTTGGTCATGCTGTACAGCATGCCGTGATACTGCGGCCGCAGCCCGGATATCGAAGCGATATTGATGATGGACCCGGAGCCGCGCGCGCACATCCCCAGCGCCACTGCCTGCATCAGCCGGAAGGCGCTCTTCAGGTTGATCTCGATCATCTTGTCGAACTTGACTTCATCCACCTGGAGCACCGGCTCCTGAGCAATGTTCGTGGCCGCGTTGTTCACCAGGATATCGATGCGGCCGAATTGCCGCACCGTGGTTTCGACCAGGGCCTGAATGTCCGCCGGACGACCCACGTGGCAGACCACCGGCAGCACTCTCCCTACAAAGGCCTCGCATTCCCGGGCAACTTCGTTCAGGCTTTCCTGCTTCCGCCCGCAGATCGCAATCGCGGCGCCCTCGCGCGCAAAGGCCTGCGCAATGGCTTTGCCGATGCCGCGGCTCGCGCCGGTGACGATGGCGACCTTGTTTTGAAGGGCCGGCATCAGCTACAGAACATAGCGCTCGCGGGCTAATAGCCGGCCGGCTAACTGACGCCGCAGGAGCACCGAATCCACGGGTTCGTAACTGGCCAGATACCGCAGCCGCGCCAGGTTTGCGCGCAGCGCCTCGCCTGCCACACACGTCCCCAGGACATTTCGCGCTGCCGCTTCGATCCGTGCCATGGCGTCGCGCAGAAAGACGGAGCACATCGCCCCGGCCGCTGAGTCATGTCCTCCCGTTGCGAGTTTACAGGTCCGGAGGAAAACCGATTCCATGGCGAACGTCTCCGTCAGAATGTCCGCAATGGACATCAGCACTTCCTGCTGCTTCTCCAGTGAGTCGGCGTATTTCTCATATGCCAGGGCAAGAGCGAGTAAGCCGACATTTTTGGCGTTCGCCACCAGGAGACTATCCTCGCCGCCGCCAGCCGGCTGCCGCAAACCTGCCGTGCCGCTCATCACCTCGGCTCGCAGCCTCTCGATCGCCGGCATCAGTGCAAGCTGCCCGCGCGCGGCGCGCTTCAGAAGCATGCCGCAGATCACCAGCCGGTTGATCTCGTTGGTGCCTTCGAAAATGCGATGGATGCGTGCATCGCGATACGCCCGCTCTACCGCGTAATCCTGGTGATACCCGTAGCCGCCGTGGATCTGCACGCCTTCGTCCGCCACGTAGCCGAGCATCTCCGAAGCGTAGACTTTCACCATCGAACACTCAGCCGCATACTCTTCCACCGCCCGGAGCATAGTTTTCGACGCATCGGGCCGGCCCCACGAAAAATCCTCGAGGTGACTTTCGACCTGGCCCACGACGCGCCAGATTATGGATTCCGCGGCGAACATGCGGATCGCCATTTCAGCCAGCTTGTGCTGGATCGCGCCAAACTCAGCAATGGCGAAGCCGAACGCCTTGCGCTCCTTGGCGTATGCCAGCGAGGCCGCTAGTATCGACTTCGCGGCGCCCAGGGCACCCGCGCCCAGTTTCAGCCGCCCGACATTCAAAACGTTGAGCGCGATAATATGGCCGCGTCCGATCTCACCAAGCACGTTTTCCACCGGCACGGGCACATTGTCGAAATAGAGCGCCGTGGTGGAGCTGCCCTTCAGCCCCATTTTGTGTTCTTCAGCGCCGCTCTTGACGCCGAAAGCGCGCTCCACCAGAAAGGCCGTGAAGTGCTCGCCGCCCACTTTGGCAAAAACCGTGAAGAGGTCGGCTTCACCACCGTTGGTGATCCACATCTTCTGGCCGTTGAGAAGGTAGAATTTGCCGTCGGGACTCAAGTCAGCACGCGTACGCGCGGCCAAAGCATCGGAGCCGGCTTGCGGTTCCGTCAGCGCGTACGCGCCCAGCATCTCCATGCTGGCCAGCTTGGGAAGATATTTCCTCTTCTGCTGTTCGCTGCCGAAATACAGCACCGGCAAGGTTCCGATGCCCGTGTGGCCGGAGTGCCAGCCGGAATATGAGCCGTCACGTCCGAGGTGCTCCGTGGCTATCACTTCAGACGCGAGATCGAGTTCCATGCCTCCGAATTCCTCGGGGATCCCGATTGCGGTCAGGCCGATTGCTGCCGCCCTGCGCAGCACGTCTCGCACAACCCCGCGCTCCTGCTGCCTGATGGCCGGCAGATTCGGCTCCACTTCCCTGCCCCAAAATTCATCCACAGTCCGCGCGATGGCTCGATGCTGCTCGCTCAAATCTTCGGCCGTGAAGATTTCAGCAGCCGCGCGGTCTTCAATCAGGAAGGATCCGCCTCTGGTGAGTGGAAGTGCGGTGGTGGCGGGCATGGCTTTTTCAGAGTATCAGCACCACGGGCCTGAGAGCCGCAAGGTCAGCTCAGCTTGTCTCTATTTTGTGCCCCGAACCGGCCTGCGCTGGAATCGGGCAACCACGATCCCGTGTCAGGCTTCGAGGATCCGCTTCAAGTATTCGAGTTGGCCCCTGGTTTCATCCACCGGCGTGCCCGGGCCACGGAACTCGCGCTCGATAATTCCGTAGATCGGCCATTTGTTGTCGCGGATCAGCGTGAGACATTCCTTAATCGGGGTGTCGCCGGTTCCCAAAGCCACGTTCGGGCCGCCGTCGCGCTTGCGGTCCTTGATATGGATGTGCGTGATGCGGTCGTGGTGCTTCTTCAAGAAGTCGGCTGCATCGTTATTACCGGCGGTGAAGTGGCCGATGTCCAGGTTGATGGCGAAGTACTTGGACATGGCCAGAAGCTTTTCCATGCTCGCCGGTGTGGCGACTTCATTCGGATCGTTCACCATGGCATGCGGGTGCCAGGCGGGCCGGATCTTGTACTTTTCCGAGAAAGGGATCAGGCGGGGAGCTACATCGACTCGGCTCTGATTGGTGCAAAAGCAGGTCACCTTGAGCGCCTGCATCTGCTTGAACACCGTGTCGATCTCCTCATCGGTAAAGTCGAGGTCGAACGTCATGACGTACGAGAAGAGGTTCAGACCGGCAGCGTCGAATTTCCTGCGGACCTCGCGGAATCGATCAAGCGGCGTCTTCATGCGCCACTCGCGCACGGCAGCGCGCGACTTCTCGTATTCGGGCGTCATGGGCGAGGGCGGATGCCCGAAGCTCACCGCCCCCTGCAGGCGCGGCTCCAACATATTTACCAGTTCGATATTGGCCGCTCCGGTGGCCACGCAAGCGGAAACCACTGTATCGATAATGTCTTTGCCCGGCTCGTCCTGGAAAGGCTGCAAAGACCCGGTGATCAAGCCGAGCTTGACGCCTTTCACCGTGGACTCCAGCCTCGAGCCCCATGCCGGGACGCGTTCCAATGCCGCCAGAGCCGCGCCCGCGAGCGCGTATTTTCCAAATTCTCGTCGTGATTGCATAGTCCGTTCCTCAGGGATGCTTTTCTCCGGGTCGCAAGCCGACCATGTGGCCGTTCACCCCAACGTCTCGATTGTTTTCCTGGCAGATGTACTCGAGCGGATCCCAATCCGGCTGCCAAGCGACTTTCCAGCCTACCGTCCAGGGCTTGGTATACGCCCCCGGGTCATCGATCGTGGCTTCATAGTGCAGGGTATTGGTGTCCAGCCGGGTATAGCGCTCGATCACGTGCAGTTGCTCGGTATGGGGGTGGCCGGCGGCATCGAGCCAGGTCCGGTCGTTGAAACCGACCACATCGACCACCAGCGTGTCTCCTTCCCAATGACCCACCGAGTGCCCCAGGTAGGTGGGGTTCAGTTTGTCGCCCTTAGGATGCTGGCGGCCATCCATGTAGATGACCCGCCACATATGCGCGCCGCCCTCATATACCTGCAGGATGCGGTCCTGCAATTGATAGATCTGCATGGGAAACGGGGTGTTCATCATGCGCGGAATACCGGGTGGCAGACAATATCCTTCGGGATCCTCCTTGGAAAGAGTAGCTTCGCGCTGTTGATAAACGGTTCTGGCCCAGGGCTGAAAGGGAACATCGATGCGCTGATCGACCATTTTCATCTGCGCAGCGCGTGTCCGCTCGTCCTTCTCGCCTCCGCCGTTGCCGGAGATGTCGTCCACGATACGCGGGAACCACACGCCTTTGCCATTGCCCAGGTCGGGGCGGCCATCGGCGAGCCGCGGCACCGGGCCAGGGGCGGTTTTCTCCTGGCCGCTCGACAAATAAGAAAAGAGGAACAGGGCGGTTAGGATGGCGCCTGCACGCGGGCTTGGACCGGCCACCGGCTTTTTCAAGCGAACCTCCAGAGCGGCAGCTATTTTACCACCGGCTCACATATACATGCCGCCATTCACAGCCAGAACGTGGCCGGTGATGTAGCCCGCCTCCTCGCTAGCCAGGAATCGCACCGCAGCCGCAACGTCCTCCGGCGTGCCAATGCGCTCAAGGGGTATCGATTCGAGGATCTTGCGCTTGCGTTCCTCGGGCAAGTCTTTCGTCATGTCGGTTGCGATGAAGCCCGGCGCAACGACATTCACCGTGATGCCGCGGCTGCCGATTTCCTGCGCCAAAGACTTCGCCATACCGATCAATCCGGCCTTGGAGGCCGCATAGTTCACCTGTCCTGCGCTGCCCGCCTGACCCACTACCGAAGAGATGTTGATGATGCGTCCCCAGCGATTGCGCACCATTCCGGGGAGGACTTGCTGGATCGCGAGAAATGCGCCGTCAAGGTTGGTGCGCAACACGGCATCCCAATCGGCAGCCTTCATGCGCATGGCGAGTCCATCGCGCGTGATCCCGGCGTTATTCACCAGAACGTCTACCCGGCCCTTAGCCTTCTGCGCGCGCGCAAACGCCTCCTTGATGGATTCAGGGTTTCGCAGATCGAGGTTCACGGCCATAGGGCTGGCGGCAGCCGCCTGCATGGCTTCGGCAAATTCTTGACTATTTTCGAGGGTCGTGGCCGCAGCGACCACATCGTAATCCGCACGGCACAGGGCCAGGGCGATGGCCCGGCCAATACCTCGGCTCGCGCCGGTGACAAAGGCGACGCGCCGCGGCGCACTATTAGTCATCAGTGGCCTTCCGGAGCGCCAGTACCGCGTTCAAACCGCCGAAAGCGAAGGAATTCGAGAGCGCGTATTCCACATCTGCGCGGCGCGGGCAATTGGGAATCACATCGAGGTCGCACTCAGGGTCGTACTCGTTGAAGTTTGCCGTCGGCGGCAGGACGCCATCGCGCAAAGCCAGTGTGGTGGCGAGGCACTCGAGCGCGGCAGCGGCGCCTAGCGCGTGGCCATGCATCGACTTGGTGGAGCTGACCGCCAACCGACCGGCGTGCCGTCCGAAGACGCTGCGGATGGCGGCCGTTTCCGTCACATCGTTGGCGGGCGTGGCCGTGCCGTGGGCGTTGATATAGCCCACCTGCTCCGGGTCAAGCCTTGCATCTTTCAGTGCCGCGCGCATGGCGCGCGCCGCCCCTTCCGCCGAAGGCTGCGTGATATGGTTGGCATCGGCAGACATGCCGAATCCCACGACCTCGGCATGAATGCGTGCGCCGCGGGCCCGCGCCGATTCCAGCGGCTCCAGTACGAACATGGCAGCGCCCTCGCCCAGAATCATGCCGCGGCGGTCTTTGGAAAAAGGCCGGCAGGTATCGGGCGAAACCACACGCATCGCCTCCCAGGCCTTCAGAATGCCGAAACTGAAAGGCGCTTCGCTGCCGCCGGTGATGGCCAGGTCGGTGATGCCGCCGCGAATCATCCAATACGCCTGGCCGATGGCGTGTGCCGCCGAAGAGCAGGCGGTTGAAATTGTAAAGCTGGGGCCGATGATGCCGAACTCCATGGAGATGTGGCTCGCCCCCGCGTTGGCCATTGTCTTCGGAATGGTCAGCGGGTGGACGCGGTTATGGCCCAGCTTATAAACCTCGTGGAACCCGATATCCTCGGTGCTCTGTCCGCCCACGCAGGAGCCGGTGATGATAGCGGCGGTTTCGCGCAGTTCGGCCGTCCATTCGACGCCCGCGCCGGCCACGGCCTCGCGAGCTGCAATCACGGCGAACTGGGCGAAGCGATCGAGGAAGTCCGCGCGGCGGTCGTCGAAATACGGCTGGTGGCTGTAGCCACGCACCTCCGCGCCGTTCTGAAAGCGCAACGCCGAGGAGTCGGTCGACTCGATGAGGCCGATCCCGGATTTGCCCTCCGTAACGGCCGCGGCGAATTCCGAAACGTCGCGGCCGAGCGCACAGATGGCGCCCATGCCGGTAATAGCGACGCGGCGCATTCTATTGGCCAACGGCTGCGTCGGCCGAACCTGCTGCGGACTTGGCCGCCACGAGTTTGGCTACGCCTTCCACCATCTGCCGGACACTGCGCACCTCGCGCACGTCGTCATCGGGAATGTTGATATCGAATTCGTTTTCCAGCGCGAACAGGATCTCCACCGCGTCCATGGAATCGATATTCAATTGCTGGAACTCGCTATCGATCGTGACCTGTTCTAACGGAATCCGCTTGGACGTCGAAATCACTTTTAAGACGCGCTGAGTCAATTCTTCGGACATAGCAACTTATCTAAACGTTCGAATTTATATCCCTGGTCGAGCAGCAGAGGAACCAGGCGGCGCACCGCTTCCACGGTGGCGCCGATGTCCGGCTTGGCGCGCAACTCCCGGCCATCGTGGAGACAAACAATCGCGCCTGGCGAGACCCGGCCAGCCACGCGATTGACCACCGCGTCAGCCGGCCGTTTCCAATCATAGCCGATTACGCTCCACATTACCCCCGTCAGATGGAGCCTTTCGAGAGCTTTGGCCAGACCGAACCAACGTACGCCGTAGGGCGGGCGAAACCAGTTGGGGCATGCCCCGGCATGGCGGCCAATGGTTTCCTGCGCCAGGCGCAGCTCCCGCTCGATAAACTGTCCCGGCTTCACCCCGGCTCTGGGATCGCAAAGGAAAGCATGGCTGTAACTGTGGTTGCCGATTTCGTGCCCGGCTTCGTGTACGGAGAGGGCGATGCCGGGCAGCCGTTCGACATTCATGCCGACCTGAAAAAAAGTCGCGGATACACCGTAGCGTTCCAGAATTTCGAGGATACGCGGCGTGCTTTCACTCGGCCCATCATCGAAGGTTAGAGCCAGGGCGCGCTGCTGCCCGCCTCCGCGCCAGACCGAAGGCCCGAAGATGCGAGCCGAGCGGCCGCGCACCGCCCAAGCCAGCAACGCGCCGGCGGCTGCCAAGCCGGCTCCTGCTGCCACTGCGGCGGTGCGGTCGCTGGCGAAGGCCATAGCAGCTTATTGTAGCCGCAGTGCGGCGGACTAGCTCGATCCGGCTAAACCCGATGGATTCTCTCAAGCCCAGGCCAGCGGTCAAAATCAGAATCAAAGCTTAGAATCGATCGGATGCCGTGACGCTCCATGACGGCGATGTGCACGGCATCACGAGCCGACATCCCGCCTCGATTTTCGACAATCTCCGAAGCACGCAGAACCTCTGCCTTCCCAATGGGCAGCACTTCGTCGATGATGTCCAACATCACCTGGAACGCGGGTCTGATGGCGTTCCGCTTATGAATTGCCGTATACCTGTGGAGAATTTCCTGCAGGACTTCTGCGTCCGTTACGAGGCGCTGTCCTGCTCCGACGAGCCGTTCCAGCAGGATTTGCGCCTCGGTTTTGTGCGGATGCGCGGCTCCAATCAGATACATGGGAACATTGGAGTCGACGAAGATCAACCCTGGTAGCCTTGTTCAATCTCGTTCAGCATCTGCTCCACGTCAGCAGTCGGGAATGAATACTCCACCGCGCGCCGCACGGCGCTTAACTTTGCCTCCGGTTCGGAGACCGGCCGGCTCGAGCGGGCCTCTCTAAGCACGCGCCGGACCCATTCACCTACTGTGAGGTGTTCCCGCTTCGCGAAGCGCTGGATTTCCGACATTTCGCGGTCGGGAATCAGCACCTGGAGACGCTTACTCATAAGATGAGCATAGCACCATCAATGCCTGAGTGTTCGCCGGAACCCCCGGAAGCTACGCAGGTTTTGAGGCGGTGCGAACCAGATTCGGAGGCACGCCCAGGTGCTTTGTGCCCCAGCCGCACATGGCTTCCATGACAGGAATCAATTCCGTGCCGGCGCCGCTCAACATGTAATGGACGCGCGGCGGCACGGTCCCTTCCGCCAGCCGCACGACGACGCCGTCACGGGCCAGCTGGCGGAGTTGAGACGTCAGAACCTTTTCGGTAACTCCGGGCAACAGATCGCGAAGCTCAGAGAAGCGGCGCGAACCGAACGACAGGTGCCAAACGATCATCACCTTCCATTTCCCCGCCAGCACGTTGGAGGTGGCCTGCACGGGGCACCCGAAGTGGTTTTTCATTGGACCTCTCCTGCGCTTACCCCAAGTGTAGTCCCACACCCGCCCGAATTGCGAAAAGGCAAAACCGTTAAAGATTTTGTCAGGCGGCCAACGTGCCAGCTTACAAAATAGTGCGTACTTCCCGGGTTTGCGGCTCCATGATATGTTCGGAATCGCAGCGTGCTTTTGAGGAGGGCTTCTATGGCGACCACTTTTACTTTGGAGCAGATGAAACAGTTTGTCAGGAACCACTTCGAAGATTTTGTCAACAAGCGCAACGCTGCCGTGATCCATAGCAATATGACGTCCGACTTTTACGATCACGATGGGCCGGGCGGAAAACCTGCCGGCGTGGATGCGGACGAAAAGATGATGCTCGCCATGTATCAATCCATGCCGGATCTGCATTTGACGGTAGAAGACATGGTCGCCGAAGGAGACAAAGTCGTCTGCCGCAATATCTGGCACTGGACCGACGCGGCATCGGGTAAGCCGATGCAGTTTCACGGCTTCGTCCTATGGCGCTTCGAAGGAAATAGAATTGCTGAGCGTTGGGCCACGGTTACGCAGCCGGCCGAGGGTACGGCATGGACCAAAGCTTAATTGCTTTTCTTGAAACGGAACAGATAGGAAAGGGCTTGCGATGATACTCGTGACCGGAGCTTCGGGTAATGCGGGTGGCACCGTCCTCAGGGAGGTTCTGAAGACCGGCAAACCTGTCAAAGCAATGTACCGCTCGCCGGAGGACGCCACCAAATCGCCTGAAAAGATTGAGGCCGTGATCGCCGATTTCGCCGATAAGCCGAGCCTGGTACGCGGCTTGGGCGGCGTGGACACGGTCTACCTGGTATGCTCGCCCGTGCGCGAGCTGGTGCAGCTGGAAGGCAACATGGTGGATGCCTGCGGGGAAGCGGGAGTGCGCCGCGTTGTCCTGAACTCGGCCCTCGGCGCGGCGGACTATCCGAAATCATTTCCGAGCTGGCACCGTAAAGTGGAGGATAAGATCAAGGCCTCGGGGCTCGAATATACGATTCTGCGGCCGAACAGCTTCATGCAAAACGTCCTCATGTATCTCGCTCCGAGCATCAGGGCTCAGGGAGCGTTTTACGCGGCCATGGGAGAAGCCCGGATCAGCTTCATTGATGTCCGGGACATCGCCGTGGTAGCGGCCCAGGCGCTGACATCTTCGAAGCATGCGGGTAAGATCTATGAGCTGAACGGTCCTGAGGCCCTCACTTATGGCGAGCTGGCGGAAAAAATCGCGCGCGCGAGCGGGCGGTTAGTCCGCTACATAGACATCCCTGTGGAGCAGCAGAGACAAGCACTGCTCGATCAAGGCATGCCGGAGTGGCAAGTGACCGCACTGCTCGATCTGCAGGCGTATTACACCGGAGGGCAAGGCGGCGCGGTCGATGATGTCCTGGCCAATCTCCTGGGACGTGCCCCCATAACGATGGACCAGTTTGTGGTGGAATTCAGGGAGAGTTTTCAGGCACACGCCGGGAAGGCGTAGGGGTTCGAGGGTTCGCCGGCGCCAAGATCACCGGCGCCACAACGTGATATTCTCTCTCGAAAGGAGACAGCCACATGGAACCAACCAAACCCAAACTGCCGCGCGAGGCCGTTCAGCTCTACAACCTCTTTATTCACGGCGAGATCAGCCGCCGGGCCTTCATGGAGGGCGTTCAGAAATTTGCCGTTGGCGGCCTGACCGCAGCCGCGATCGCCGAGGCCCTGATGCCCAATTATGCTCTGGGGCAGCAGGTATCCAAGAACGATGACCGCATCAAGGCCAGCTACGAAACCGTTCCATCGCCTAACGGCAACGGGAGCATCAAGGGATACCTGGTTCGGCCCATCAGCGCCGACACACGTTCCGAGAAGCCCACGAAACTGGCCGGTGTCATCGTGGTGCACGAAAATCGCGGCCTGAATCCGCACATCGAGGACGTCGCGCGGCGGTTCGCTCTACAGAACTTCATGGCGTTTGCCCCCGACGCACTCACCTCGCTTGGCGGCTATCCCGGCGACGATTACAAAGGCGGCGAGATGTTCAACAAGGTTGATCCCAAAAAGAGGGAGGAAGATTTCGTGGCCGCGGCGATGTGGCTGAAATCACGCCCGGACTGCAGCGGCAAAATCTGCGCCACCGGCTTCTGCTACGGCGGCGGGGTGGCCAATACGCTGGCCGTGCGTCTGGGAGCCGATATCGCTGCCGTGGCGCCTTATTATGGCGGGCCTCCGATGAAGGATGACTGCATGAAGATCAAAGCCGCAGTCATGGTCCATCACGGCGCGCTCGATACACGGCTGGCACAGACCTGGCCGGCGTATGACGCAGCCCTCAACGAAGCCAAGGTTCCGCACGAAGGGTACATCTACCCGAACGCCGTTCACGGCTTCAATTGCGATGCCACGCCGGAACGCTACAACAAAGCCGCTTCCGATCAGGCGTGGGAGCGTACGATCGGCTGGTTCAATAAGTACGCGCGCGGCTGATTTTCTGTTTATTGTTCCCGCGGTGGCGGCTCCGGAAATTTTCGGAGCCGCGATAGCAGTGCTGCGCGGGACTGGATCGAGCATTCCCAATTTGGAGGCTTTCCGGATGAAACGACAGAGGTGCAAGTGGATGCCGCTGTTTCTTGCGGCAACGATTGTCGCAATGTTTGCAAACCAAGCCGCCTTTGGGGAGGTGCTAGAGAAGAGCAAAAAAGTGGGCTCGACGACTGTGCAATATAAGGTCGTCCTTCCCAAGGGTTACGATCCAGCCAAGGCGTATCCGGCTATTCTCGCTTTGGGCGGTGGTCCGCAAACCATGGACGCGGTGGACCGTGTCCTCGACCGCAACCTGCGCCCCGAAGCGGAGAAGCGTGGATACATCGTGGTGGCGCCGGCGGCGCCCGACGGTGACCTGTTCTTCGAAGGTGGAGAACGCATTTTCCCCGAGTTCCTCAAGGCGATCCTGGCGGATTACCGGATCCAGGAAAACAAGTTTCATATCGCCGGGCCATCCAACGGGGGGATCGCCGCATTTCACGTGGCGGCCTTGCATCCTGAGTACTTTCTTTCGGTAACTGCCTTCCCCGGATACATGTGGGAACCCAGCGCGGCCAAGTTGCAGGCGATTTCGAAGATGTGCGTCTTCATGTATGTGGGCGAGAATGACCCCTATCGTTGGCACTCCGAGATGAAGAAGGAAGCCGACTTTCTACACTCCAAAGGGACAGTCGCCCGCTATACCGTCGAGAAAGGTCAGCCGCACCGGATGGAAACTCTGATGGACGACCATGCCGGACGGTTGTTCGACGGATTCGAGGAGACTAAGAAGGGCTGCACGCAATAGAACGGGCTGCTTCACGGCAGCGCCGGTTCCGTAACCCCATTTGTGGGGAAATGACCAAGGCTTAGTTCGCGACCACGCATCTAACATAGCGGGGAGGCGTACTGCCGGCGGTTGGAACCCCCTGCAAGCGCATTTATATAATAACCTCCCTGACGCCGAGCGGGGCGGATCCAAGCGCGCATGAGCAGCTAACCTCCCCATGCAGCACCAGGCTGCGATTGGAGGTAACGATGTTGCGAAGATGTGCTGAGTTGCTCCTCCTAGGTTGCCTGCTGGCGATACCGGCAGTGGCTCAGCGTGGTGGTCACGGTGGTGGCGGTGGTTTCCATGGCGGTGGCGGAGGCTTCCGTGGGGGGATGGGGATGGGCGGATTCCGCGGCGGCGGCGGTTTTGGGGGCTTTCGCGGCGGCGGTTTTGGCGGCGGCTTTCGCGGCGGCGCATTTGGCGGCGGCTTTCGCGGAGGCTTTCGCCCCGGTTTTGGCTTCCGACCCGGTTTTGGTTTCCGTGGCGGATTCGGCCGCGGCTGGTGGGGCCCAGGCTGGGGATGGGGTTGGGGATGGCCCTGGTACGCCGGCGGGTGGGGATGGGGATGGGGTTATCCGGATTCTGGATACGCCTCCTATCCTAACTGGGGTTATTCGTACCCAGACGCTTACTCATACCCCTACGTAGACTCTTCCTCTTACCCTTATAACTACACTTATTCCTATCCAAGCGATTCCTCCGGGTATGCTTCCAGCGGATATGCTTCCAGTGGGTATGCTGCCAGATCTGCTTACAGTGAACCTGCTTACAGCGCACCAGTCCTGGCTGGCTGTGTGCAACCTAGTGGAAGACCGTTTTTTCTGATCAAGTTGACATATAAGAACGACGTTTTTTTAGCTCGGGATTACTGGTATACGCCAGGAACTCTCAACTTCATCACGACGCAAGCCGCCTTAAACAAAACGCCGGTTAACACCATCGATCGCGCCGCCACGATGCGACTTAACTACGGTTGTGGGGTGAATTTCCTGTTACCCAACTGAACTAGTAACGGGACGCTGATTTATCAATTCGGGACTGACAAGCCGTTGTAACCTGTGGCCGGTGCGACGGAGACCATCCCTCATCGCGGGTGCGTGAAGCCGCACTGCTTCCACAGTCTCTCCTAAACCCACATACCGTACGCGGGCCGGATGGGCGGCGGGAAACCGAGTTGATGCGCCAACACACAGACCTTGCCCGCGATGATGGGCGTTGTGCGAAACATGTATGCCGCCAGGCCAGAGGGCCATGGTTTCGCCCATCCATCGCGGCGACAGCTTTCCATTCGGCTGCCAGGCTGGGCCGCATCCCGAGGGCAACGAAAGCCTGCGGCCGGAACATCGGTTCTTTCCCGTAGCCCCAAGCCTACCATCCCGTCCAGCGGCACAATCAAGTACCATCGAAAGACGGCGCCACGAGGCTTGTCGCCGTGTAACTTTTGGCAGGCGGAACGCCTGCCCCACCAAGTCCGTGGAGAGGGGGATTCAAATGTCAATGATATGGAAGACTGGCCGGTGTTGGGCAGCAGTAGCGTGGCTGACTGTTTTGTTCGCAAACGGATCCATGCCTGCGGCGGCCCAGACCGCGAACTCGACGATCACGATTACGTTGACGGGACAGGCAATGATCCGATCGGACATTCGCGAGACCGCACCGGCAGCCGTGCCGGTAATCAAGGGACTGCTGAGGGGCGACGTTGTTTTTACGAATTTCGAGGCAGCGGTGGCCGAGAAGGGTGAAACGGTTCAGGAGGGCAGGGGCTTTCTCACTCCCCCCGACGCACTCGATGCGCTGAAGAGTTTCGGCTTTAACCTGCTGGCGCTATCGGATAACCATGCATTCGACTTGAAAACCACGGGAATTCAGAATACGATCCGGGAAGCGGATAGCCGCAAGATCGTTCATGCCGGGACTGGAAAGAACCTGGCTGAAGCCGCGGCCCCGGCCTATCTGCAAACTCCGAAGGGGAAGGTCGCTCTGATCGCAAGCGCGTCCGGGCTGATTGCTCCGGGCGGAAGCGCCACCGCCGACCGGCCCGGCGTGAATGAACTGCGTGTCGAAGCCGGCGACAAAGAGAATGAGGCCACTACCGACCTGCCGGGCGCACCTCCAAACAGCCCGAATCCGGAGGATTCCCAACGCATTCTACAGAGCATTCGCGATGCGCGCAGACAGGCGGACGTGGTGATCGTTTATCAACATAACCATGTTTTCAGCAACCACTCGTTCGCGACTATTTTCACGGAAGGCATGCAGGAGCGGCTCGCCCCGAATGACTGGCTCAAGAAGTGGACGCATGCGGAGGTGGACGCGGGGGCGGATATCGTGGTGATGCATGGCGCGCCTCTATTGCACGGGGTCGAGATCTATCACGGAAAGGCGATCTTTTACGATTTGGGCAACTTCATTTACAACCTGCCGCCGACCATCGCATACATCCACGAACCGATGAACTGGGAGAGCGCCGTGGCCTACGTTGAATTTCAGGGGAAGAACCTGCAGTCGATCTCGCTGCGGCCGGTCGTCATGAACTACGTGGGCGAGGGCCAGCCCGACATGCACAACGACTACGCCGACAACCAGTTTCTCCATACGCGGGGCCTGCCATCGCCGGCTACGGGAGCGCGAGCGGGTTACATATTGGAGCGTCTGGCGGAATTTTCGAAGCCTTTCGGCACGAAACTGGAGATAAAGGGTGAAGTAGGGGAGATCAAACTGAAGAGCGGAAGTTAGGTACCTAACGCCGGTGACAAGATCACCGACGCCACGAAAGATCGCCGCGCGGCGAAAGTGGCCGGCGCCACCCAACAGTGGCGGCGCTACCCGCTACCCTTTTTGGTCCACGATGAAGGTGGGGGCCAGGCCGGCCGCAGAAGAGAAGCCGCTTTTGCCGCTGGAAATCCAACTGGTGCAGCCCTGGACTTTGCCCAGGTAGGCGTGCGGGTGCACGTCCACCTGCATTTCGCGCAGCTCCAGCTGGCCGAAGGTCATCAGCGGGAAAACCGAAAGGACCGGGTCCACGCGCTCCTGCACGACATACGGCGCACGCATGGCCTGTTTGAGGGCGCGCTCCCAGCCGGCATCATCCATCTCCCAGCCGCGATAGGTATGCAGGTCGCTCGAATCGTCGTTGGGTTTCAGAGCCAGGCGGTCGCGGTGCTGCGCGATGAACTCAGGCAGGTCGATGGACTGGTCCTCGTAATTGGTCTTGGTGGCGGCGACCAGGCGAGTCCAGGGGACGTGCTCGCGGATGGCCTTGCGCTCGGGTGCGGGGAACTTAGCGACCAGGGTATCGTCGGTAAGCAGCCCGAACATGGCTTTCTTGTGAGCCAGCTCGGCGCGGAAGCTGTTGATCATGCACACGGCCCGGTCGCGGTACGCCTGAACCAGGGGATGATTCAGGTCGAAGCGCATGAGAAACTCCTGCACGCCCAAGCGGCGGTATACCAGGTCGATGGTGAACTTCTCCTTGCGCAGTACGCGGTTGCGATATTCGAGTTGCTCCGGGGAAACGATTTCCACGGCGTAGCCTTCTTCGCGGAAATAATCGCGAAAAAGCTCGTATTCACTGCGGCCGGAGTGATACGGCGGACGGAACTCGACGATGGCGATATTGGGTTTCTTGATACCGCCGAACTGCTTGTAAGCCTTGAGGAGGGCCTGCAACAGGTGCTTCCGCCCACCGGTGCGTGTGAACGAATACCGCTTTCGCATTTCGCGCATGGGCGGCACATCCCAGAAGAGGTCGGTCAAGGCGTCGGCGTATGCCGCGCCTCCGGGAGAGTCCGCATTATACTGCACGAAATGCAAGTGGCCATTGCGCAGGTGGGAATCGAAGCGCGCGGTCACTTCGAGCGACTCGTAGCCGGGATCAATGGTAGCCAGCATTTTTTCGGCGGGCAGCAACTCAAGACGCGCCAGCAATACGGGATTGGCGAGCACCATCTGCTCCATGCGATCGATGGCGCCGATGAGCGCTTCGCTCGTTCTTGCGAGACTTTCGTACTGACGCCTGGAAATAAAGCTGGGCCGCAGGAAGGGGCAGATGAGCCGCCCACCCGCAGATAGGCCCCGTTCCTCCATGGAAGACTGCAGCTCGTCGACCCACGAGAGGTCTCGCTGCGCCCCATTTTCCAGTAGCCTGTTGTATCGGGAAACCGCGTCGTCCAAATAGGACATTCTGGCTTGCGAACCTGTTCTAGGATAGAGTATCCCACACAAGTGTCAAAAGCGGTAGCAACGGAATTGTGATTTTGGGGCTAATCAACAGAAATTAAAGTACTTAATGTATCGTTAGCCAGAAGATACACAGTACATTATCGGATGCGCCAGGAGTGTAGTTCGGCATGCGCAGCCGCAAGAGCCCCGCGTCTGGCCTCCAGCCAATCCGATAACTCCGTCTGAATTTGCGTTGCGCGGATAATTTCGGGTTCGATGGCGGATCGTGCAGGTCCGCCAGGAATGGCGCGGCGGGCTACAAAACTCGCAGGGTCGAGCGCAGCGAGAAGCGTTTCGCGGGACGCGATTCCAGGCGCGAGGCGCAGCAGATCGCTAGCGATTCGCCCCGGAGCGTCGTCGTCCGGGTCGGCCTGCACCGCTTGCGAGACCAGGTGATGGGCCTCGCGAAAGCTGACGCCGGTTTCGCGGACCAGTGTATCGGCTAATTCGGTTGCGGTCAGGAAATGCGCGGCCGCTTGCCGGGCCATAACCGCCGTATCGAAACAGGCGTGTTCCATAGCAGCCGCCACCAGGCGCAGCGCACGGGAGGCGTTGTGGAACATAGTGAAGACGAGCGGCAGAAGATCGTCCTCAGCATCGACGATATCGCCGAAGGGCGTGTTGTGGAGAGCCGTCATCACCGCTTGAGCCTCGCCGGCGGAGCGGCTGGCCAAGATGCGCGCGTGCTCGAGCGCAACGGGATTTCTTTTTTGCGGCATGATGCTGCTGCCCTGAACGAAGCCATCGGGCAGGCGCAGGAAGCCGAACTCCTGCATCCCCCAGAGCAGGAGGTCTTGTGTGAACCTGCCGAGATTGATCATGGCGGTGGCGACCGCGCCGGCGCTTTCGAGCAGGTAATCGACGGCGGCGATGGCGCCATAGGAGTTGAGTTGCAGATCGTCGAAGCCCAGCAGATGCGCGGTGCGGCCGCGGTCGATGGGGAAGCCCGTGGTGGTGATAGCACAGGCCCCGAGCGGACATCGATTGACGGTTTTAAAGGCCGCCTGAAGGCGGTGCGCGTCGCGCTCCAGCACTTCCACATCGGCCATCAGATAGTGCGCCAGGGTGGTCGGCTGTGCCGGCTGGGTGTGGGTGTGGGCGGGTAGCAGCGTTTCGATGTGATTGGCTGCGAGACCAAGCAGCCCGCGGCGCAAGGCGACGACTTGCTCGATCACTTCGAGGATTTCGCGCCGTGTTTCGATGCGGTAGAGCGTAATGTGGATATCGTTGCGACTGCGCGCGGTGTGGAGACGTCCGGCTACATCGGGATCGCACCGAGTAGCGATTTGCTGCTCCAGGTAAAAAAAGGCGTCTTCGTGTGAGCCATCGAAGCGGGCAGCGCGGAGCTCTTCGAGGTCCAAGCTGTTCAAGGCAGCAAGCAGGGCGCGCGCATCGGCGGTTTCGAGGATGCCCTGTTCCGCGAGCATCGCCAGGTGCGCGCGATGGATCTCGAGAAGCGCCCCGGTGAAGGAGCGGTGAAAATCCGCGAAATTGACCGCGAGTACGGTTTCGGCGTAGACCGGGTCGGGGAATTGGGAATTAGAAATGGAAGCGCACTCCTATATTGGGATTTTACAGGCATACTAGTGCGGAAAAATGAAATGACAGGCCGGGAGACCTGTCTTACCGGTAAAATTTCAGTCTATGACGACGACCGATTTTTCGGCACGGCGCGCGGCATTTCGCAAACTGCACGAAACAGGCTGTTTCGTAATTCCCAATCCATGGGATGTGGGTACGGCGCGGTACCTTCGCCACCTGGGATTCCAGGCGCTGGCGACCACCAGTTCGGGGCTGGCATTTTCTCATGGCCTGCCAGACGCCGATTGGGCGGTGCCTCGCGACGTCGTGCTAGGGCACGTGCGCGAGATTGTGGAGTCAGTGGAGATACCCGTAAACGCCGATTTCGAATCGGGCTACGCGCACGAGCCGGAGGGTGTAGCCGAAAGCGTGCGGCTGTGCGTTGCAACGGGCGTGGCGGGCCTCTCGATTGAGGATACGACGGGCGACCGCGCGCGGCCGCTGTATGAACTGCCGGCGGCGGTGGAGCGCATCCGCGCCGCACGGGCCGCCATCGACGCGGCTGGCTCCGAGGTGCTGTTGACTGGCCGCGCGGAATGTTTCCTGGTGGGACATCCCGACCCATTGCGGGAAGCGATCCGCAGGCTCCAGGCCTATGCCGAAGCCGGTGCGCATGTGCTCTATGCGCCGGGCATAAAAACCCGCGAGGAGATTAGTGCGGTTGTCGGCGCGGTACGTCCGAAGCCGGTCAACGTGCTAATGAGCGCGCACACCGGCTTGCGCGTGGCGGACCTGGCCGAGATGGGAGTGCGGCGCATCAGCGTCGGATCTTCCCTGGCGCGCGCGGCCTGGACGGGGTTTATTCAAGCCGCGCGGGCGATCGCCGCCGAGGGCAGTTTTAAGGGGTTCGAGGGCATCACACCGTTCGCGGAAATGAACGGATTCTTCAGGGAAGATTGGAAAGAGCGGCGGAAGTAAAGCGGCGGAACCTGACATAATAGCCCAAGCATGCCCGGTCCTTTATGTTCCATCCGCGTGCTCGATCTGACGAGGGTACGCGCCGGCCCGGCGGCCGTGAGGCAACTTGCGGACTGGGGCGCGAACGTGATCAAAGTCGAACCGCCTTCGGTGGATGGAGAGACCGATCCGGCCGCGGGCGAACGGGCCGGTCCCGATTTTCAGAATCTGCATCGCAACAAGCGCAGCCTCACCCTGAATCTGAAGGCCGCCGAAGGGATCGCGCTGCTGAAGCGGTTGGTTGAGACCGCGGACGTGATCGTAGAGAATTACCGGCCGCAGGTCAAAGTGGCGATGGGCATCGATTATCCTGCCCTGCGCGCATTGAACCCGCGCCTGATCTACGCCAGCATCTCCGGCTTCGGCGAGGAGGGGCCGTATCGCGACCGCCCCGGCTTTGACCAGATCGCGCAGGGAATGGGCGGGCTGATGTCGATTACCGGACTTCCGGGGCAAGGGCCGGTGCGCGCGGGAATTCCGGTGGCCGACCTCGCCGCGGGGATCCTGTGCGCGCAGGGCATTCTGCTGGCATTGATCGAACGGGAGCGGTCCGGCGAAGGGCAATGGGTGACGACCTCTCTACTCGAAGCACAGATTTTCATGCTCGATTTTCAAGCGTCTCGCTGGCTCAACAAGGGTGAAGTGCCCGGGCAGGCCGGCAACAATCACCCGACGCACATACCGACGGGAGTGTTCAGGACCGCTGACGGGTTCATCAATATCGGAGCCAGCGGCCAGAAGATGTGGGAACGGCTGTGCGCGGTCATCGGTGCCGGCGAGCTCGTCGAGGATGCGCGGTTTGCTACCGGCGCTGCGCGGTCGGACAACCGCGATGCGCTGACGGTTGAGATCGAGCGGCGCCTCGCGTGCGCCGCGAGCGCCGTCTGGATTGATCGGCTGAATGATGCCGGGGTGCCGTGCGGACGCATTTACTCGATAAATGAAGTTTTCACCGATCCCCAGGTACAGTCGCTCGGCATGGTGAAGAGCGTGGCTTCGCCGCATTACCAACCACTACGGCTTGTAGGGCAAGCCATAAGGCTCTCGCGTACACCCAGCGAAATCACGATGCGGCCGCCCGAGTCCGGCGAACACACGGCAGAAATTCTGGCCTCGCTTGGCTACACGCCGGAGGAGATCGCGGAACTGCGGCGGCGCGAAATCATTTAGCGGACGGCCAGACTGATGCAATCGAAAATCCTTTCCCACAGGATTGGAGCGGTGGGCACACTTACCTTCAACAACCCCGAGCGGCACAACGCCATGTCGCTGGAAATGTGGCGCCAGGCGGCGGACGTTCTGGAAGAACTCACTCGCGATCCCGCGGTGCGCGTGGTCGTGCTGACGGGGGCCGGCGGCAAGGCGTTCGTTTCGGGCGCGGACATCAGCAAATTTGAAAGCGAGCGGGATAGCGCAGCGAGCGTCGGCGTATACAATGCGGCAGTCGAGCGCTTTTCGCAGGCGCTCGTCGATTGCCCGAAAGCCACCATCGCCATGATCCGGGGCTACTGCATTGGCGGCGGCGTCGGCATCGCTATTTCGTGCGACTTGCGGGTAGCGACCGAAGATTCGCGCTTCGGAATACCAGCGGCAAAGCTGGGGCTCGGCTATGGCCTCGAAAGCCTGCGCCGTCTCATGCATCTCGTCGGACCGCAATTCACAGCGGAAATCCTGTTTACGGCGCGACAGTTCGAGGCCCGCGAGGCCGCCGGGATGGGACTGGTAAACCGGGTGGTTCCGGATGGCGAGATCGATGGCTATGTGAGGAGCATGGCCGAAACGATTGCCGGCAATGCGCCGCTTTCGATCCGTGCGGCGAAGACGATCATTCGCGAGCTGCTACGGGACAGCGGTACACCCGACTCGGCTGCATGCGATGCGCTCGTCAAGGCGTGCTTCGAAAGCGAGGATTATCGCGAAGGCCGGCGGGCGTTCCTGGAGAAAAGGAAGCCGGAGTTTCAGGGAAGGTGACAACAGGGGTCAGCACTCCGCTAACAGCTTTCAGCTCTTTGACTGACAGTTGAATGCCGATCGCTGACGGCTGAGAACTACGCTCCGCAGCGATGCTTCATAATCTAGGGATGGACGTCGATTCGAGTCTTCTCATTACCACCGAGGCCGAGTTGTCGGAAATGTACGACTCGCCGCTGGAACGCTCTATCCGCAAACAGATCGACCACCTGGACGATTACTGCCGTGCATTCATAGCGGCATCGCCGCTGGTGATTGTCGGAACGCAAAGCGCTACGGCCGCCGACAACTCGCCACGAGGCGATTTTCCCGGCTTTGTCAAGGTGGCGGACGATTACACTCTACTGATACCCGACCGCCGCGGTAATAACCGGCTCGACACACTGCGCAATCTGGTACGGAACCCCTCGATCGGACTTCTGTTTTTGGTGCCGGGCGTGCATGAAACTTTCCGTGTGAATGGCGAGGCTGTGATCAGCCGCGACCCCACGCTGACCGGGCTGTTCTCCGTGCAGGGCAAGACGCCCCGGACTATCATCGTGGTGAACGTGAAAGAGGCTTACGTGCAATGCAGTCGCGCTCTGGTGCGCGCGGATATTTGGAATCCCGCAAAGCGTGCTCTGCCCGGAAGTGTGCCCAGCATGGGGACGATGCTTGCCGCGCATACCCGTGGTTTCGTGAAGGCGGAGGCGTTTGACGAAGAGGCCAAGACGCGGGTCCCGGTAACGTTGTATTAAGTTGAGCCGAACCAAAATCGTAGGACAACGCGACGATTTTCGAGTACCCAGAACCGTAACAGTACCTGATTGACTGGCTGTAGCCCTGCAAAGCCTTGAACAAATCTCCCAATTGAGGCACGTTCATACGTGTTAACCGCAAACTGCGGGGCGCGGATTCGCCTTAGTATTGCGGCCTGGAGATTCTGATGCGTTCGATGTCTATTGCTCGGAGTGTGCGCTTCTTGGGGGCCAGTGCCCTTCTCGCTGCAGCTTGTTTTGGCCAGACGGATCCCGGGCCGCGTGGTGGCACACCGGCGGCGGGCGGACCTGTCGCGGGGTTGTCTGCGGCCTTAATGGCGGTATTTCAGACGGGATCGGACCAGTTCCAAGAAGTAGAGACGGTTGCCGACGGGTTGGGGCCGCGGTTCAACTCTAACCAGTGCTCCAGCTGTCACGCACAACCGGCCATCGGAGGCACCAGTCCGCAGACGAATCCCCAGGTTCAGTTCGCGAACTCGAAGAATCCGTTGCCGCCGTTCATCACCGCTAACGGTCCGGTTCGGGAAGCCCGGTTCATCCGGAAACCGGATGGAACGCCGGACGGGGGAGTCCATAACCTGTTCACGATCATGGGCCGCTCCGATACACCGCCGGGCTGCGTGCTCGTTCCGGAGAATTTCTCCGACTCTTCCAACGTCATCACGCGGATTCCCACGCCCGTGTTTGGACTGGGCCTGATTGAAGCCATTCCCGACCGCGTGCTGGAGGAGAATGTGGCAAGTTCAGCCAGCAGAGCCTTGGGCATTCACGGCATCTTGAACCGCAGCGCCAACGACGGCACGGTGAGCCGCCTAGGCTGGAAAGCGCAGAACAAATCGCTTCTGATATTCGCGGGAGAGGCGTACAGCGTAGAGATCGGCGTGACCAATTTTCTGTTCCCCACGGAGCGCGACGAGACGCCTAACTGCTCACCGGACGCGGCGCCCAACGACATCTTCAACGTCGGTGGGTTCACCGATGCCGCCGTCTTTGATGACGCTACCGATTTCGCCAATTTCATGCGATTCCTGGCGCCACCGGCGCGCGGCCCCATCGACAGTACAGCGACGCGTGGGTCTCTCGAATTCGTCAGTATCGGCTGCGCGAACTGCCACACAGCAACCTTCACTACAGGAGCGAGTACGTTTGCTCCACTGGCAAACCAGGAGATTCATCCGTTTTCCGATTTTGCGTTGCACCATATGGGGAACGGTCTTGCGGACCACATCAGCCAAGGATTGGCGAGCGGTGACCAGTTCCGCACTGCGCCGCTCTGGGGCCTGGGCCAGAGATTATTCTTCCTGCACGATGGGCGTACCAGCGATCTACTTCAAGCGATCAAGGCTCATCGGAGCGGCGAATCGGAGA
The DNA here is from genome assembly GCA_964556085.1 of uncultured Solibacteraceae bacterium. Classification (GTDB taxonomy): domain Bacteria; phylum Acidobacteriota; class Terriglobia; order Bryobacterales; family Bryobacteraceae; genus PSRJ01. Next base: position 28,438 of record CAZKVF010000035.1, read on the forward strand.
CACATCATGGAGCACGGGATGGAGACGCCGTGCCCTCGGAGGCGAACGCGGTTATCGACAGATTCTTTGAACTCAGTGAGAGCGATCAGCAGGCGATTTTGAATTTCCTGCGATCGCTGTAGCCAAAAGACCGCGCCGCGGCAGAGCTTCTAGAGGCGGAGATTGCTGAGCCGCGAGGTAATCTCGTCCTCCACGACATCGGCGCCCGCAGTCAGCCAGGAGGCAGCTTGACTCGGTATCAAGGCGACCAGCCCTTCGTAGCTCCAGGGTTTTTCCATGGGAAAAGCTCCGAAGCCAACGACACCTGCCAGACGCCAGCCGATCTGCACCAGGTGGAGCAGTTCCGCGGATTTCTCAGGCTCTTCGTGGTGCCGGGCGATCGCCGAGACGATGGGTTCCGGAAAGTTCCATTCCCCGGCAAGGAAAGCTCCGGCCGCGCAATGGTCGATCTCGAAGAGGTCGCGCTCCGTTTGCAGCAAGTCAAGCCCGTATTCCGTCGAGACATCGATCATTCCGGCGTATTCCTCCGGATAAGCCGACATCAATCCAAGCACGCCAAGGTGGTGCAACAGGCCGGCGGTATAGGCGCCGTCGGTGCAGCACTTCGAGACGCGCGCGCTTTCTTCTGTCAGGATAGCGGTAACCAGGCTGTGCACCCAGAACTTGCGGAGTGCTTCGATGCGCATGGCGGGTTTTACCATGGCGTTCACGGCGATCAACACGGCCATGGCTTTCACCCGGTCCAGACCGAGCAGGCCGACAGCGTGCTTCACCGAATAGACCTCACGGACGGCGCCGAAGAGCGCCGAATTGGCGACGCGCAGGATTTCCGCTGTGAAGGTGGGGTCGAGCTTAATGCAGTCGCTGATCTGAGCCGCGGCCGCCGTGTCGTTATCGACCAGCGAAAGGAGCCGCTGGGCAACCGCGGGAAACGGCGGCAGGAGACGCAAAGCCCAGGGCCGCACAGGCTTGGCCAGACGTTGGGGCATAGTTGGTTTCTGTAGTCCAAAGGAGGAGTGTCCGGCGGGGACCGATTTTCTCAGAGATGAAAGCCTTTGGCGAGTGCCGGAATTTCGACGGCGTCCGAGCCTATTTAAAATTGCCAGGCGAAAGCGCGTGGCCCACCGTGCTGAGTTCGCCCTGGAAGGCGTTGGGGTCACAGACTGCGGCATGGGTCACCGGCAGCGCGAAAATCGACGCTGGCTCTTACCGGGCAGCGGCTTTTTGCTTGTCCCACTCGGCCTGGAAGGCGTGCTGGCGTTCCACGAGGTAAGCGTGGTAACCATCGGGATCGATAAACGGATTCGACGCGCCCGGTTTCATGCGCGCGTACTTCGCCTCCATTCCGTAATAGTTACCGTGGGCTCCAAGAAAAACATCGACCGGCAAGGACTGCAGAACCTTGAACGTACGAACGTAGTCGTCGGCAATCTGCGGGTAGTCCTTATTGCCTACCAGGATGAAGCCCGGGTTCACGTTGACGCTGCCGACGATCACAACGTCGTAGGTCTTGCCGCCGTCCGGGACCTTCAAGGTCCAGGTAGTACAGCCCTTGGTATGGCCCGGTGTGAGATGAGCTACCAGCGTGGTGCCGCCGAGCGTGACCTGATCGCCGTCATGCAATACCCGGTCGATCGGGTGCGGCTTGTTCCCGGGTCGCATCTTCTCGAGTGCCGGAACGTCTTCGGCCATGGCCATGACGCGGGCCCCCGTCAGTTCCTTGACCATCGCGTCACCTTCCATGTGGTCGCCGTGGGCGTGGCTACCCAGGAGGATTTTGGTATCGCGAAAATGAAAACCCAGTTTCTCCACGGAAGCGCGTATGGTGGGCACGTTTCGTTCGAAATCGCTATTGATCAGGATGTTTCCTTCGGGCGTGACGATCAGGAAATTCGCCAGTCCTTTCGTTCCGACGTAATATACGTTGCCGACGATCTTGTACGGCGGGAAGGGCTCGTCCCAATCGCGATTGGCTTGCGCAAACGCGCAGGCGGCGCAGCAAAGCGTCGAGAATGTGAGAGAACGAAGCAGCACGGTTTTTGTCCTCCTTCTTGGCTACAACAGAAATCCGGGCGCGAGGCTTACGCCATGCGGCTAGGGGCCTTCACGCACTTGAAGATCCTTGTTTTCGGTGTTTCCAGGCCAGTATACTCTCGGAGTGACGCGACTGGCATCCAGGAGGTGCTTATGATGATATCCAAGCCGGCTTTTGCGCGGCGGGCGGCTCTGCTATTGGGAATTACCGCCGTGGCGGTGCTTTCCGACCCCTCGGTGACCGCCAACAGGCGAACCGGCCGGGGGCCTGCGGACGCCCGGAGCTTGATGGCCGTTTACGGCGCCGATCTTGCCGGCATCGACCGCAACGCGAGAGACTTCAAATTCCCCGATCAGTTTGAATGGAAGCCGCGAGCGGGAAACAACGGGCAAACGGCGGCTCTATTTGGCGATCCCTCCAAACCCGGGCTGTATGCCCAACTCCTCAAACGGCCCGCCGACGATTGGAGCCAGCCGCACTCCCATCCCAACGAGCGCATCATCACGGTTCTGGCAGGCACTTTCTTGATTGGCACCGGCCCCAAGTTGGATAAGAACAACACCGTGGCGGTCGGACCTGGGGGCGTGGTCCACGATATCGCCAATCAGATGCACTACGACGGAACCGGACCCGAAGGGGCCACGATCGAGATCATCGCCATGGGGCCAGGGACCAGAAACTAGGTTAGCCTCGGCGGATTGGCAGGCGACAAGAGTGCTTGGACCACAACGGTTGCGCATCAAGGTGGGACAGACGCTTCCGTCTGTCAAGAGCTGGCGAAAGCGCCTGCCCCACCTCAACACGTGCCTCACCAAAATCCTGCAGATGGATACAATATTCTGGAATTCCGTTACACCGACAGTTCTTCATAGGAGAAGCTGTGTCTAACAAGCTTGCTGTAACCACGATCGGTATCGCGATGTGCCATATCGCCATGGCTCAGGATGCGTCCGCGGTGATCGCCAAAGCGCAAAAGGCATTGGGCGATCCGAAATCGATCACGTATTCGGGATCGGCAAAGGATGTGGCATTCCAGCAGTGTGGAGCCAACGCCGCGGATATGACGTGCCGGAGCACGCACGATCCCATGCGGCCGATCAACAACTACGTCCGTGTGATTGACCTTAGCGCCCCCGCATCACGAGCGGCGGGTAGCACCAATAACATCGGGCCGGGCGGCTCCACGACCATAACGCCGGGAAGCTTTTTCCAGCAGGTGACAACGCAGCAGGCGGACGTCTCACAACCCTGGGCCAACTCCCTGGAGTTTTACATCACGCCCTGGGGTTTCCTGAAAGGCGCAGCTGAGAATCACGCCACCGTGAGCCGCCGCAAGGCGGAAGGCAAAAGCTACACCGTTTTGACCTGGAGCCCGACGGTTAAGGCGGCCTCCGGAAAGAGCTATGTGGTCAATGGCTATGTGAATGACCAGAACATCGTCGAGCGGGTCGAGACGTGGCTGGGTGAAAACGTCATGGGCGACATGCATATCGTCGCTACGTACACTGGGTGGAAAGATTTCGGCGGCGTCATGGCTCCTGCGAAGATCGTGCAGACGCGCGGCGGCTGGCCTTTCTTTGAAGTGACGGTGACCGACGCAAAGGCGAATCCTCCGGATGTGGCGGCGCTGGTTCCTCCACCGGCGGCCAGCGGACGTGGGGGCGCGGGCGGAGGAGCACCGCCGGCCGCGGCAGCCATGACGGTCACTTCAGAGAAACTCGGCGATGGTGTGTACAGGCTCACGACCGGCGCGGGCAGTTACGACTCGTTGATTGTGGAGTTCAAGAACTACACCATGATGCTCGAGGCCGGGCAACCGCAAGCACGAGCTGTGGCGTATGTTGCCGAAACAAAGAAACTGATTCCGAACAAGCCGATCCGGTACGTCATGAACACGCACCCCCACTCGGACCACACCGGAGGCCTGCCGGTGCTCGTGGAGGAAGGCGCAACGATCATCACGCAGAAGAATAACGTGGAGTTTTTGGAGAAATCGCTTAACACTCCCAGGACGTTGCTGGACGATACGCTGGCCAAAACTCCCAAGAAGGCGAAGTTCGAAGCCGTCGAGGAGAAGAAAGTTTACTCCGATGGCACCCGGACGGTGGAGTTCTACCATGTGTATCCGGCTCCGCACTCCAACGGCTTGCTGATTGCGTACATTCCGAAAGAGAAGGTTCTGTTCCAGGGCGATTTCACAGTGACACCCGGGCAACCGGCCAACGATCACGTCAAAGCTCTGGTGCCTGTTCTGGAAAAGCTCAACCTGGATTTCGATCGCTATATCAACGTGCATGCCTCCGCCGCTCCACAGTCCAAGGCGGACGTGTGGAAAGCGATGGGGAAGTAGGCAGAGGCAACCAAAAAGAAGCAGCCGCCCTCCGGCGCAGGAACGGATGAATCCGGTCCGCGGCGAAAAGCCTGCTTCACCAAATCGGCGCAGCACTCGGCCCTTGTCCTGAAGGACGGTTAGACGGCTGCTAGAATCCGTGGGCGGAAGGGCGGCGGTCCAGTCCGCAGTTGGCCCTCGCGCACAGTCGCTTGAGATATACTCTGAAACCTGAAAGGAGACGCACCCCATGCTGGTCCCGCGCCCGGGTCATCGAGCGTTTGGCGAGTCGGACGTTCCCCGATGGTTTAGCAATTCCAGGAAAATACAGTCTCTGGGACGCACGGGACGAGCCGCGACGCTGCTTTCCGGCCTGCTGATCGCCGCCGGTACGCTTGCCCAAACCCCCGCACCCCACACCAGCAACGTGAGCTTTTCGCGGCCGGCCAAAGCAGTCGTTTATGCCGCCGTCGGCGCTGAACTCACCCATTACGACCTGGACCTGGAAGGCGCAACGCTCAACAAGCGCGACTCGGTAATGCTTCCCGACAGCGTGCAATACGCCTGGCCTCATCCTTCGCGAAAGTACTTTTATGTTGCGTGGAGCAATGGGGCCGGCGCCAACCATCATGGGGTCAGCGCGTTCCGCATCGACTCCGCGTCTGGCTCGCTCATCCCTCTCGGACAACCAGTTTCGCTGCCGGCTCGCCCCATTCATCTGACCACTGACATACCGGGCACTCACGTGCTCATCGCTTTTAACGAGCCGAGCGGAGTGACAGTTCACCGCCTCGGGGCGGATGGAATGATTAGCTCGCAGGTGCAGCAGCCGGGGTCATTGGATACCGGAATCTACGCGCATCAGGTACGTGTCGATCCCTCGAATAAGATGGTTATTCTCGTGACGCGCGGTAATGGTCCGACGAGTAGTAAGGCGGAGGACCCCGGTGCACTGAAGGTCTTCAGCTACCAGGATGGGATCCTCACAAACCGCGCATCCATTGCCCCCGGCGGCGGCTTCGGCTTTCAGCCGCGCCACCTGGACTTCCTGGGGAAGTGGGTCTTCGTGTCCCTCGAGCGGCAGAACAAGCTTCAGGTCTATAGGAAGCTTGACGACGGCACTCTAACCCGCGAGCCCGTCTTTATCAGGGATAGCGTTACCGATCCGGCAAACATTCACCGAGGCCAGGCTGCCGGCACCGTTCACGTACACCCTAATGGAAAATTCCTGTATCAGGCCAATCGCGCTGGCGGGACCATTGATTTTGAGGGCAAGGCGGTCTTCGCCGGCGGTGAAAACGCGATTGCGGTCTATGCCATTGATCAGAGCACTGGCGAGCCCATGTTGATCCAGAACGAGGACACCCACGGCTCGACGCCGCGGACGTTCGCTCTCGACTCGACCGGCAGAATCCTGGTCGCGGCTAACCAGAATGCGATGCTTGTTCGCGAGGGCCAACAGGTGCGTGTGATTCCGGCCGGCCTCTCGGTGTTCCGCGTCCGCGGTGATGGCAAGCTCGATTTCATGCACAAATACGACGTGGCCACCGACGGTGCAAAGAACCTGTTCTGGATGGGTGTTGTCTCACTGCCTTGAAGGATGCCGATATGCCTTACGCCCTTACCGACGATGGGGTCCGCCTGTTTTTCGAGGAGACGGGATCCGGCAGGCCGATAATCTTCGTGCACGAGTTCGCAGGCGATCTTCGCAGCTGGGAGCCGCAGTTGCGGCATTTCGGCCGGCGTTATCGCGCGATTGCGTTCAACGCTCGAGGTTATCCGCCATCGGACGTGCCGGAAAGCCCCGCGTCCTATTCACAAACCCGCGCCGCGGACGATATCAAAGCGGTTCTTGATCACCTTGGTCTCGATCAGGCGCATATCGTCGGCCTCTCGATGGGCGCCTTCGCCAGTCTCCACTTTGGATTCCGCCACACTCAGCGGGCGTCGTCGCTTTGTATTGCCGGATGCGGCTACGGAGCCGAGCTCGCGGAGCGGGCGCGTTTCCGCGCCGAAGCGGAGGCCATTGCCGCCTTGCTAAAAGCGGAAGGCATGCCGGCTTTTGCGGAGAAGTACGCATACGGACCTACGCGCGTGCAGTTCGAAAACAGGGACCCGCGCGGCTTCGCCGAGTTCAAGCGTATGCTGGCGGAGCATTCGAACCCGGGGTCCGCGAATACACAGCTCGGCGTGCAGCGCGAGCGCCCCTCCCTGTACGACCTGGCCGAAGAGATGAAGCGTCTGACCCTGCCTGCACTCATTCTCTCGGGCGACGAGGACTGGCCGTGCCTCCAACCCGGGATTCTGATGAAGCGACACATTGCTTCGGCCGCCTTTGTGGTCATGGCGAACTGCGGCCACACCATCAATCTCGAAGCGCCCGACGAGTTCAATCGCATCCTGGCAGACTTCCTCGCTCAGGTCGATGCAGGCCGCTGGCCCGCCCGTGACCCTCGCGCCGTCAGTGATTCCATCACGGGAGTTGGTCCGGCTGTGGGTTTAGCGGCAAAGGGCTAGCCGTAAGCTTTAGGTGTCCCGGGATAACGCGGGGGAGCGTTATTGTTGGCAGCGACGGCCTCAGTTCCGCCCTTATAATCCCGGTGTCCGTCCGACAGCTTGTTCGAGTTCCGCCCAAGCCAGCAGGTATCCCAGGTTGGCCTGGAGCCAGTCTGCCTGCGCTTTATACGCTGCGGCCGTAGCCTGGCTCCGATCGGACACCAATACCGCGCCCTGAGCAAACTGGTTCTTGGCCAGTCGCTCACCTTCCTGGCGTAGTTTTACGACCTCGTCTGCCACCTGAACCATATGCCTGGTCCGCTGCAGTTTGTTGTAACTCTTTTCAATGCCGACGGCTATCTCGTCCTTCAGGCGGCGGAGGTTTTCTTCGGCTTCCGCCAGTTCGGTTTCGCGTTCGCGGACAGCCGCGCGGCGCTTGCCAAAGTCGAATACGTCCCAATCGAGATGGATCCCGAACGTGCCGAAGTTTCGAGCCAGGAATGCTACGCCGTCCTGGTAGCTATGGCGTGCATAGGCGGTGATGTCGGGGATGTAAGCTGACTTTGCGGCGGTGACACTCGCCTCAGACTTGCGAACTGCCTCCTCCGCTGCCAGGATTTCCGGGTTTTCCGACCATGCGGTCTGAACGTACTCATCGCGAGGACGCAGGTCAAACGTGGACGGCACCGCGGGATCCAGTTCCAGTTGTGTATCGAGTGGCAGTCCCAACAGATCGTTGAGTTCTGTTGTGAGGTCGGAGAGCTGGATCTCGGCGGTCAGCACGGATTGCTGACTTTCGAGCAAGCCGGCGCGGCCCTGTATAACAGCAACCTGCAGGGCGCTGCCATCCCGCAGCTCGTTTTCGCTTTCCCTTAGGTTCTCGGCGGCGTACCCGCCCTGCTGTTCGGCCGCCCGCTTTTGGAGAGCTGTGATCAGTATCCCGAAGTAGAGCTCGTGCACTTTGAGAGCTACCCGGTTTTCGGCCTTCTTTAGGTCGTCCCGCGAGGCAGCTACTTCAGCCGCTGCCATCCGGTTGGCCGCATGAATGCGGATTAACTGCGTGAGTGGCTGGGATAGCTGCGTGCCACTGGAGAAAAACGTCAGCTCACCCTGGCCGATAGCGACGCCTTGTGGCGGAATGAGCGCTTCTCCCACGGTCCCGAACGACCCAGCGGGGATCACGATTTGCTGTAGCTCCGTAATGTGCAGGGCGTTCGACTGATTCGTCAAAAGGGGGAAATAACCAGAACGCTCTCCCGCCTTCTTCTGGTCGTTCTCGGCTACTTTCAGGCGCGCGATCTTCAGTTCGCGATTCTGGTTAATTGCGAGATGGACAGCTTCCGTTAGCGTGAGGCGGCGGATGCCGGCGGCGTACTGAGGAGCCGCCAGAGAGACAGCCAGTGCCATAATCAGGATTCGATACAAGCATGGTTGGTTCATTGCATGTTCCTCAGATCCTTGTAGCTGAGCCTGCCGGGCCGCAGGAGCAGCATCAGCAGCAGATAAGCGACCGCGATCCAACAAATCAGAATGAATCCGTCAGCTATGGCCAGGGTGTATGCCTGCGCCCGCACTTGCTGGGTCAGAATATCGAGCGATCGTTTCTGTGCCTCCCCTGACCCCGTGGACTTTGGAAACAGACCTGCGGTCAAAATCTTCAACCGTTCGGCAGTGAGCCAACTTCCGGCTTGCACATGTAGTCCCAACAAGTTGGAATGAAACCGTTCGCGCACCGTGATTACACGCGTCATGGCAGCTACTCCGACCTGGCCGCCGAAAATGCGGATGAAGTGCATGAATCCGGAAAACGTCGCGGCTTTGGTGGCGCTAGTCAAAGCACCCGCCTCGAGTCCTTCCAAGACGATACTGCTCACCAGGCCGATGTACGTGCATGCTAAACCGACGGCGAGGAGAAGCTCCACCATACTGAAGCTGGTTCCAGCCCATGTACTATCGAGGTGCGCGCATATCCACGAGCCCACCGCGACTATGGTGAGGCCCAGCGCCAAAATCAGACGCGAGGTCGTATGGATCACGATTACCGCGACGAGCCAAACTACCGCAAACATCGGCAGGGCGACCCAGGCAAGCGCATGGCCGGTTTGCAGTGCCCGGTACCTTTGAATGTTGCCCAGGAATCCAGGGACGAGGACGATGGTGCCCAGGTGCACGAACTTAAACACGAAGATGGATAGAGCCAGGATGATGATGTTCCGCTGGTTGAGGAAGGAAAGATCTAATGTTGGGTTCGGGTCCCGGATTCGTCTGATCAATGCCGCCCCCACCAGGAAAATTCCTGCGGCAAACATCGCGACGATGACACCGGAGTTCAGCCAGTCCAGACGGTCGCCTTGATCGAGGGCCCCGTAAAGAAGGCTGAAGCCGAGACTGAAGTAGGCAAATCCACGCCAATTCGGACGCGCACTCACCGAAGGGTGCCGCGGAATTCCGAAATAGATGCAGATCATCATCAATGGGGTAAAGACCGCAGCATTCCAGAAAATCCAGCGCCAGGAGAGGTTTTCGGCATACCACCCTTGAATCGCGGATGCGAAGTTACTGACGAAAACAATGTCCGCCGCATAGGCAGCAATCCCGAAGATGATCAATGGTTTCGGAAGGGCGGTCAACACGAAGGTCAGGGTGAGAGAGTAGAACGTACCTGAGGCCATGCCTGCGATCACCACGAGCGCCAACATCACCCAAAATTCCGGGGCCAGGGGGAGCAATGCGGACGCAACGGTGAATATCGCTGCCGCGGGCAGTAGAAGCCTGCGCGGGCCGTACAAGGCACTCAGAAAGACCACAAAGACGCCGCTGAACATCATTGCCATGTTGAGTGCCGTGGGAATCCAGGAGGCCTCGTCGAAACCCAGGCCAAGCGCACCGCGGAGGTCGGGTAGGCCGATACTGAGCAAGCGGGCGTTGAGCGTAGCAATTCCAGCGCCTAGAAAGACTCCCGCAATTCCCACGTATGGGTTGGTATCTGAGGAGCTCACCTTGGGAATCTTTCTGAATGGGCCGCGCCATTTGTGTGGACGGTGGCGATCACGGACAGTCCAGGGCGGAGTCTCTCGCAGCCCGCCTGGCCGGGATCCAGCACGATTTTCACAGGTATCCGCTGCACGATTTTGGTAAAGTTGCCGGTCGCATTGTCCGGGGGCAATAATGCGAACTGCGAGCCGCTGGCGGGAGCCACGTAATTTACTTTCCCGTTGAAGGTCATTCCGGGAAATGCGTCCACACGGATTTCAGCCCGGTCGCCCGAATGCATGTTGCGGACCTGGGTTTCTTTATAATTAGCCTCGATCCAAACGTCGCTTTGTACGAGCGAAATTACCTGAGTGCCCGGACTGACCAGTTGGCCCGGGAGCACCTTGCGTTCGCTAACGATCCCTTTTTCTGGCGCTGTGATTCGCGTATAACCCAGATTGATCCGGGCCAATGTAAGCGCAGCTCTCTTGGAACGCAAATCGGCGCGAAGCAGCAGTTCCTGAGAGTCCAGCACGGCACGCTCGCGTTTCTGAGCTTCGAGCTCAGCCTGCGCGCTACCTAAGTGAGCGCGCGCCCGATCCAGGTCGGCCTTTCGGCTGGCCAATTGCGCCATCGCCGTATTCAGGTCGTCCTGGCGGCCGGCTAGCTGTGCGCGAAAGCGCTGCATCTCGGCGACTACCTGCTCTACTTTCTGCCGGGTTGCGGACTCGCTCGCGATCAGCGCCTTCTGCCGCTTCTCTTCAAGAGTAGTGCGCTCTACTTCTGCTTTGGCAGCGTCGATTCCGCTGCGCGCATTGGCAATGGCCGAGTTGGCCGCCTCAATTCCGGCTTGCGCCGCGGCGATATCGGCCTCCGCCGCATGAATGCCATCCTGCGCTTGAACGATGTGGGCGTCCTGCAACCCTTTCTGCCGCTGATTGTGGATCAGGGCATCTTCGCCGGAGGACACAGCCGCTTCGGCCTGCTCCACCTGCGCGCGGAAATCGTCATCCCGCAACGCGACGAGCAAATCTCCCGCCTGTACCGGCTGGTAATCAGCAACTGGCACCGTTGCCACCAGGCCCGCTACTTTCGTGCTGAGAGGAGTGAGATCCGCTCTAACGTACGCGTCGTCAGTCTTCTGCGATACGCTCTCACTCACCCAGCCATTCCAGTTTCCCGTGATCAGAACTACAATTCCGGCCGCCAGAAGCACAATAATCGCGGGGACAACCCACCTCTCGAAGCGCCGCGCCGGCACAGGCTTGGTAGGGGCATCCGTCGAATCGGGCAAAGTTTTTGGCACCACTCCACCAATTCCGGCGGATGCAGCCCGGCTGAGGCTTGATAGCAAATATTTGCAGGAAACCCTCAAAAAAGAATCCCGTTTTGCGGCGCCTCATCAAACTGTTGTTGGTGGGCACTCACGTCGCATCGGCGCAGGCACTTCGGGCGGTGACAGTATGGCAAGCGAAGTTCGCGAGGTTGATTTGCGTCAACTCTTCACGGTTAGCTCAATGAGTTTGGCGGCCCGGCTTTGCTGGTCGAGGTCGCGGCAGGTCGAGATGATCTCCTCGTACTGCTGCGGCGGGACCGGGATGCCTGAGACGATGGCGCGAATCCGCCGCGCCTCCTCATTGAAGTCCCAGATGAATTCGCGTCCGGTGGCTTGCTTCGTGTAGCTCTTGCCGTCCTTTGTGAAGATGGTGATGCGCGGGCCAAAAAGCGTCATCTCGTGCGAAGGGATGATCGTGACCCGCTTCATCAGTTCCAGCACCTCGGGCGGATCGTCTTTAAAGGGCAACATGGGAAAGCCGCGTCGGACAACGCCGTACGCCGCGTAATAGCGCGTGCTGCCGCGAGCCGGCTCTCCGATGTCTTCGCGCAAGCTCGGAAATGCGGGACTGGGATATTGAGTTTCGAGCCAGTTTACGACAGCCTCGACGCGATCAACGTCTTGATAGCGGATATTATGCTCCTCGCACAGCTTGGCCGTGACATCAATATGCGCGATGTTGTAGCCGGAGATTGAATAAATGCGGTAAAGCGTCTCCAGGAACATCCAGTCCTTGCCGAGATTGGCCGTGACGCTGTCCAGCCGGGCCTGTCTCGCGCCGGTAAAGCTGTAGGTAAGGCGGCCCTGGTTGTTGCCGGCATAAGCGTAATAAAAACCGGCGTTGCCTTCCAGAGCCGTCTCGCCGCCGCGGTGACCCATCTTGGCCATGGCAACGGCCAGCATCGCATTGCGCGCCGCGCCGCCTTCGCGCAGCCCACCGCTTTCGACATTGCCTCCGGCCAGATTAACTGAGATCCCGATCGCGTTGTTCAACTGGTCCTCGTTAAGGTGCATCACCTTGGCGGCGGCGACCGCGGCGCCAAATATTCCGAACACGGGGCCTGCATGAAACCCGCGCGCCATTACCGTCGGAATGAACTCGGCGGCCATGCGCTCCATCACTTCGTAGCCCGCTGCGAGGCCCGTGATGAAGTCTTTCCCAGAGGCGCCATTCGCTTCCGAGGCGGCCAAAGCCGACGTTACGATACATGTGCCGGGATGCGTCAGCATGCGAAAGGTATCCCACTTGCCCCCGGCCAGGGCCATCTCGGCGTTAGCATAGGCTGCCCCGCCCCGGGTAGCCTTGCCTCCGTTGACCATGATGGTGGCGCCATTGCGCACGCCAGCTTCTTCTTCACTCATGAGCGTGATAGCTTCCCGTCCGGCCGGCGTCTGGTAGCCCAGGAGCACGGATGAGATCGCCTGGAGCGTGACTCCCTTGGCGCGATCGACCACGGCTGGAGGAAGATCCTCGTAGCGCAGGCCGGCGGCCCAGCGCGCGAACTGGCGGCTTAGAGAGGGACCGGATTTGTTGCTGTCCTGCCGTCGGGCCGGGACGCCGGGATAGGTTTCCTGGGCAAAAGCCGGAAGAGTTGACCCGGCGATAGCGGCCAAAGCGGACTGGCGAAGAAAAGCCCGGCGTAACGACTTATGCTCGTGAGACAAGTTAACCTCCTGGGGCCCATGGCAGGCGACCAGACCGCCTGCTCACCACCAGTGGTATTGTATAGCCTCGAAGGAGGAACCATGCGGAATCTAAGCGGCGCATGCGTTGCGTTCCTGCTATTTGCCGGCATCGGTGGCGCGCAAGTCCCTTCGACCGGCCTGAATCCTGCCATCGAACGGATCGTGCAGTCGGTCTCCGAGCAGAGAATCCGTTCCATTCTCGAAAAGCTGGAGAGCTTCGGCACGCGGCACGTCATGTCGGCACAGGACGACCCGGCGCACGGGATCGGCGCCGCCATGCGATGGATTCATGGCGAATTTCAGAGTTACAGCCCGCGGCTCCAGGTCAATTATCAGGCGTTCCATGTAAAAAAGGCGGGCGCCTATGCCAGTGATGCCGATCTCGCCAATGTCATCGCCGTTCTGCCGGGCACAACCGACCCGGAGACTTCCGTGTTGGTCAGTGCGCATTACGACTCGGTAAATCTGACGCGCCGCCCGGCCGGGACCGAGGCGGAGCGCGTGGCCAAACTCGTTCACAACGGCATGGAGGAGAACGAAGCCCGCCGCTACCTGCAATTCTTCCCGTCGGGCGAAGGGGAGATCGACGCCGAAGGCACGGCCGCACAGGTTCATGCGGCGGGCGTAGCCGACGATGGCAGTGGAACGGCGGTGGTTCTGGAACTGGCTCGCATCATGAGCCAGTACCGCTTCGATAAGACGCTGGTGTTCATCGCGTTCTCGGCCGAAGAAGGCGCGCATGCCGGAAGCAAAGCTTATGTCTCCGACGCGAAAAAGGCTGGCCGGAAGATCGAGGCGGTATTGAATAACGATATCGTTGGGACGGACGTTTCCGGCAACGGGCGCTCCTTCACCGATGTGCTGCGAATTTATGGGGCCGGTCCGGAGGACTCTGGCGCGCGGGCACTGATGCGGTATGCCAAGGAGGTTTCCGAGCGCTACGTGCCCTCCATGCGCCTGGAGCTGGTCTTCCGGCTGGATCGGTTCAATCGCGGCGGGGATCACATGAGCTTCGTGGATGCCGGTTATCCGGCTGTTCGATTCACGTCGGCCAGCGAGAATTTCGCGAATCAGCATAGCGCGACCGACACCCTGGCCAATTCGTCGGTGCCTTACACTACGCGCGTGGCGCGGATGAATGCGGCGGTTGCAGCAAGCCTGGCCTCGGCGCCAGCGCCGCCGGTGGTGGATTGGGTCTTCCAGAGCGGCACGCGAAAAGGGGAGCGTATTCCAATGCTGACGCGGGGAACTTCCGGATACGACGCCGTCCTGCGCTGGCAAAGTAGCACCGCTCCGGATCTGGCCGGGTACGCGGTCGTCATGCGGCCGACTACTTCGCCCACGTGGGAGAAGGAGATCTGGGTCGGCAATGTGACCAGCTACACACTGTCTGATGTGTCGATAGATAATGTCGTCCTCGGCGTCAAGGCGATTGATCGGGACGGAAACGCGAGCCTGGTATCGGCGTATCAGGAACCGCCGTACCGCGGGGCTGCAGCACAGTAGGATGATGGGTGGCTTGGAGCAAAGCCGGCGACAAGATCGCCGG
>CAZKVF010000036.1:0-8016 GCA_964556085.1 uncultured Solibacteraceae bacterium
GCACTTGGCGCCAAGAATCTAATCGACCATAGCTTGCCGCCTGGCTCTTCCAGTCTGCACTCTCCGTTGCACCGCCGGCGCCAAGTTTCTCTGCTCAATGACGCCGACGACAGTCGGCGCCTAGGCTCTGCATTAACGGAACTGTAGTACTTATGAAGAATTGCTCCCTGGTTGTCACCCTGGGGAGCTCAGAGGTCAGGCGGAGCCTGTCTTGACGAACTCCAGAGCTAACAGCAAACCCGGTCGTGTCTTTTGGATTACAGGGCTATCTGCGGCGGGAAAGACCAGCATCGGTCGCGAACTGTCGGCAAGCCTGCGCGCTTCCGGCTGCCAGGTAATCTTTCTGGACGGAGACACGCTCCGCGCGGCCGTTTCGGGTGATCTGGGCTACAGCGCCGAGAACCGGCGAGCAGCTGCGATGCGGAACGGCAGGCTCTGCCGTATGCTGGCGGAGCAAGGGTTCGATGTCGTTTGCTCCACGATTTCTTTATTCCACGACGTGCAACGTTGGAATCGCGAAAACATTCCCGGGTACCACGAGATTTTCGTGCGCGTTCCTTTGGAGGAACTCAAGCGTCGCGACACCAAGGGAGTATATTCGGCTGCCAGCGACGGGCGGCCGGAGAATATTGTGGGGCTCGATATTCCAGCTGAGATTCCGCAGGCCCCAGACCTGATCGTGGACAATGACGGCTCGCTGGAACCCGAGGAGGCAGCTCGGCTGATTCTGGAAAGTGTCTCGCGGCTAGAGCAACAGGCATCGTCCGCCAGCCGGAACACGATACAGTTCGGCACGAAGGCCGAAACACTTGAGCGGCTCGCTCCGTTATTGCGTAGTGCGGCCATCCTTCCGCAGGTCCGCTTTTCTGTAGCCGAGTGGCGCGGCGATCGTCCGGGCGTGCTCCAGCGCATCGCCACCGCCCCGTGGGGGTCCGAACGGCTCATCGTCCGAAGCAGCGCCATGGGCGAGGATTCAAAGTCGGAGTCAAAGGCTGGAAAATTCACTTCGGTATCCGGAGTTGAAGGCGCCGCAGCCATCCCGTCCGCGGTGGAACGCGTGATTGCGTCATACGCGGCCGACGGTTGCCAGAACGACCAGATCCTCGTGCAGCCGATGTTGCATGAAGTGTCGATGGCCGGTGTGGCGGTTACCCGCGAACCGCATGGCGGCGGGCCGTACTTCGTCATCAATTATGACGATTACTCCGGCCGCTGCGATCTAGTCACGTCGGGAACCGCTGAAAACCTCAAGACTTTTATCTGTCTCAAGTCCGGCCAGGAGGGAGTTCCCGGCCACCTCCAGCCCATTCTGGATGTATTACGGGAACTTGAATCTCTACTCGCCTGCGATGCGATCGACGTGGAATTTGCAGTCGGCAGGAACGGCGCTGTGTATCTTTTGCAAGTGCGTCCGCTGGCGCTGAAGCAACCATACACGGATGCCGAAGCTACGGTTGTCGCCGCTAACGAGATCGCGCAGAAAGTGGCGCTGTTAACCAAGCCGCATCCTTACCTCCATGGCAATCGATCGGTGTTTGGGGGTCATGCCCGACTGGAACCCCGCCGAAATCATAGGACTGAAGCCCCGGCCTTTGGCCCTCTCGCTTTACAGAGAACTGATTACGGATTCGATCTGGGCTTATCAACGGGACAACTACGGATACAAAAACTTGCGCAGCTTTCCTCTGCTCATGAGCTTTCACGGGCTGCCCTACATCGATGTCCGCGTGAGCTTCAATTCATTCATCCCGCGCGACATGAAGGCGGATTTAGCGGAGCGGCTGGTCAACTATTACATCGAGCGGTTGTTGGCGCAACCCACGCTGCACGACAAGGTCGAGTTCGAGATTGTTTTTTCGTGCTACACGCTGGATCTTCCAACCCGGCTTTCGGCGCTCACGAATGACGGGTTCTCGCATGACGACATTGACGAAATTACCGGTTTGCTCCGCAATCTGACCAATAAGATCATCAACAATCAAAATGGCCTGTGGCATCACGATCGTGAAAAGGTCGAGGAGCTGGTGGAGCGCCTGCCCAAGATCCGCGATGCTTCGATCGACAAGATTTCCCGCGTATATTGGCTGCTGGAAGACTGCAAGCGGTATGGAACGCTTCCGTTTGCCGGATTGGCGCGAGCGGGCTTTATCGCCACGCAATTTCTGAATTCGCTGGTAGCCACGGGAGTCTTAGACAGGTCCGGCCACGCGATGTTCATGTCGGATCTCGAAACCGTCGGCTCAGAGATCGGCCGGGACTACGCTCGCTTAACGAAAGATGAATTCTTGAGCCGGTACGGGCACCTTCGTCCCGGCACATACGATATTCTCTCGCCGCGGTATGACGAGGCGCCCGATGTGTACTTCGATTGGTCCACTCGCCGCGAGCAGCCATCAGCCGCATCGCGCTTTGCGTTGTCCGTCAGCCAGCTGCGTTCGCTCGAGCGTTTATTGAAAGAACACGGCATCGATCACGATATCCTCAGCCTCATTGACTTTATCAAGGGTGGAATCGAGGGGCGCGAGTATGCCAAGTTCATCTTTACGAAGAGCCTGAGCGACGCTCTCTCCCTCATCAAGCAGATCGGAGAGGAGCATGGACTTTCGACCGAGGATTGTTCTTTCCTTGACGTCGCCGATATTCGCGCGCTCTACGCCGAGAGCGGCAACGTAACCGCCAGGCTCAAGGCGAGCGTCGCGGAAGGCAAGCGCGGCCATAGCCTCACGCGCCAGATCGTGCTGCCGCCGCTAATCTCTTCGCCCGACGATGCGTTCGCATTCCATCTGCCGTCGATCCATCCTAACTTCGTCACCAAACAGTGCGTGACCGCGCCAGTCAGCAGCATCGACCATTCACCGAAAGACATCAAAGACACGATTTTATTCGTACCAAGCGCCGATCCCGGGTTCGATTGGATCTTCAGCCGCGGCATTGCCGGGTTTGTCACCAAATTCGGCGGCGTGAATTCTCACATGGCGATCCGCGCCAATGAGCTCGCCATGCCGGCCGTTATCGGGGCCGGCGAAACGTTGTTCGCACACTGGAACAGAGCGAGCAAGATTTGCCTTGACTGCGGCAACCAGCAGGTACAGGTCATATCATGAAAACCGTTGCCGTCACCCAGCGGGTGGCAGTCGACCCCCCACATGCCACGCGGCGCGACTGTCTGGATCAGGTGTGGGCAAAATTCCTCCTCCGCTGCGGGTTGATTCCTATTCCGATCCCCAATTCGGTCGACGCCGCATTGACCATCTGTGAAAATGTCGGCGGCATTGTCCTCACCGGCGGGAACGATTTGACGGCCTATGGCGGCGATGCCCCGGATCGCGATGCAACCGAGACGGCCCTTCTGGATTTCGCCGAGCGCCGGAACTTACCGGTTCTAGGCGTTTGCCTGGAATGCAAATGATTCAGCACCGCTTCGGTACGCGGCTCAAACAGGTGCAGGGCCATGTGGCCCCGCGGCAGCGGATTTCGATCGATGGCCGGAGTGTAGAGGTAAATAGCTTTCATCATTTTGGCGCCACGGAGGTTGTCCCTCCGCTGGTCACTTGGGCCATTGCCGACGATGGTGTGGTCAAAGCTGTCAGGCACTGCGATCGCCCGATCATCGGCGTGATGTGGCATCCGGAACGTCTGGACCCGTCTGCCGCAGATGACGTTGCCCTGTTTTCCCGGTTTTTCGAAGCCTGAACCATGCGCGCCATCATTCTCGCCGCCGGACGCGGTAGCCGCATGGGTGCTCTTTCCGAGGATCGGCCCAAATGCCTGGTCGAGCTCGCTCACCAGCCGCTAGTCAGGCGCCAAATTGCAGCGCTTCGCCGCGGTGGCGTTTCCACCATCGGGATCGTGCGCGGTTATCTGGGAAATATGATCAATATCGAGGGCGTCACGTATTTCGAGAACCCGCGCTGGGCCGAAACGAACATGGTCATGTCGCTGGTTGCGGCGGCGCCATGGTTGCGATCCGACTCCGTTGTCATCAGCTATGCCGATATTTTTTATGGACACGGCGTCGTCCGGGACTTGGCCGCCTCATCCGGCGATCTGGTGGTCGCCTGCGATCGCAGTTGGCGAGACTTGTGGGCCCGCCGGTTTGCCGATCCATTGAGTGACGCGGAGACATTTCGGACGGATGCCAGCGGCAACCTCATCGATATCGGCAGACGAACGACGCAAATGGATGATATCCAGGGGCAGTATATGGGATTGCTCCGATTCACCCCCGAGGCGTGGCGCGCCGCGGAGGCTCTGCTTGCCGGCGTTGACGCCAAGACTCGCGATGCCATGGATATGACCACGCTTCTGCGCTCGTTGCTGGAATCGGGCTTCGCTATCAGAACCGTGGATGCTGCCGGGCAATGGGGCGAGGTTGACAGTTCGGATGACTTGACACTTTACGAAAAGATGATTCGCGAGGGTGAACTGTGCGTCGAGAACTGAACGCAGTCTCGATTCAGTCGGTGGCCGGGATACCTGGCTGCATGCGGGAACGGCCGGCCATTTCATATTCAACCGAGACCCCAAAATGACTGAAACATTAATCAAACACGGAAACTTCGACGCCCTCGCGGGCGACTACGCCCAGTATCGCCCCGGCTATGCGCCAAGCATAGTTCCAGCGGTCCTTTCGCTGGTTGGGCGCCCGGCCCGCGAAGTGGATGCGGTCGATATCGGTGCGGGAACCGGCATTTGGACCAGGTTGCTGGCCGCGCAGGGCCTCCGTTCTGTTACCGCCGTAGAGCCGAGCGATGAAATGCGGCGGCATGGCCTTCTGAGCGCGCCACAAGACAAAATCGTCTGGCGCCGCGGCACCGCCGAGGACACGGGTCTGCCGTCGCACGCTTACGATTTTGTCAGCATGGCTTCCTCTTTCCATTGGACTGACTTCGACAGAGCCTGCGCGGAATTCCAGAGAATATTGCGGCCAGGCGGGCGTTTTGTCGCCCTATGGAACCCGCGAATGATCGAGCTCAATCCGCTCCTGGTGGAAATCGAGCAGGAAATCACGCGTCTCAACCCGGAAGTGAAACGCGTTTCTTCGGGACGCTCCGGGCTGACCGACAGACTTACGGACATGTTGTGGGCCAAGCCGGGCTTTGAGGACGTGGTTTACCTGGAAGCCCGGCATGTAGCCAGGCAAACTGCCGAACAATATCTGGGCGCCTGGCGATCGGTCAACGATCTGCGGGTGCAGCTTGGGCCGGATTTGTTCACCAGATTTCTGGATTTCGTGGAGCGCAAAACCGCCGGTCTGGGAGAAATCGAAACGACCTACCTGACGCGAGCTTGGGCAGCGCGCCGGGCTTGACGCTGCAGGAGTGACAGGTTGAATAATAGTGCAATTAAGGGCAGTTCGGAGCGATTCAATTTTCGTTGAGCATCAGGAAACGGTGGAGGAATAGTACTCGTGCTCTCACAGTTAAGAAAGCGAATAAGGCCGGCGAACCTGAATCCAAGCGCAGAAGAAATCCTCCTCCGGGCCAGTGCTTTGTTTGGCGCGGAACAGGCCAAGGATTTGCGGTCTGTCATTGCAGAGAAAGTCGAGGACCTGCGTCACTACGATGTGCGGGCAATGGACAGGGCCCTCGCCATTTTGACTTGGGGCAGAGCCGGTTCGCTACTGCTAGCCAGTTATTCGACGGACATGACGATGTCATCGTGCTTCCTGAGCTTTGCAGCCAGAGAGTGTACGATTTCTTTTACGGCTACCCCTCGTTGCCGTTGCGCGATAAATTGCTCGCGTACCCGGTTCTCAACTCGTTCGAGATCCGGTTTTTCGAAGGCGCCTTCGCCATCTCGCCCGCCAAGTATTATGCCGCGGTACAGGCGCTTCTTGAGCACTATGGTGGTTGGCCCACAGAGTTCCTGGAGTCACGCCGGGCTTTCTTTTTGTTCGTGCACATAGCCTACAATGTGGCGCTTGGCCGCCGGCCGGCAAGCTCGCACCCGTTGATCGTTTACGCACAACACGATTGGGATGATTCTGTAGCAAGATGCCTGGTCGAGGACTTTCCGCAGGCCAAATTCGTCCACACCATTCGTGACCCCATCTCCTCTAGTAACGGAATGTTTCGTTACCTTCTTGGCAGAATAGACGAGGATCTTCCACGAACTTACATCCGCGCCCCATACTCGGCGCTGGAATGTCTGACCGATAACGATCGACCTCTTGTCGGGATGGAATCTCGAACGCGCACAGTACGCTTCGAAGATATGCACCGTGATCCTGCCGAAGTGATGCGCACTCTCGCGGATTGGCTCGATCTCTCTTATCAGCCAACCTTACTCGACAGCACGTTCAACGGTATTCCATACGTCGTCAGCCGTGACGGGGCATCCTGGTCAGGCCGCCGGGTGGAACAGGCTCAGCGGCGCTCGTCGAGCCTTTCACCCATGGATCGGGCGCTCCTGTTCGCATTGTTGTATGAAAACTTCGTGGCCTGGAACTATTCCTGCCCTAAGATTTTTCGTTACCAAATTGCCCGTTGCATCGTATTTGTTTCGCTCGTCCTTCTCCCCACGAAAATGGAAATCATTGCCGCACGGGCCCTGTTCACACGCAGGACCCTGCCCTCGTTACGGCGCGGCAGGATTGCGGCTGCGGTCGCGTCGTTATTTGGAATTGGTTTTTGCCGCCTGACGATTATTTGGCTCTTGGTTCCTGCCTTTTTGCGGCGATGTGTTTACGGAGCCACATTGTTGCCGGTCGACCATAAAACGCACCCCTTGGAGCGCCGCGATGACGGCACGCGGGCTGTCAGAAACGAAACGTAGCTCAAATTGAACCTGCGCCGCTGGATTGCGGATTATCGGATCCCCCCGCGCCGGCTCCCTGCCATTCGACTCGATTCAACGCGTTAAAATGAAAAAACGTGACTTCCAGGACTTTCTACATCGAAACCTTCGGCTGCCAGATGAACGCGCACGACTCGGAGAAAGTCATCGGCACGCTGGTTGCGCGAGGGTATTCTCAGGTCGAGACGCCGGAAGCCGCCGAGCTGGTCCTGTACAACACGTGCAGCATCCGTGACAAAGCCGAGCAGAAGGTGTTCAACCGTCTGCAGCAATTCAAACGTGCTGCGGGCAAGGGAAAAGTTTTCGGCGTGCTGGGGTGCGTGGCGCAGCAGGAAGGGGAGAAGATTTTTGAGCGTGCGCCGCATGTGAGCCTCGTGGCCGGTTCCGCCAGCTACACCAAGCTGCCGCAGATGCTGGTGCAACTGGAAGCGGGCGAGCGCCGCGTCACCGGCCTCAGTCTGGATACGGACGAAACATTTGAAACGCCGTTCACGCGCCGGGACAATCCGCACCGCGCTTATATCACCATCATTGAAGGTTGCGACAAATCCTGCGCGTATTGCGTGGTGCCATTTACGCGGGGCCCCGAGCGCAGCAGCCCGAGCCAGAACATCATGGCCGAGGCCCGGCGGCTGGCTGACGCGGGTTACACCGAGATCCAGCTTCTGGGACAAAACGTGAACAGCTACCGCGATCCGTCTTCCGCGGGATGGGATTTCGCCACGCTGCTGGCGCGAGTGGGCGAGACTCCGGGCATCCGGCGCGTGCGCTTCACTACATCGCATCCGCGCGATTTCGTCAAACCGATTGTGGACGCCATCGATTCCAATCCCGTGCTCTGCGACCACGTCCATCTTCCGGTGCAGTCCGGTTCGAATCGCGTGCTGAGCGCCATGGACCGGCTCTACACGCGCGACGAGTATATGCGGCGCATCGACTGGCTCAAGAACGCCCGGCGCAACATTGCCCTCACGACCGACATCATCGTCGGGTTTCCGGGAGAGACGGAAGCCGATTTCAACGCCACCCTTAAGTTACTGGACGATGTCCAGTACGATTCGCTGTTCAGCTTCAAGTACTCGCCGCGCCCGAATACAGCCGCGCTGGCCATGGGCGACCAGATTCCCGAAGAAGAAAAAACACGCCGGATCATGATCGTGCAGGAGCGGCAGCGCGCCATCCAGATCCGGCGCAATTCGGAAACCATCGGCGCCGTGC
>CAZKVF010000037.1:0-5665 GCA_964556085.1 uncultured Solibacteraceae bacterium
AACGAGGAGATCAGCCACTTGTGATTGCGCACCAGCAGGCGGCCAGGGACGGTGCGCCCCGCGCATACATGCTCGGGAACCAGAAAGTCGAGTTCCAGGCCCGCCAGGCATAGGCGGCTCACCAGGCCCGAGATCAGCACAGCGGCCATCATCGCCGACAGGATCAGGAACAGAAGGTTGTTAGCCGATACCACCGCCCCGAGGCCGACCAACAACATGGCCAGCGTAAACAGGAGCCCGCCTAGCGTAATGTGGTATTTGATGCGGCCCCGAAGGCGGCCCCTAAGCCGTTCCCAAGCTGTGGCCATGCTGCATCGATTCTACCCCTGTGAGCGGATCGGTTCGCCGCGGAGCATGTCTGCCAGCTCGGTGAATCGTTCTCGGAATTCCATCGGGCTAACGGTCTTCCGCACGCCTGGCAGTCCCCGCAGGAGGCGCGGAACACTCTCGGGATCCTCAGCAATGAGTATGATTTTCCGGCCGGACACAGACGCAACCGTCGTCTCGATGGCGACGGAGACATCCCCCGGCGTGAAGACAGCGATCACTGCTCCGGCATTTCCCATTCTCTGGCGGATAGCGTGAAAGAACTCATGCGGCTGCTTCTCATCCAGGTCGGCTTCGACATGAGGCAATTTGACTGCCCCGCCCCCGTTGGGATGACCCTTGAAACCAGCACCTTAGGTTGCTGGAAATCGGAATGAAGTGTGACGAGTTGGTGGAAATTGGCAGATCGAAGCGTACGCCGTACCTAAACTGAGTCGCGCGCCCAGGGTAACGCCCAAGCGCGCGCCTTTAATGGCCGCCTAAATCAGAACTGGAACCGGAGCATCATCTGGATGGTACGGGGTCCTGCCTGCTGCCCGAGCCCTACCGGTTGGCTCTCGGTAATCTGCCCGAAATTGCTGGCGTGCACGTTCATGTTGGGCACGTCCTTGTTCAGGATGTTGAACAGGTTCGCGAACTGCGCCTCGTAGCGAACGCCCATCCGCTCGGTAATCCGGAATGTCTTCCCCGCCGACATCGAGAAAGTCGCCGTGCCGGGGCCTTCCAGGATACCCACGCCGCAATTGCCATACCGGCCGATATTACTCGCCGGAATCACGAACGCGGTGGAATCGAAGTAATCCTCGGTGGTCGGGTTGGAGAGGTATCCGGTTTTGCCTGAGACGCAGTCGGGGCGCTGTTGCTTTACCGATCGCTGCGAGGGGTTCGTTCCGGAAGGATCTGACGAGGAGGTTGGAAAGTATGGCGTCAGCCACGGGCCGGACTGCAACAGCGTCACGCCCGTAAGCGCCCAGCCGCCGACGACCAGGTTGGCGGCGCGGCTCACGTTACCCGCGAATTTTTGCCCGCGCCCGAAAGGCAGGTTATACACGAAGGTACTGACAAACCGGTGCCGCGGCGTGTAGTAGGCGTTACCGGTGTCCATTGCGATGTTGTACCAATTCTGCACGTTGTTGCCGTTGTCGATCTGTCCACCCACCGGGACTGCCCCATTGGGCGCGGTACCTAGCGCATTGGTGATGTTCTTGGCAAAGGTGTAATTGTTGGAGAAAGTCAAGCCGCTCGAGAACCTCTTGTTCAGCTCCAGGCTCAGAGCTTCGTATTTATCCATCTCGCCGTTATCGCGCGTCAGAACCTCCGAAAAGTTCGGGTATCGTATGTTCTGTTGCCGCAGCGCCGGAGTAGCGGTCAGGGCGGCATATCCGAGGGTGTTGGGAGCCACCTGGTTCAGGTCGGGACTGTAGATCAGGTTAATCGTGTGCGAACCGGTGTAACTGGCGCGCGCCAACGTGTTCCAACCCAGGTTATGGTCGATCGAGAAGGTCCATTGAATCACTCGCGGGTCCTTCAAATCGTACTGATTGGCCCGCCTGTAAGACGGGTAAGCAACACCAGCCGCGCTGCCGGAGAAGACATTCTGGAAAGTGCGGGGATTAGTCGGCGAGGAGGGGTAGTCCGCGAAGTAACTGGTATCCACACCCAGCAGCGAGTACAGCACTGCACCCAGTACCGGGACCGAATAAATCCCCCCGGATGCGCGGATGACTGTATCGTGTTGCGTGCCGGGAGTCCATGCGATCCCCAGCCGCGGCTGAATATTGGTCTTATACGTGTAGCGCAAAGTATCAGGCAGGCCTGCCTGATCGTTGGTCACGAAAGGCGTATTACCCACCGCTGCCTTCCATAAAGGATTGACTAACGAGAGTCCCTTCTGTCCTTGCACTACCAGCCGTCCACCGGGATAGTTGCGGTCGAAGTTGCCGAGTTGCGTGGTTTCATCGTTGAACGGCGTATTGATTTCATACCGCAGCCCGTAGCTCAGTGTCAGGTTCGGACGGACGCGCCATTCGTCCTGGCCATAGCCGCCGTAATGGAAACCGTAAGGTCTTCCGTCCGGCCCGTTCTGCGCCTGTTGGGCGTCGGAAACGATACCCAGTAGAAAATCCGAGAAAGCATTCACATCTCCGGGACTTGTGCCGGGAGCGGCAGTAAAGCCGCCAAAGAAGGAGTAGTCGCCATATTCATCCCCCAAGAGAAAGGTGATCTGGTCGACGTAACTCCGGCGCAGAAACTCGAATCCGAATTTGAAGTTATGCGCGCCTTTCACCCACGACAGATTGTCACCCAATTCGAAGGTAAAGTTCTTATCGATGCGCGGATGTCCGAACTGGTTGGTCGCGCCGCCCAGAAAGTCGCCGACATAGAAAACTGGAACGCCGCCCAAGCCGTTCTTCGGTGACCCAGGCAGGCCCGCAATGCCCAGGCTGGAAATGATCGAATCGCCCTGAGTAGCTTGGGGATAGGTCTGGGCGGGGTTGACTCGCGAAAACCCTATCCGGAATTCATTGATCAGATTCCCTTTGATGATCCAGTTGTACGACGCCGCCAGATTCGTCGCGTCGACGTCGGAACTGAAAGCGCCCATCAGGGGATTGTAGGACTGAGCGCCAGTGAGGCCGAGCGCTCCGAGGGCCGCGGAGTTGCCGGAGTTGGTGATGGTTTTCTGGGTGATCCGGCCCCACACGCGATGATTCGAGTTGATGACCTGGTCGAGGCGGCCATCGAAACCGTCATTGCTGTAAGTGCCCGGGAAAGGTTGAGTCAGGTTCGGACTGCTTAACACCGGGGCGGACGAAGTGGGATTGGGGAAAAATAGCGGTAGTATCTTCGCCGATACGGGATTGATGCGAGTCATGGGTACCGTGTTATTGGCGAACGGCTGCTGTGTTGTGGGGTCAATTATCGTCACGCCGGTCGCCGAAAAGTCACCCGTGCGCCACTGCGAAGGCGGCGTGAAGGTTTGGATCAGGCCGTTTTGATTCAACCGCACGCCTTCGTAATCGAAAAAGAAGAAAGTTTTGTTCTTACCGTTGTACACGTGTGGAAACAGAACCGGCCCACCGAACGAAACCCCGAAATCGTTCGCGTCCCCGGTCGGAACGTTGCCGGCGATCTGATCTTTTTCGTTAAAGTCCTGGCGCTGAAAATACCAGTACGCCCCGCCGTGAAAATCGTTAGAACCGCTCTTGCTGATCACCGTAAGATCGGTCGGCTGCGAATACTCGGCGCTGTTCGATGCTGTATTCACGCGGAATTCCCCGATCCCTTCCACCGAGGGGAACAGGTCGCGGCTGGGGCCTCCAAAGCGCGGCAATTGCGTGGAGATGCCATCCAAAGAGAACGAGGTCGCCGTGGGCAGTTGCCCGGCAATGGTGATATTGCCGCCGCTATCGATGTTGGTACCCGGCGCCAGAGCGGCAGCGATGATCGGGCTGGGATTGTTCGTGGCTCGGAAGTTCAGCGGGACGGAGTTCAGCACGTCACCCGACTTCGAATCCGAAAGCGTAAGCTGATCGCTTACTTCGACGCCGGCAGTTACCTGGACGGTGGTCTCACCCGCTCCAGCGACTTGCAGTTGGAAGTCCACCGGGAACTCCTGGCGGGCCAGCAGTTCAACGTCTTTCTTTTGGGTCGCGAACCCTGAGGAACTGACCGAGATAGAGTACGTGCCCGGATCCAGATTCACGAAGCGATACAACCCATCAGCGCCGGTCTTCACCGAACGAATCGCGCCGGTGCCCGGATTCTTCGCTTCGACTGCCGCATCCCGTATGATGCCCGCGCTCGGATCGGTGATGGTCCCGTAAATGGTTCCGTATGTGGACTGTGCCAACGCAGCGGCAGGCAACAATATCAGGGCAGCGCCAAGACACACGTTGAATCTCATCAATTTCCTCCCACAAGAACTGGAATGCGCCCGGGCGTATGAAGCAGGCTCGTCGGGCCGTTACCCGCTCGCAGTGAACTTTAGTTGTGCTTCCGAGTGTACCCTTGGAACTATTTCAAGAAGGCGAAGATTGTCTGAATTCTCGGTTACAAACCGGGTTGCCGACGGGTCCGGTTTTGCTCTTGCAATTTTGCAATAGCGAAGCAACAGCCCAACCACCCGCCGTTACTTTTGCAGCTTCAACCGCCGCAGAGTCGCCGCATAGTGACCGAGGTCCGGCACGTCCAGGTTGGGAATTTTGGCTCGGTCGTCCCAGAGCCTCAGGCGTATCGCGCCGGCGGCATACGGGTTGCGCTGGAAAACTTCCGCCTCGGCGCTATTCAACGCGCCGCCCTGCAGCTCCAGGCTGCGAATGGATGCTGGTGATAGCAACTCGCGATACGCCGCGTCCACAGCGCACAGGTAGCGCTTCGCCATAACGTGCAGACGGATCGGCTCAGTGACTTCCGGGCCGAAATGCGGCGCCAGCCAGGCGCAACCCCGGTCCTCGTGGACAGCATCGATTCCGCGCTCCGCCGGGTCATCCTCCGGTCCCAGCAGATGCCCGATATCGTGCAGCAGCGCCGCGGTTACGAGCGCATCAGACGCGCCCTCCTGGACGGCCAGATGTGCCGCCTGAAGAGCGTGTTCTGTCTGCGAAACCGGCTCGCCCAGGTAGGCCGCGTCGCCGCGCGCTTGGAAAAGTTCGAGAATCTGGTCAACGATGTCCATCGCGTTTTAAAACTGCAATCTGGCTGCGCAAGCCGTCCTGATCGAGGTAGCAGCCCTGCAAATGCCGGGCGTCGGCAGAGGAGAAAGCGGTCCGGCCGTGTAGTACACGGCGGTTATCGAACATCACCAGTTCTCCATCTACAAGCGAGGTAGTGAGCACGAACCGCGGGTCCGCGAGCAGCCGCGCAAAGTCAGTGTATGCCCGATAAAACGAGACCATCTTGCCGGCCGCCATGCGCAGCGGCGCGATCGACCGGCTGTTGTAATGCACGGCTTCGACGCACCCGTCACGATTGCGCTGGATGATGGAGCGCTCAGCGGTGAGAGAAGCCGCGGCGTCGGAGAAGGCAAAGCGCACGGGCGTGGATGCCAGAATTTCGAATGCTTCCGCATCCTCTTTTAGCAGCGTCTCTGCCACGGCGAATCCGTCGGCGAACAGGCTGGCGCCGCCTTCGCGACCTGCCCGCAAGCAATGAAGGATTTGCAAACCGGGCACCGGATCGCGGTAGGGGTTGTCGGTGTGCGGCAGGATCCGGCGGCTGGTGTAGGCCAAGTTGCCCGGCCGCGGCTCGACCCGGACGTCAAACAGCCGGCCGTAGTTCGTCTCGCGCACGAAGCCGAAGCTCGCGGCGACCTCGAGCACCGTGGCCGGTTCGGCGG
>CAZKVF010000038.1:0-14057 GCA_964556085.1 uncultured Solibacteraceae bacterium
CCGTTAAAGAACCAGGGAGTATTGGATGACACATAAGACGGTTGATAAGTCCAATTGTCGAAATTGTAGTAACTGAAGAGACCAATGTACGACACGAAGATTCCTGCATCGACATTGAGTCCGTGTTGAACGTTGAAGTGATACCCGCCCCAAGCTTCTGACACATATTTGTAAGCATTCTGGAGGTCCCACTGACCGACTCCGCCTGTATTTCCAATTCCGACGAAGGTTGCCGAGCTTGCGTCGTTGCGCGGCGTCGTGGTGGCAAACAGCCCTTCCATGAACAGGATTCGGCCGCGCACGTTCTGCCAGTGAAAATCACCGCCGACGCTGGCCTGCTCGATCTGGACTTCCCCGGAGCGGAAAAGCTCGGTTGAGCCGACGATCGTGTGGTCGATGGGCTGGTTAAAATCCGTCGCATAATGAGTATCGAATCTGACTTCCGGCGTGAAGAACGGTGTATCGCCCACCACGTCTTTAGTCCGCGGACTGCCGTTCAACCACGTGAAATCACCGAAAGCGAACGGCGTCCGGGTGTCCACGGCAGGTGCAGCAGAAGGGGGCCGATTGCCCGGGTCCCCCTTCTTCGGAGGAGAGTATGGAGTTTGAGCCGAAGCGAGTGGCGCGGTTTGCGCGGGTGTCGCTTGGGCGATCGGAATTGGTTTGGCGTCTGGTAGCGCCGCCGACCTGTCCGTTCCGGACCTTGTCGGCGGTCCCTTTTCCAGCACCAGACTGGCGTTAGCCGTCCGGTTCCGCACAACCTCCACAATAATTGGGGACGTGTCGGAAAAACCGGGTTCTTTGGCGAAAACCTGATAAGGCCCTGGTGGAAGATCGCGAGCCATGAAGATCCCGTCGGCGTCCGTAGTCACGTTGCGATCGATCGAGCCATCCACGCTGTGAAGCGCAATACTGACTCCCGCAATCGAAAATCCGTCTGCGGCAAGGGTAACACCGCGCAGAGATCCGGAGATCCCGCGACTGAGCTGTACATTCGCGTTGGCCGTTCGGTTCGCGACAACTTCGATTATTTCGCCCGGCGCCGCGTAGCCTTCTTTCGAAGCAGCAATCTCGTACATGCCCGGCGGCAGATCCCTTGCCGAGAAGTTTCCGTCCGCGTCACTGATTAGTTGACGCCATGTACCGTTCGAGACATTCCGAATCACAACAGCCACAGCGGCCAAAGAAAGCCCGCCGGGGGCTAATGTCACGCCGATAAGCGAACCGGAGGCCGTCCGGGCGGGGGGCGCTATAGCCGCATTCGGCGCAACCCCCGCTGCTAATTCGTCGCTCGCCCTAGCTGCGGGCAGCGGCAGGCACAGGATCCCCCCGCACAATAGCGTTGCTAAACAGCGCCGGGCGTCGGTTTCAGGCCGGATGTACATTTCCCCTCCTAATGCGCGCGGTACGAAGCTACACGCGGTACGAAGCCGGTTTCTTAGTGATCTCTCGACGCCTGACGGCGGTTCATTAAATCCAGGACAAAGGTGCGTTATCCGCCAGGTCAATCGTTGTACCGGCCACGTTTCCTCCCAGACGCTGTCGGTGTATGATTGCTCAGCGGCCTTCGACAAATTTTTGAGATCCCTATGCCCACATTTTTGAGCCGTCTTTGGCCGCGGAAAGGGCCCGAGAAACCGTCTGAATTCGATGGCGATCCTGCCAAAAGTCTAGCCGCCAAAGCGCTGAACTCAATCCTTCGCGCCACACTGTGTTTTGGCGTTCTTTACCTTGCGTTAGTGGTCCCCTTCTTTGTAGTGAAGAAACCCGCTGCCAGCGTTTACTGGGCCGTGATCATTGCCGTCACAGCAGCCTCCATGCTCTTGTTAAGGCGGGGCTATGTGAGACTGAGCGGTTGGATTTTTTTGTCAACTGCCTGGCTCATGTTGGCTCTGTTCGTGCTGCTCTCGGGTGGCATAGCGAGTCCCGCGCTGCTGAGTCACATCGCGGTCATTGTCGTATCAGCCTGGCTCGTGGGCCGGCGTGCTGCGATCTGGATCGGCGCCCTTTCTCTCGCATTTGTTCTGAGTTTGACGATGCTGGAGAGCGCCGGCCTGCATCTGCCGAGATATTTCCCCTCGCCGCCGGTTGTCGCCTGGGCGATCGCAGCGGTTCTCATCGGTCTCGCCGTCCTGCCCCTTGCCAATGTCAGTGAGGCTCTTGCCGATTCCGCCAGGCAGGCGCGGCGCGAGTTGGAAGCCCACCGCCGCGAAGAACGGATCCGCGCGGAAAGCGACAAGCGTTTCCGCAATATCGCCGATTCCGCTCCCGTCATGATCTGGGTATCCGGCCTGGACAAACTTTGCACCTTCTTCAACAAGCCATGGCTCGACTTTACCGGCCGTGCTATGGAACAGGAGCTGGGCAATGGTTGGGCCGAAGGTGTGCATCCAAACGATTTGGACCGATGCCTCGCCACCTACACTTCCTCGTTTGACGCTCACCGCCCTTTCCAGATGGAGTATCGCCTGCGGCGGGCCGACGGCGAATATCGCTGGGTCCTGGACAATGGCATACCGCATTACCGTGATGGCGCGTTCGTTGGCTACATCGGTTCCTGCATCGATGTGACCGAGCAGAAGCTCATGGCCGAGCGGCTCAGAAGTCAACAGGTCCAGCTCGCGGATGCGCAGCGCCTCGCAAGGCTGGGGAGCTGGGGACGGGACATTGAGACTGGGTCCATCGAATACTCCGATGAGACGTTTCGCATCCTCGGTATATCGCCGGGAGTCCCGGCCCCAACCCTCACCGCTTACCTGGAGCTCGTTCACCCCAACGACCGCGAAAAGGTCCGGGAGGCCGCCGCCGGAGTGCCTTCGAGCATGGCGCCGGTGGAGTTGTCGTATCGAATCATCCGGCCGGATGGTGATGTGCGGTTTTTGCGCACCATTGTGGAAGCGATCCGAGACAACCGGGGTACGCCTGTTCGCACTGTCGGCTCGATGCAGGACGTTACCGACCAGGTCATGGCGGAGCAGCTCTTACTTGAAAGCGAAGAGCGCCTGAAGAATGCGGAGCGCCTTGCCCATGTAGGGTATTGGCACTGGGACCTCGGTACGGGGCAGTTAATGTGGTCGGAGGAGTGCTTTCGGATCTTTGGGCGGCCAGGCGACTACAAACCGAATAAAGAAGAATTTTTCCAGATGGTAGCGCCACAAGACCGGGAGATGGTAACGCGGGAAGTAAGACATATTGTTTCGGCAAAGCGGGGAAACTCGATGGAGTTTCGGATCGTGAGGCCTGATGGTGACCTGCGAACTGTAAGGTCCGTCTCGGAGGTTCTTATGAATGAGGAAGGCTCCCCCGCGCGCGTGTTTGGCGCTGTTCAGGACGTGACAGATTTACGGCGCGCACAAGAACAGACCATGGCGCGTCAGAAATTGGAGAGTCTGGGGACCCTGGCTAACGGCATCGCGCATGATTTCAATAACCTTCTGGGCGGGGTGCTGGCGCAGGCGGAGCTGGCCCTCTCCGAGGTGGCCGCCGGCTTAAATCCCGAAGAGGAACTCCGCTCCATTCGCGATGTGGCCATCCGCGGCTCGGAAATCGTGCGCGAGTTGATGATCTATGCCGGCAAAGAAAGCGTGGCTGAAGGATTGGTTGATGTTTCCCGGATCGTCAGGGAGATGCTCGAGTTGCTCAAGGTATCGGTGTCGAAACATGCCGTTCTGGAAACGGATCTCGCCGATACACTTCCACCCGTGCGCGCTAATGCAGCGCAACTGCGCCAAATTGTGATGAATCTTGTAACAAACGCCTCCGATGCCATAGGCGATCGGGATGGAGTGATCCGTGTGACCACGGGCGCCATCAAGGCCGGGAAAACGCTTTCGATCGCAAGCCCCTCGGCCGCCGGCGATTACCTCGAACTGGCGGTCTCCGACACGGGTTGCGGCATTCCACCGGAAGCACAGGCTAAGGTCTTCGATCCGTTCTTCACCTCGAAATCCGCGGGCCACGGTCTGGGGCTCGCCATCGTTGATGGCATCGTGCGGAGCCTCGGGGGCGCGATCCGCCTGACCAGCGAATCGGGTAAGGGAACTACATTTCAGATATGGCTGCCTGTCGCGAGCACGGCTGCAGTCACTGCTGGCGCGACGATCCTTGTAGAAGAGGCGCCGAAGCCATCGCGGGTTGCCTCCGTGCTGGTAGTCGAAGACGAAGGCCCCTTGCGGCAAGCCGTCACCAAGATGCTCCGCAGAACTGGGTTTGAAGTGCTCGAAGCCGCCGATGGAACTTCCGCCCTCGCTCTCGTTCGCGCGAACCGGGGCGGGATTGATCTGGTTCTGCTGGATGTGACGATCCCTGGCGCATCCAGCGCTCAAGTGGTTGCCGAAGCTGCTCAAGCTCAGCCCGCTCCAAAAGTCATTCTGACCAGCGCTTATAGCCAGGAAACCTTGCCGCCTCCCATGAATGCTTCCGAGGTCGCTGGCTTTATTCGCAAGCCGTTCCAACTCGGCGATCTGGTGCGAACCCTTCGCAACGCCCTGTCGCGATAGCTGTTGGGTAGAACACTTCCGTCCGTCAACTTGTCAGGACAGCCTACTTCTTTTCGTTTCCGAAGTGATCGGCCAGTTGACTCCCTGAAAAGCTGCTGGTGTTCGCACCCGCGTCCTCGGGTAGCATGGTGGCGTTCCAGGTTTCGTAGTCATTCACCATGCGCCGATATATCTCCGGCTGCCGCTCCTTCAGGTTGGCCCGCTCCAGGGGATCGGCAACGACATTAAAGAGGAACGTGTTCTCCTTGATCTTGAGCCACTTCATGTCTCCATCGCGCATGGCTTTCTGCGCATTGGCACGGTATCGCCAGTAGAGTTTTCTCGGCGTCACCGGAGCTTTGCCGGTGAGTACGGGCAAAAGGCTCATACCGTCGGGCGGATAGGCCGGATCGGGATGCGTTCCCGCGGCTTCCAAAAAGGTCGGCATCCAGTCCATAGAGATCATCACCTGCTCGCTCGTCGCGCCGGCCGGGATATGCCCCGGCCAGCGCACGATGGCGGGAATTCTCAAACCGCCTTCCAGCAGTTCCGTCTTTTTGCCGGTGAACGGCCAGGTATCGGCGAAGCGCTCGCCGCCGTTATCGCTGGTAAAGACCACAATCGTGTTAGCCGCAAGGCGCGTGTTGTCGAGTGCCTTCAGAACCCGCCCCACCTGCGCATCCAGTTCCGTCACCATGCGCGCGTAGGTCGCTTGCGATCCCCCGTCATAATCGAAAAGTTCCTGGACCCGCTGCGATTCGGCTTCATCGGACGGCCCTTCCCACGGCCAGTGCGGCGCGTTGAAATGCAGGCTCACCAGAAACGGGCGCTTCTCCTTGGCATACGCCTCGATCACCGAGACTGCCCGGCCGCCCAGCAGATCTGTAAGGTAACCGGTCTCGTGCACCTTGGTATCACCGTCCCACAGATCGTCCGTGTCGGTTGAAGCAATGCCGCTCTTATGCGTGAAATAATCCAGAGCGCCGCCGCGAAAGCCCCAGAAATGGTCGTAGCCGCTGCGCAAGGGGCCGAAATCGGGTAAAAATCCGAGATGCCACTTGCCGATCAGCGTGGTGCCGTAACCGGCGCCCTTCAGCAGCGAAGGCAAAGTCGGATGTTCCGGTGGCAATCCCACGTGGCGCGCGGTGTCCCTCAAAGGTTCTTCCAGGCCGATCCGCAACCGGTACTGGTAACGTCCGGTAATCAGCGCCGTGCGGGTTGCGGAGCACACGGCCGAGTTGGCATAGGCCTGCAGAAACCGCACACCACCTGCCGCAATCCGATCGATGTTGGGCGTCCGAAAATCGGGGCGGCCGTAGCAGGAGAGATCCGCATACCCAAGGTCGTCCGCCAGGATGAATACAATGTTGGGCGGTACTTCGCTCGCGGGCGCGGCATCCGAGCGAAAAGCCAGCGCCAGTGGTGCCGCGGCCGCCGCCCGCAGAGCGGTGCGCCGTGTGAGCGGTGAAAGTCGAGGCCTAAGCGTTTCGTTGCCCACGGCTTATCCATTATGGCTGAACCGCGGCCTTACACAAAGTCAATCCCAATTTACAAAGCTATACCGGCCCCCCTGGGGGGTAACCGCGTCGGATTAAGTGGAGGCAGAAGGAAATGTTAAAGAGATTAGGAATTTCCACAATGGCTTTGGCGGCAGCCTTGGCGGTTGCCTCACCGGCTGTTTCGCTGGCGCGTGACCGTGATGATCACCGCGGTGGCGAACATCACGAAGTTTATAGGGGACGTGACGGGCGCGATCGCGGCTGGGATCGGGATCGCGGCTGGGGCCTCGGGTTCGGGTATAACGCTGTGCCGGTTCCGGTCCCTGCCCCGGCAGCTGGCTACTACGACCAGTTTGGAGTCTGGCACCCCTACACGTATTATCCGAATGGCCCCTACCCCAATGGCTACTACGGTTACTAAGTGTGAGGTGCTTGGGTGGGCAGGCGCTTTCGCTTGCCCACCCACCCGCCGGTGCTGTTACGCTATTCGAACGAACCGCCCCACTTCCAGCCATCGGACGGGCGTGTGATGTTTACCATCCGCAGGCGGTGATCTGCTGGATTGCGGCCCGGATTCCCTACCACGATCACGTCATCGCCAGGCTTTAGAGTCTCCCGCGTTACGCCTTGGCGTCCCAATTGCCCGCCGGCGCCCCATTCGATTGCCCAGGTCTGCATTTCGCCTTTTTCATCCGGCGCTTCCACGTGTACGAACGAGTGCGGGTTCCGATACAGGAACTGCACCAGTTTTCCGTGGACGGTCACCTTCTGGTCCTCGAAATAGGTGGCTGCGAACGAATGGTGGGCGTACGCACGCACGCCGATCAGGGATACGGCGGCCGCAAATAGCACGATCAACTTGTGTTTCATCAGGATTTTCCCTCGGGAAAGAGTGGTTCGGTCCGCAGGTTAGCATGACGGACCCTCAAAACCCTTGTTTTTAGGTCAACTCCTGGTCAGTGACCGTGATCGGCCTGGTCACTGACCGCCATCGGGGCAGTGTAGTCCCGCCCGGTTTCCTGGTGGTGCCGGTGGTCTTTGCCACCGGTGTCTTTCGCACGGCCGCCGGTGGCCCCCCAAATTTGACTTTCTCCCCCAATTCGCCCTATCGTCGCCTCAGGAGACCGAATGCCCCGCGAGGTTGTACGGAAAACACCCGAACAGCTCCTTTTGGAATGCCAGGTAGAAGAGGCCCGTGCTACCAAAGGCCACCTCAAGATCTTTCTGGGGTATGCCTCGGGTGTTGGAAAATCCTTCCGCATGCTCGATGAAGCCCGGCGGCGCCGGGAACGCGGCCAGGACGTAGTAGTCGGCGGGATCCAACCCAAAATGCGACCCGAAGAGGAGGCCCTCCTCGCAAAGCTGGAGGTCATCCCCCTCAAGCCGATGGGAACCGGCACCGCTATCGACGTTGAAAAACTCCTTCAGCGCCATCCAGCTGTCTGTTTTATCGACGGTCTGGCGTATAACAACCCTCCTGGAGCACGCAATCCGACCCGCTGGCAGGACGTCGAAGAACTCTTGCGAGAGGGCATCAAGGTCATCGGCTCGATCAACATTCAGTACGTTGACGAACTGCGGGAACAGGTCGAAGAAATCACCGGCAAACACGTCTCCGAGACTGTTCCCGTGGCCTTCATCAAGAGCGCCGACGAGATCGAACTGGTGGACGCTCCACCCGAAGAACCCATCGAGCGCTCCCCGGAAGAAGCTGCCGGCGCAGCGCGACGCGCGCAGCGGCTCTCGTTGCTTCGGGAGCTGGCCCTCGTCCTTGCCGCCGACGTCGTCGATCAGCAACTCAGTACCTACCTGGAGTGCCATGGCATCCGTCAGAGCTTTGGCGCCCATGAGCGCATTCTTGTCTGCATCACGCCCCGCGCCAACGCACGCGAAATGCTGGAGACCGCACGCTTGATGTCGGACCGGTTTCACGGCGAACTGATTGCTGCTTATGTACGCCAGGGGGAAATGTCGGCCGAGGACAAGGCGGCGCTCGACGAGAAGCTCAGCCTCGCGCGAGCCGCCGGCGCGCGCATCGTCATCCTCGAGGGCGAGGACCCCGTCCAGGCGATCCTGGACTTCGCCACCAGCGGCGGCGTTACTCAGCTATTCATCGGCCACAGTCAGCGTCGCGGCCTTTGGTCTAACATTGGGGGCAACCCCGTCGATAAACTCCTGCGTGGCTCGCACGGCATGGACGTTCGCGTGTTCCCCCAATAAGCCGCCCATAATAAACGATGACCCCTCCCCATCGCGGCCGTTTGAAAATCTACATGGGCTATGCCGCCGGCGTCGGCAAGACCTACCAGATGCTGGTCGACGCCCAGGAACTCAAGGCCAAAGGTGTGGACGTCGTCATCGGCTTCTTCGAGCCGCACGGCCGCAAAGATACCATCGCCAGGACCGAAGGCCTGGAGATCGTGCCCAGACTGAAAATCGAGTACCGCGGCTCCGTCTTTGACGAGATGGATACCGATGCCATCCTGGCTCGCCAGCCCCAGTGCTGCGCGGTTGACGAATTCCCTCATACCAACGTGCCGGGCTCGCCGCGAGCCAAACGCTGGGAAGATGTTCAGGTCCTCCTTGATGCCGGAATCGATGTACTGACCACCATGAACATTCAGCACCTGGAAAGCCTCAACGACCAGGTATGGCAGATCACCGGCATCCGCGTCCGGGAAACCATTCCCGATTGGGTCATGCAGCAGGCCAGCGAAGTCGTGATGATCGACCTCACTCCGCGTGCTCTGCTGCACCGCCTGGCGCGCGGCGTCATTTACAGCCGCGAGAAAGCCGAACAGGCAGCGGCGAATTTCTTTCGCGAATCGACTTTAGTGGCCTTGCGCGAGCTGGCGCTCCGCGAAACCGCTCACGAGGTGGTGCGCCGCACCGGAGCCGATGGCATTCCCGAACCGCGCACCGGCCCTGGAGTCGAACTGGTTCCCGGCGTCCAGCACAAACTCTTGGTCCTGGTAACCGCGGACCCCAAAACCGCCATGGTGATCCGCCGCGCCAAGCGCGTGGGCGATTTCCTCGATGCCGAATGCTTTGCAGTGGCAGTGCAGCCCTCGGGCGACCTGGCCGGCCTCCCTCCGGCCGAACGCGAAGCCGTGGAAAGGCATTTGAATTTTGCCCGCAACCTGCACCTGGAAACGCGCATTCTCGAAGGCAGCGATGTGGCCGCGGCGCTGGTGGAGTTTGCGCGGCGCAACCAGATCACCCAGATCTTCCTCGCCCGTCCCTCTGAGCACCGCTGGTCCCTGCCGCTCCTCTCGCGCAACCTCGTGCAGACCATTGTGAACACCGCCAAGGATATGCAGGTGGTAGTGGCGGCGGAGAGGCAGCCGTTCGGTCACGAGTAGACGGCTGATTTGGCTCTGACCCGATCGGAGCCGCGACCGTAAGGGAGCGCCTGGGTGGGGCAGGCGTTTCCGCCTGCCAAAAATAAGAGATGGTACCTGCTGGCCTTGCCTCGGAGCCGTGGCCGTAAGGGAGCGCTCAATCTGACCCGATCGGAGCCGCGACCGTAAGGGAGCGCTCAACCCTCCCAGCTCTCGAAACCCGGCTGGGGCGCGCCGCCATCGCTGCGATAGGCCCGGTAAGCTTCGATAGCTTGGGCCATAGCATTTTCCGCTGCCGCTTCGTTGCCTACCGCACGCTCCAGGTCGCTCAGGATGTAGAAGGTCGTCCACGGCTGGGCCACGTGCCCAAACGGTTTCAGGCACTCGATGGCGCGCTCCAGTTCGGCGCGGGCTTCGGCGAAACGGCCGAGCGCGATGAGCTCACGTGCTGTGTTGCTATGGTCGAGCGACTCATACCGCATATCCCCAAGGCGCACATGAATCTCCGCAGCATGCCGATAGCAGCGGACGGCGTCTTCGCGCTGGCCGACGCGGGAATAGAGGTTGCCCAGTTGACCAAGCGTCTGCGCCTCGCCCAGGGCGTCACCTGTTTGGACACTGATTTTCAGCGATTCCTGATAGGCGTGCTCCGCGGCATCGGGTTGCCCGGCTTCCTGATGCACCATTCCGATCTGGTGCCATACGGCTGCCATAATGCCCACTTCTCCAAGATCTTTGAAGATGCTCCGGACTTCGGAATAGAGCTGCAGCGCGTCCGCATACCGGCGTTGACGCCGGCGCACCGTGGCAAGCTGGTTCTTGTCTACCCCGACTGATCTCAGGTCGCCAAGTTGGTCATCGACCGTAATGGCTGTTTCATAGGCTGCGGCGGCTTCGTCGTACCTGCCGAGATCCCTGAAGCAATCCGCTTTGTCAGTCAAGGCTACGTTGGCCATGCTGGCCTGTCCGAGCATCTCGAAGCGTCGCCGGGCTTCCTCGAGGTACGACAAGGCCTCCTCCGCGGCGCCAATGCCCTTCAAAGATCGCCCCAGCGAGAACTGCGCCATCGCAAAGTCGTAGTCTGCTTCCTGATAAGCGGATTCCCCGGCCTGCTCGGTCTTTTGCCATAAAGCGCGGGCCGCCCGGACCGCCCCAACGTAGTCCCCTTGCTCCAGCAGACGCTCGACAGCCGCCCGCTCGGCTTCAAACCGTCCGTGGCTCCAGCCGCCAAGGCGATGTGCCGAGGCGTTCCGTATCGCAACCGCGCGCGCCAGCGCATTGGGGCGATTCAGCAGCGCGATCAGCGCTTCCAAGCGAGTCGCCAGCTCGACCACTCGCTCGGGCGGTTCCGTTTTGGCTGAGCGCTCCAGGGCGGCCACGAGGTTCGCCAGGTCGAGCAGGCAAAGGTTCTGGGCGAGGTTGGCATCCTTGGTTTGCTCCTGGTATAAGAAATCGGTCTCCGCGGCAATGGCTTCGGCCCAGGCGGCGCGGGCGGCCTCGGTCTCTTCCGGATTCATCTCGCTCAGGAGCGCCGGCGCCAGCGCAGGATCGAATCGCAGGTAGCCGAATGGTAGTTGTTCGGCTAGCCCGACGCCGATCAGTTCGCGCGCGAGGGCGATCTCCTCGTCTTTCTGAATATCGAGACCGAGCGCTATCGCGATGATGGGTGGCCAGCCGCCGCCCTGGAACACTCCCAGCGGCCGGATCTTCTGACGCGTGGCGGCGGGCAGGCGCCGAAGCGAAAGCTGCACGCTGGCAAACAGCGACCGTTCGCGGTCGTCCGGGTGCTTCTCATGCAGCGCCGTCATCAACCGGTGCAGGTTTTCCGTGGCGCGGCGGACACCCGTCGCCGCCACCTCGCCCGCCAGCAGCACCAGCGCCCGCGCGTGGCAGCCCACCGCATCCACCAGCGCCTCGATTTCCTGTTCGCTTTCCACGTCGCCGGAATCGGTCTTCAGCACGCTGGCCACCAGCCGTATGGCATCCGGCCGGTCCAGGCGGCCGATCGTCAAGCGATTTCCGGCGAACGGTTCCGGCAGCGCTTCGCGGCTCGTTAAGATCAGGCGCGTGTGTCCGGTTTTCACAAGCTTTTCGCAAAGTCCGAAGATCCCGGCCAGCACATCGGCATCGAAGGCGGCGTGGGCTTCGGAATCCGGCGGCGGCTCCAGCACCGATTCCAGGTTGTCCAGCACGATCACCGTCCGCTGCTCCGCGAGCGCCTGCTCCACAAGCTGCCAGGCCAGCTTCTCCCCCTGCGCCGCGCGCGTTACATAGTTGGGCACAAGCTGCCCGCCGATCGAAAACAGAATCTTGCGCGCATCGCCCTCCAGATCCAGCCTCACAAACGCAGCGCGCTCGAACCGCCGCGTGAGCACCAGCCAGCGCGCCAGTTCGGCGGCCAGAGTGGTTTTGCCTTCGCCGCCTTCGCCCTGCACCACGACATAACGCTCTCGTGCCAGCAATCGCTCGGCACTTAGCAGTTCGCGGCTGCGTCCCTGGAACTGGTACGGCGGCTCGGCGGGAACGTCGCCCAGGGCGAGCGCCCTGCGCTTCTCCGCGAGCGCCCGCACCTCTTCCGCCGGCAATTCGCGGATGAGCTGCGGGTCCTGCTCCTCCTGGAAGAGCACCGGGACGAACCAGTCCTGAAGGCGCAGTTCCACATTCAGCACCCTTCCTCGGACCGGATCGCCCGCG
Source organism: uncultured Solibacteraceae bacterium (assembly GCA_964556085.1). Classification (GTDB taxonomy): domain Bacteria; phylum Acidobacteriota; class Terriglobia; order Bryobacterales; family Bryobacteraceae; genus PSRJ01. Next base: position 12,013 of record CAZKVF010000038.1, read on the forward strand.
AGTGCGCGCTGCGCCAAAAGCATGGACTGTCCCACGCGCTTGCCGGAAAGAAGCTCCGTATAAAACACCGTCACAAACCGGCGCGCCGTCTCGACCAGCACCGAGTGGCTCATGGCAGCGACGGAGGCCACGCCGCTTTCGAGCAGCTTTCCGGCTACGGAAGCGGTGGGATCGGTGCCGGCTTGCGCCGTCTGGCACGCTTCCAGGAAGAACAGCGGCACCCGGCGGTCGCGCATCACGCCCGCAATCTTATCGGCGGTAATGAGCTGGCTGCGCCGCCGCTCCAGCTTCTCTTGATCCGCCGGCTCTTCGAAGCACAGCGCGCCCAGGCCGTGATTGTGCTCGCGGTCGTAGACGCCGTGCCCATCGAAGTGCACCACATGGTATGGGTTCGCCTCCGCCCGTTCGAGTTCCGCTTCGAGTGCCGGAAACGTGGGCGGATCAAGGATCGTGAACTCGGCCAGTTCGCCAAGCGCAGTCAGCGCCTCGACTAGCGGGCGCGCGCTGGCGCGATGGTCGAGGTAAGCTGCGGAATCGTCTTCCGGCCGCGGGCTCACGAGCAGTACGCGAATGGGCGGCTCTGTGGCAATCGCTTTGTGCGGGTTGTGCTTGGGCAAGCTGCGTCGTACGCGCACGCCGCTCCGTCCGAGGAAAAGATAGCCGCCGTCATCATGGATCAGCTCCCACGGGAGCGAGAGCAGCAGCGAAGCGGCTTCATCGGCCGCGGCCTGCTGTAGCTCACTTGCTCCGCGAATTAATTTCCGATCCACCTTGATCGTTAACCGGCGCTCGGCCTCGGGCGAAGCGCCCTTCCAATGCTGGGCAATGCTGGTATCCAGGGAGCCATACAAGCGCTTTCCCCATTCAGGCAGAGCCGCCTCGATTCTGCCCGCACGCTCCTGAAAAATCCCGCTTGGCCAATTGATATAGCGTTCCAGATACCACGCCAGATCATCAGCCTCGATTGGTCCAAGCGGGGATGTGAAGCTATAACGCTCGCCCTCCACCTCCGGACCGCCGTCGGGCGGGCAATAAACCAGCGTAGCGACAGCCGTGGCGCGTCGTTTTCCATCAGAGGCGTTGATAGCAGGGTCCGTCAGCTTCAGGACCAGATCGGCGATCGGGGCAACTTGCGCCTGAAGAGCCACGAGCTTTTCCGTCGGCTGCTTCAAGCCCAGTGCGGCAAGCAGATCGGGAAGCGCCGCGGCCAAGCCGCCGGGTCCGTCCGAGACCTTCAGCGCGACGGGCTCCCTGTTGAACGAGAGCATTCTCGCGAACCACGACTTTTTGGGAAACCATAGCCCCAGCGCCGAGGGCTCAATCGGTGGCAGCAGGATCGGAATTACCTTCTTCTTTTTCCCTAGCGCATATCTGATTTCTTTCGCGACCCACGTAGAATTGATGGCATTCGTACTAAGAACGGCAAGGAAATGCTCGCACCGGTCTATGCCGCCCAGGTCGCTGGCCTCGAGCTTGTCGCCCGCCGTCAGCCTCTGCGAATCCGTCCAGACCTCCACTCCGAGCGCCTCCAGTGTTTGCCTGATGCCGTTAACAATGGAGTCATCTTTTGTGGAATGAGATATAAAGACCACGGCAGGATCGATTATGCCGTCGGTGACACGATCTTTTCAACTGAATTTCCCTTGATTTGAATAAGTTGCGATTTTGCCGTCCCGGTACTCTGCTATCCTCCGCCTACACTGAGCTTGAGAGACAGTCATTCACTGGCCAGTGAGTAGTAGTGGGGCAGGCGCTTCCGCCTGCCAATGTTTCTCGTGGTGTTCCGCGCTCCGCAGGGTAGTAGGGCCCGGCGGCAGATCGCGGGCGGACATCGGTGTCCGAAAAGGATTTTTAGGAAGTGCAGTAAGTAAAGTCGGATGGGTGGCACTGAGGCGCTGGGCGGCGTCTCAAGCCATCAGGTCCGTCGGCACGACCTGCATCGACGGAAGTTCACACCCGAAGCCGGGCGGGAGCTAAAAACTCCCGCTCCAATTCGCCAAAAATTCCCCCAACCGTCACCCAACGTGTCCCTTCATGAACTCCTC
>CAZKVF010000039.1:0-4386 GCA_964556085.1 uncultured Solibacteraceae bacterium
CGACTTCGACCAGCATTCCGGCCGGCAGTTCCTGCTGTATGTTCACGTTCCACTGCTGCAGGTATGGAGTGGGAGCGTGTACGTCGAGGCCGTACTCCGTGGGAAAGCCGGTTGTAGCGGTCACCGGAAAGCCGTTCGCGAGGGTCAAGATAGGCGTGATCCCGCCGGTTGAGTTGCTCTCGTTGCGGATGCCGTTGAGTACCAGGTTATAGGCCTCGAGGGCAATTTCCGGGCTGTAGTAAATGCCATAGCCGGCGCGAATCACCATCTTCTTTCCCGGCCAGGCGGAAAAGTGCGGAGTCCAGGCAAGGCCCATGCGCGGCGCAAAGTTTTTACGATTTGGCAGGCCAGCTGTGGCTACGCTCACGAGCGGTGGAGCTTGCGGCAAGTGCGAATAATCGATGTTCAGCAGATGATTCCGAGCTTCGGTGAACGGGGAATAATATTCGTAGCGAAGACCTAGATTCAATGTCAGGCCGCTTGATACGCGCCAGTCGTCCTGGAAGTAGCCGGCGTAATTGTTCTGGCGCAGATATGCTTGGGAGAAGCCGACGGTGCGTACCGTAAATTGTGGAAGCCCGATGAGAAAGTCGGCGAATCCGTCTCCGGTAGCACCGGGATTGGCGAGGTCTTGAGTAAATGCTCCGGTGAATGTGTATTGACCGCGCGGCATGTTGCTTTGTTCGTAATTGACCTGGTTGTGGAGCCACTGGAACCCGGCCTTGAGCGTGTGGCGGCCGCGGGTTAAGGAGAAGCCGTCGGAGATCTGCCAGAGGGTGTCCCGCTGCAACTGCGGAAGCGTCGGGGAGTCGGTAACGGTGGAGAAATCGCTAACGACAAAGTAAGGCAGACCGAAGGAAGCTGGATCGGCGGGTAGGTCGTTAATGCCCAGTTCGCGCGCGATGTCCGTGCGGAACGCACTTTCAGGCGTGCCGAAGACCTTGAGTCGATTGAAAGACAGGCGGGCTTCATTGAGCCAGGCAGTGCCGGCGACTGTGTACCCAATCGAGGCCTGCTGGGCGCGAGCACTCTCGTCGGTGGGGAGCAGAGGGAATCCGCCGGCCAGCAGATTACGCTCGTCGTTGATGGTATAGCGGCCAAACAAGCGGCCGTGGCTGTGAAACTCGTGGTCGATACGGCCCGACCCGCTGTCGGTGTGGTTCTGATTGGGTGTTGTGTCCAGGTAGTTGTTGGAGCCCGTGCGGTTAGGCAGGGGTTCGAACATCGCGAGGTACTTCGCCGTGATCGGGTCGATCCGGGACGATGGAATGATGTTGTTGGGAAACGGCTGGCGAGCGCCGCGAGCATCGAGGCCGAGCGGATCGAAAATCGAGCTGCGGCCCGTGAAATCGCCGGAACGCACCACGGCGTCGGGCACGATGCTCACAGTAGGCGTAGCCGACTTTCCGCGAAGCCCCTCATAGGTGAAGAAAAAGAACGTGTCTTTCAGCCTGGGTACAGGTCCGCCCAGGGAGGCGCCGAACTGGCTCTGGCGAAAGATGGGGCGGGGTAGAGTAGTGTTGTCGAAAAAATTGTGTGCGTCCAATGCTTCATTGCGGAAGTACTCAAACCCGCTCCCATGCCAAGCCAGCGAGCCGGACTTGGTGACTACATCGACGACACCGCCGGCTGCCTGGGAGAATTCCGCCGAGGCGAGCGAGGACTGGATGCGGAACTCCTGCACCGATTCCATGGGTGGCGTAATCGCGATGGAGAACGTATTGCGGTCGGTGTTGGTGGCACCGTCGAGCGTCATCGTGTTCATGTAGGAGCGCGCGCCGTTGATGGGCGGATTAAGTGCTACGGCGCCGCGATTCTCCTGTACGTCATTGATGATGTCGTGCGTGAAGCCGCCAAGCTGTCGGGGTATGGCCCCCGGGCCCAACGTGATTAATTCAGCAACATTGCGCTGGTCCAAGGGCAGGGAATTGATTTCCCTGGATTCAAGACGGTAGCCGGCTGAGGCATCATCGCTCTGCACCGGCGAAACGGAGGCTTGCACGGTCAGGCTGCCGCGCTCCGCCCCAAGAGTAAGAACGAGGTCGAGCCGTGCATACTGGTTCACTTGCAGTACGACGCCCTCAGCAGTGACCGTCCGGAAGCCCGGCTTGCTGGCGATGACTGTGTAGTCGCCGGGTAGAAGCTGGTCGATCCGATAGGCGCCTTGCGCACCGGTAATGGCAGTGCGCGTGAAACCGGTAGCGGTGTTTCGCGCCGTAACGCTGACGCCCGGCGAGACAGCGGCCGATTGATCTCGAATTTCGCCGAGCAGTGTCGCGGAGGCGACCTGCGCCCGCGCAACCGCGCTGGAGAGAATAAGAGCGATGAAGATAATCAAGCGCGTCATGCGACGAGCGACTCCAGGGTTTTTACAGCGTCGTCAAGGTCCTGGTAACAGAGCTCGAACGCGCCGACTTCGATGAGAGACCGCAAAGACGCCCGCTGATCCTCGATAGCCTCCATCAACGGCAGATCGGCTTCGAGCCTGCTTAGGGCTACTTCGGCAGGCATCGGGATCAGGCGTGAAGGTCCGCCGGCCGGTCTGTTTAAGAAGACTACCGCGCACGGCGAGGCGTGAACTGAGCGCTGGATTTCTGGAAACGCGTTGGTAAGCATCTGGAGTCCCAGCTTGCCCGAGGCATTCAAGGGCACCAGCTTGCCCTTCAACTCCGGAAGAATTTCGAGCGCTGTGGGACGGAAATGAACCTCGCGGGGGCCGCCGACTACCATAGGTGGCTTCGATCCGCGGACGAGCGAGGCGCCATCGTCTCCGATAAAAGTCCAGCCCCGGCGTGCGCATGAGAATGAAAGGCAACTCTTTCCGGCTCCGGATTCGCCGCACAACAGAACGGCGCGGCCGTTACGGGCGACACAGGCGGCGTGAATCATCGTCAGATGGCTGTGCCAGAGCATCACTTCGATCAGATTGTTCAAGTAATATCGGCGGAAGAAATCCTTATCCCGCGCTGTGGCCGGAGCCAACCAGAAGAAGCCGAGCCCTCTGTCCAGGTCGCAGACTGCATAATTGTCCGCGTCCGAGATCGCTGTCATCAGGTTCTTCTGGGCGCCTCTGACGATGCCGGAGGGACGCTGGGCGAGTTCATTATTGGAGATCACTATCCTGAATTCGAGCGTGTAATCCGCAAAGAGCCGCGGAAATCCGGACCAGGATTGTTCGGCCGCTGTAATCACGTCTTCCGAGTTAGTGACCACCCGCACGGCAAATCCGAACGCGTTGACTACCGTCTCGAGCAGCAATTCGATGGCGTAGCCGAAGGGATCAAAAACCGGGGCCGAGACGCTCGTAGTTGGGCTCATGGTTTGACTCCCATTATCACCGCTCTTTGCGCGATGGGAGCCATTGGCGGCGCTGTTTTTACAACTCCACAGGTACTGGCACGGTGGCGCGGCACCCCGAACGCGGCTAGAATCGCGAGTGACCTCGATGCGCGCCGCTATTATCCACTACTGGCTCCTGAACATGCGGGGCGGAGAGAAGGTGGTGGAGGCGCTGTGCCGCATGCTGCCGGATGCCGATCTTTTTACACTTTTCTACGATCCGGAGCGGGTGAGCGAGCCCATTCGCGCGCGGCGGGTGACGGCGTCGTATTTGAATCCGCTGCGTCGGCACTACCGGTCGCTATTGCCGCTGATGCCCATGGCGCTCGAGAGTTTCGATCTGCGCGGGTACGACCTGATTGTTTCGAACGAGTCCGGGCCGGCCAAGGGAGTGCTGGCGCCTTCGACCGCGCGCCACGTGTGTTACTGCCACACGCCCATGCGTTACCTGTGGGATCTTTATCCAGCCTATTTCAACGAATGGACGGCGAGCGCATGGAAGCGGGCGGTGATGGCGCCTTTGACGAACTATCTTCGACTGTGGGATTACAGCACCGCGGCCCGAGTGGACGAATTCGTCGCCAGCAGCGCTAATAGTTCGCGGCGCATCTGGAGGACCTACCGCCGCGAAGCTCGCGTGATCTACCCCGCGGTGAATGTGGAATCGTTTTACTGGAAAGAGCCTGAGGATTACTATCTCATCGTCTCCGAGCTGGTGGCGTACAAGCGCATTGACGCGGCGGTGAAGGTGTTTTCGAAAAATGGGCGGCGGTTGCGGGTGGTGGGGCAGGGGCCGGAATACGGCGAGCTGCGAAGGATGGCCCGGGGCAACGTGGAGTTTTGCGGGCGGGCTACCGATGACGAGTTACGCGAACTCTATGCCCGCTCGCGGGCTCTATTGCTGCCGGGCGAGGAAGATTTCGGCATGACGCCGGTGGAGGCGCTGGCCAGCGGCAAGCCGGTGATTGCGCTGGGACGCGGCGGGGCGCTCGAGACCGTGCCGCTATCCGATCCGGTGGGCGGAGTACTGTACGACTCGCCGGAAGA
>CAZKVF010000040.1:0-3338 GCA_964556085.1 uncultured Solibacteraceae bacterium
CCATGGAGCTGAAGTACGGTCCCAGCTTCACAGCCACAGGCAAGTGCACTTCGGCCTTGATGGCCTGCACCAGCTCGACATATCGCCGCTCTACCTGCTCTCCCGTGATATCCGGATCCACGGGCAGCCAATAAATGTTCAGCTCCAGAGCGTCGGCTCCGGCCTGCTCCATCTGACGCGCGTACTCGATCCACCCGCCCTTCGACGAGCCATTCAGGCTGGCGATCACCGGAATCTTCACCGCCCGTTTGCACTTCTGAATGTGCTCCAGATACGCGTCCGGACCCACCACACGGCGCGTCAGTTCGGGGAAGTGAGAAGTGGCCTCCGGCGAAAGTTCCGAGGCATCGCTCAATGCCCGGTCCAGTTCGCGGCTGTCCGCCACGATCTGCTCCTCGAACAACGATTGCAGCACCACTGCCGCGGCGCCCGAGTCTTCCATGCGGCGCACCGCGTTTACGTCCTCGCACATCGGCGAAGACGAAACCACGAGCGGATTCTTGAGCTTGAGTCCCAGATACGTTGTGGAAAGGTCAATCGTCTTGCTTAAGTCGATCATTTCTTTTCTCCCCCGTTGGCCTGCATGTGGGCCCAATAATCGTACAGTTTCCAGCGGCTCTCGACGTCGTGTTCCGCCAGCGCGAGCAGTTCCTTGGCATGTTCCGGATTGCTCTTCACCAGCATGGTGTAGCGGGTTTCGTTGTAGAGGAAATCCTTCAGCGCCACGCTGGGGGTTCGCGAATCGAGCACGAACGGGTTCTTGCCCGCTGCCACCAGGTCCGGGTTGTAACGGAACAGCGGCCAGTAGCCCGAGTTGACCGCGGCCTTTTGTTGATCGAGACCGTGCGCCATGTCATAACCGTGAGCGATGCAGTGGCTGTAGGCGATGATCAGCGACGGCCCGTTGTAGGCCTCGGCTTCCATGAAGGCTTTAACGGTTTGGGTATCGCTCGAGCCCATGGCCACGTGTGCGACATAGACGGTTCCATAGCTCATCGCCATGGCAGCCAGGTCTTTCTTGCCTGTGGGCTTGCCGCCGGCGGCGAATTTGGCCACCGCAGCGCGTGGCGTGGACTTGCTCGCCTGGCCTCCGGTATTGGAATAGACCTCGGTATCGAGGACCAGCAGGTTCACATCGCGCCCGGTGGAGAGAACGTGATCGAGCCCTCCGTAGCCGATGTCGTAGGCCCATCCGTCGCCGCCCACGATCCAGACGCTTTTCTTCACAAGCATGTCGGCCACGCTGAGCAGCTCGCGCGCTTCACGATTGGGAAGCCCCGCCAGCCGCAGCCGCAACATCTGGACGCGCTCGCGCTGCGCGAAGATTCCGGCTTCGGTGCTCTGATCGGCTTCCAGAATGGCGCGCGTGAGCTCGTCACCGATCAACCCGCTCAAGCGCAACACCAGCTCACGCGCATAGTTGTTCTGCTGGTCGACGGCCACTCGCATGCCGAGCCCGAACTCGGCGTTATCTTCAAACAGTGAATTCGACCAGGTGGGACCTCGGCCCTCCTCGTTGACACAGTAAGGCGTGGTTGGTAGATTGCCGCCGTAGATCGAAGAGCAGCCGGTAGCATTAGCTATAAGGGCCCGGTCGCCAAAGAGCTGCGTCATGAGCTTCACGTACGGAGTCTCGCCGCAGCCGGAGCAGGCGCCGGAGAACTCAAATAGCGGCTGTAGCAGCTGCACGTCTTTCACCTGGGTGAGCGAGAGCAGGCCTCGGTCGGTATCCGGGATCTTCAGGAAGAAATCCCAGTTGGCGGCTTCGGGATCGCGCAGGACGGGTTGCGCCGCCATGTTGATGGCGCGATGCTTCACCTCGCTCTTGCTCTTGACGGGGCAGCATTCGACGCAAAGTGTGCAGCCGGTGCAATCTTCCGGCGCCACCTGCAGCGTGTACTTCCGATCCTTCATGTCCTTCCAGCGCGCCGCCACGGCCTTGAAGGTAGCCGGCGCGCCCGCCAGATGGTGTTCGTCGTAGACTTTCGCGCGGATCGCGCTGTGGGGGCACACCAGCACGCATTTGCCGCACTGAATGCACAGCTCTTCGTCCCACACTGGGATTTCGAGGGCGATATTGCGCTTCTCCCATTGCGCCGTGGCAGTGGGGAAGGTGCCGTCGACAGGCAGGGCGCTGACCGGCAGGTCGTCGCCTTCCCCGGCAATGATCTTGGCCGTGACTCTTTGGACGAAGCCGGGCGCCGCGGCGGGGACCGGCGGGCGGATGTCGAACAGGGACGTAATCCTGCCCGGACAGGTGACCTCGTGGAGATGGCTGAGGGCCGCATCCACCGCCGCGAAATTCTTCCGCACGACGCTTTCGCCGCGCTTGCCGTAGGTCTTTTCGATGGTGTGTTTGATGGCCGCGATAGCCTCTTCGCGCGGCAGCACGCCGCTGATGGCGAAAAAGCAAGTCTGCATGATGGTGTTGATGCGCCCGCCCATGCCGGTCTGGCGTGCCACTTCGTAGCCGTCGATCACGTAGAACTTCAGCTTCTTGCCGATGATGTGTTGCTGCACGGCCCGCGGCAGGTGGTCCCAGACTTCGTCCGGGCCGAACGTGCTGTTGAGCAGGAAAGTCGCGCCCGGCTCGGCCGCTTTCAGCACATCGATCCGTTCCAGGAAGGAGAACTGGTGGCACGCAACGAAATTGGCCCTGGTGATCAGGTAACTGGAGTGCAGCGGCTGGGGCCCAAAGCGCAGGTGGGAGGTGGTGATAGCGCCGGATTTCTTGGAATCATAGACGAAGTAGCCCTGCGCATAGTTGTCGGTCTCTTCGCCGATAATCTTAACCGAGTTCTTGTTGGCGCCCACGGTTCCATCGGCCCCCAAGCCGAAGAAAAGCGCGCGTACTGTCCCCGCCGCCTCGCTGGAGAATCCCGGATCATAGTCCAGACTGGTATGCGTGACGTCGTCCCTGATTCCGATGGTGAAATGGTTCTTGGGCGACCGCTTCTTGAGCTCGTCAAAAACACCCTTGACCATGGCCGGCGTAAATTCCTTCGAGGACAGGCCGTACCTTCCGCCGATGACCTTCCGGCTGATTCCCAGTTCGGCCAGGGCAGTTATCACGTCGCAGTAGAGCGGCTCACCTACCGCGCCGGGCTCCTTGGTGCGATCGAGAACGGCCAGCGAGTGTGCACTAGCAGGCAGCGCCCGTTCGAATGCCTCGAGCGCAAACGGCCGGTACAGGCGGACCTTCAGGACGCCCACTTTCTCACCGTGCCCGGTCAGGTGTTCCACAGTTTCCTGCGCAGCCTCGGCGCCCGATCCCATCAGAACGATCACTCGATCGGCGTCCGGGGCGCCCACGTAATCGAACAGGTGATACTGGCGGC
>CAZKVF010000041.1:0-15751 GCA_964556085.1 uncultured Solibacteraceae bacterium
GGTAATTGTCACTGATGTTACGATCAACGAGCCACAGCCCAGTTTTGCCCGCAGCGGCATCGGTGCGGCCGCGCGCGCCGCTGGGGCGGAACTCGTCTTTCCGGAAGACCGTCTGTTTCGTCATGTCGATCTGCGCGGGGAAATCCTGAACACCTGGCCGGTTCTCGAGCCATTTTTAACCGCAGACAAAATCATCAACGTCCCAGTAGCGAAGCACCACAGTCTTCCGGGCGCCAGCCTTGGAATGAAGAACTGGATCGGAATCCTCGGCGGCGCGCGCGACCGCGTTCATCAGCACATCCATGAAAGCTTGGTGGACCTTGCGGATTTCATGCGCCCCACTTTGACCATCATCGATGCCTATCGGGTACTCCTGCGCAACGGACCGAGCGGCGGGAGCCTCGCCGATGTGGCGCTCAAGAAGACATTGATTGCGGGGACAGATCCCGTCGCCCTTGATGCCTATGCCGCCAAAGCGTACTGGAACCTCGATTCGCACACGCTGCGTTATCTAACTCTGGCGAACGCCCGGCACCTGGGGACGCCGGATTTCGAGACTTTAAGAACGAGCATCGTCACGATATAGTCGGTGCCACAATCCTACCCGCCAGATTTAGATAACGAGGTGCAAAACACCTTGATCGGACATATAATCAGAGTGGACCATTGGCTGCGGTCTCAATCTCGCAGCGGCTATGAAGCCGGTGGCGAGGTGGACGGCTGAAGACAGAACGAGCCAATCCCGGCTCCACAAGTGGAGCGCGCCCAACTGAGACGCGAGCCAGGCCGCAGAGGATCTTATGCGGACCGAAGGACCGAGTTTTCATTTGGATACCGAGAAAGAATACTTTCACCGGCTGGATTGCGAACTGATTGAGGAGATGCGCGAGCGTGCTGCCCGCGACGAGGAGCACCGGCGCATGGCGGAATTATACCGGATTGAGGACCCCCAGCTATTAGAGGCACTGGAGAAACTGGGGTACACTCACACGACCATAGTCTTGCTGGAACTCGTACCGCTGATCGAATTAGCTTGGAGCGATGGTTCGGTCAGTCCGACAGAGCGGGATTGGATCCTCCGCTTCGCGCGCGCGCGCAGCATTGCGGAAGACATGCCGGCATGGCGGCAACTTACGTCCTGGCTGGACCACTGCCCTTCTCCGGCGTTCTTCGAAGGGACATGGCGGGCAATTAAGGCGCACGCTGTTTTCCTTTCCGAAAAGGATCGAACTGCCGCTCGCGAAGCTATGATTCGGGCGTGCACAGAGTTTGCTAACGCTACCTGCCAGTGGTTCGGCTGGCACGGCCGGGTGTGTGCCGCGAAACGAAGGGTGCTAGAAGAAATTCGCAAGCGGTTGGAGCGGCCAATCGGGCCTGAGCCGGCCATGGCAGGCGCCGCCTCGACGTACGCCGCGTAGGACCTAAGAACGGGAGGTGGCCCGTTATGGAGGTTAGTCCAGCGAATGAAGGTACGATTGCCGCGGTTCGCGGCAGCGTAGTGGATGCATGTTTTCCAGAGCACATCCCGCCACTTTATGACGTGCTGGAGGCCGGCGACGTAGGGCAGGCGCTGCCGCCTGCCAATGGGTCTGGCCGCAAGGTGGTTATCGAAGTGGTCTCCCATCTTGATCGGGAGACCGTTCGCGGCATCGCGTTGACTTCCACCCAGGGCCTGGCACGCGGAGAGCGCATTGTAGATACAGGACGCACACTATCAGTACCTGTGGGTGAGCGCGTGCTGGGCCGCATGTTCGATGTCTTTGGCGAGACGATTGACCGCAAAGAGCCCATGACCGGCGGTGAAGTGCGGTCCATTCATGCGCCGCCGGTACCGATCACGCGCCGGGCCACCACCGCCGAAATCTTTACCACCGGAATCAAAGCCATCGACGTTCTTGCGCCGCTGGAACGCGGCGGCAAGAGCGGGCTCTTTGGGGGAGCGGGTGTCGGCAAGACCGTTCTGATCATGGAGCTGATCCACAACGTGATCGGCCATCACAGCGGCGTCAGTGTGTTCTGCGGAATCGGCGAACGCTGCCGGGAAGGAGAGGAGCTTTACCGCGAAATTCAGGCGGCAGGCGTGCTGGACAAGAGTGTCCTGGTGTTTGGCCAGATGAACGACCCGCCTGGTACGCGATTTCGAGTCGGCCATTCCGCCCTGACGATGGCCGAGTACTTCCGCGACGATGCCCGCCAGGATGTGCTGCTCCTCATCGACAATATTTTCCGCTTCATTCAAGCCGGTTCCGAAGTCTCGGGTCTCATGGGGCAGTTGCCGTCGCGCTTGGGATATCAGCCGACGCTCGGCACGGAGCTGGCGAATCTGGAAGAGCGCATTTGCAACACTTCCACGGGAGCCATCACCTCTGTGCAGGCGGTGTATGTGCCTGCCGACGACTTCGGCGACCCCTCGGCCGTACACACGTTCGGACATCTCTCCGCCTCGATCGTCCTCTCCCGCAAACGCGCCAGCGAAGGCCTGTACCCCGCCATCGATCCGTTGCGGTCCGGGTCGAAGATGGTCACTCCGCAGATCGCCGGAGAGCGTCACTATCGGATTGCCCAGGCGATTCGCAAGGTTCTCGCCAGCTACGAAGAGCTGAAGGACATTATCGCCATGCTGGGCATCGAAGAACTTTCCCAGGAGGACCGGCGGATCGTATATCAGGCCCGGAGGCTCGAGCGCTTCCTGACTCAGCCCTGCTTTGTCACCGAGCAGTTCACCGGCCACCCAGGCAAACTGGTGAGTCTCGAGGACGCACTCGACGGCTGCGAGCGCATCCTCAACGACGAATTTGTCAAGTATCCCGAGCAGGCGTTGTACATGATTGGCCCAATCAGCGAGGCGAAAAAGCCCAGCGAGGTGCGGAAGCCAGGGAGCTGAAGATGCGGCTCAAAGTGTGGGTTCCGACAGAGGTTTTGCTCGATGAGGAAGTGACCAAGGTCAAGGCCGAGGCCGAGAATGGTGGGTTTTGCATCCTCCCCCGTCACATTGATTTCGTCACAGCGCTGGTTCCCGGAATCCTGTCTTTTGAGGCGCGCGGCCGGCCCACCCAGTATCTGGCAATCGATCACGGAATCCTGGTCAAATGCGGCCCTGAAGTTTCGGTCTCGACACGCCACGCCGTGCGCGGCACAGACTTGGCCACTCTGCAGGAGACTGTAGCCAAACAGTTCCGCGTGCTTCGTGAGAAAGAACAGACCGCTCGCTTGTTCGAAGCCAAGCTTGAAGCGGAGTTAGTGCGCCAGTTGGTCCAGGTGGAAAGATATGTCTGAGGACTCGCGCAAGGCCGAGGAGAATCTGATTCGCCACGTGGGCGCTCGCCAGGCCCGCATGATGCGCCGGCGAACTCAGGGGGCCTCGGGCTATTGGTCCAACTTCTGGCAAGCCACCGGTATGGTGGGCTCCATCGGCTGGTTGGTCGCGCTGCCGCCGCTGATCGGCATCGCGGTGGGCACTTGGGTTGATCACCGTTGGCCCAGCCGTTTTTCTTGGACGCTAATGCTCTTGTTTGGAGGCTTAATACTGGGCTGCGCCGAAGCGTGGAACCGCATCGATCGTGAGCAGAGGAGACGATGATGCCGGGGCCTGTCGGATTTGTGCTGCTCGTACTAGCCGGGTTCGGCCTTGGCATGCTGTTCTACGGCGGCCTGTGGATGACGGTGCGCGCCATACCTAAGTCGCGCCACCCCATAGTACTCACGGTCGGCAGTTCTTGGGTACGAACGGGCGTGGTGATTGCCGGCTTGCTGCTTGCCATGGATGGTCTCTGGCAAAGGGCGTTGGCGTGCCTTGTGGGATTCATCGTCGCGCGCATTGTGCTCGCGCGCTGGATTCCGGGAAACCACACGACGGGGAGGAGCGCTATATAGATATATGGAAATCACACCCGATCATCTTATTTTGTTCCGTTGGGGTTTCCTCGAGTTGAATGCCACCATCGTGTACACATGGGCGGTGATGCTGCTTCTGGTCACTGCGGCCTGGCTGGCAACCCGCCATATTGGAGTCGAAGGGCCCCGAAGCATGTGGACGAAGGCTCTGGAAGCCATCGTCGCGGCCCTCCGGGGACAGATCCGCGAAATCACCGGCGGTAACACCGGTGACGAATATCTCCCCTTCATCGGAACGTTGTTTCTGTTCATCCTGGTTTCGAACGAACTGGATGTCGTCCCCGGCTGGCACGCCCCCACGGGATCGCTCTCCACAACCGCGGCGCTGGCGCTTTCCGTGGCGGTGGGCGTGCCGGTTTTCGGCATTCGCAAGGCGGGCTTCAGGGCATATCTACGCCACTATACCAGCCCCACGGTGTTCATGCTGCCCATTCATGTCATGAGCGAAATCTCCAGGACCATGGCGCTGGCGATCCGGTTGTTCGGAAACATTATGAGCGGGTCTATGGTGGTAGCCATTCTGCTGACCCTGGTCCCACTGTTTTTTCCCGTGTTGATGCAGGTGCTGGGTTTGATAATCGGCTTAATACAAGCTTATATATTTGCTGTGCTTGCGATGGTGTATATAGCGGCCACGGTCCGCCGCCAGGAAGAGTCACCGGGGGAGCACAACCAATGAAAGGAGAACAAAAACCATGGATAGTCCGACCTGGATCGGGATCACCTCCATCGCCGCTTCGGCCATCTGCATGGGCATAGGCGCGGTGGGTCCGGCGCTAGGCGAAGCTCGCGCACTCGGACAAGCGTTGAGTTCCATCGCGCAGCAACCCGATGAAGCCGGCGCCATCAGCCGGACGCTGTTCATTGGACTCGCAATGATCGAGTCCATCGCCATTTACTGTTTCGTCATTTCAATCATTCTGATTTTTGCCAATCCGTTCTGGAATCATACGCTGGCAACTGTGGTGGGTAAGGCGCCCGGCATTTAGCTTCAGGGGCGGCTCGACAAAATTATGCTGATGAACTGGTTCACGATCGCCGCGCAGATCGTAAACTTCATCCTGTTGATCTGGCTCCTGAAACGATTCCTGTACGGCCGGATCATTGCAGCCATCGACAACCGCGAAAACAAGATCGCGGCTGCCTTGTGCGAAGCCGCGGCAAAGGAAAAAAGCGCGACCGAACAGCTTAGTTTGTACCAGGCCAAATTGGCTGATTTCGAAAAACAGCGCGATGACCTGGTCGCCCAGGCCCGGCTCGACGCCGAAAAACAGCGTGCCGAAATGATCGAGGAGGCGCGCGAGCAAGCCCGTTCGCTCGAAAGCACCTGGCAGGATGACCTGGAACGCCACCGAAACGCCTTCATTTTGGATCTGCGAAATCGGGCGGCAGCCGAGATCTTCGCTATCGCGCGGCGCACCGTGGCGGACCTAACCTGCCTCGACGTCCAGCAGTGTGCCGTCCAGACCTTTCTGGAGAAGCTTCGCTTGCTGGATCGCGATGCATGCAAAAGACTGGGATCCAAGGACCTAGTGATCCGCAGCGCGTTCGAACTGCCCGCGCATATGCGGGCGGAAATCCAGCAGGCCATCGAAGAGCGAATTGAGGCGCCGGTGGGCTTGCGATTCGAGAGCGCGCCCGAGATGGGATTGGGGATTGAAGTCCGTGGAAATGGCACGCGAATCGGGTGGAACTCGGAAGCCTACTTGGAGGCTCTGGAACACGATCTCAAAGAAGCGCTCGCGCATGCCCACGAGGAGGTGCCATGAGCAGCAATCACGGCCGGCATTCCGCAATCCTGGAGGATACGATCGGGACGCTGGAACGCGTCTCGCTCAACCGGCGAACCGAACTCCAGATCGAGGAATACGGTGAAGTGCTTTCCGTTGGGCATGGAGTCGCTCGGGCGAGTGGGCTGCCAGGAGTCCGCTCCGAGGAGATCGTTCGCTTTCCTAATGATCTGCTCGGCATGGCCGTCAACCTCGATCCGGAAGATGTCGGAATTATTCTCCTCGATGAAGGCCCGGGGCTGGCGGCGGGAGCCGAAGTACAGCGGACGTACCGCGTACTCGATGTCCCCGTAGGCGAAGCCTTGCTGGGCCGCGTCGTGGATGCCGTCGGCCGCCCGCTTGACAACGCCGGCCCGGTACCGGCCACGCAACGCGCTCCCATCGAGTCTCCTTCACCCCCAATTATGGACCGCGCTCCCGTGACCGTTCCTCTGGCCACTGGTGTCAAAGTCGTGGATGCGCTGATTCCCGTCGGCCGTGGGCAGCGTGAACTTATCCTTGGCGATCGCCAGACCGGTAAGACCGGGATCGTCGTGGATACCATGATCAATCAGAAGGACAAGAACGTAATCTGCATCTATTGCGCCATCGGGCAACGCAGCTCTTCGGTGGCCAAGGTAATTGCCGATCTGCGCGCTCACCGGGCCATGCCCTATTGCACGGTCGTGTTCGCGCCCGGCGAAGCGCCCCCCGGCCAGTTGTTCATCGCTCCGTACGCCGCCATGGCGATGGGCGAATACTTCATGCGCCAGGGGCGCGATGCCCTGGTGATATTCGACGACCTTAGCCAGCACGCCCGCGCCTACCGCGAGCTTTCACTGCTTTTGCGTCGTCCCCCGGGGCGGGAAAGCTTTCCCGGCGATATTTTCTATATTCACTCGCGCCTGCTGGAACGTTCGACCCATCTGCGCCGCGAACTCGGCGGCGGATCGCTCACCGCCCTTCCCATCATCGAAACGGAGGAACAAGACCTGGCCGCTTACATTCCGACCAATCTAATCTCCATTACCGACGGGCAAATTTACCTCACGCCACAACTTTTCCAGAAGGGTATGCTTCCGGCGGTCGACGTCGGAAAATCGGTTTCCCGCGTGGGAGGTAAGACCCAACTACCTGCCTACCGCACCGTCACCGGCGACCTGAAGCTGTCCTATTCGCAATTCGAGGAACTGGAGGTGTTCTCGCGTTTTGGCACGCGACTGGACGAACACACACGCCAGACGCTGGCGCGCGGACGCGCCGTGCGGGAGGCACTTAAGCAGCCACTTTATGATCCTTTGCCGGCCACCGAACAAATTGCCATCCTGCTGGCGGCGACCGCCGGCGTATTCGATGATCTGCCCGGGGAGAAAGTCCTCACGGCATCGCGAAGAATTCGTGAAATGCTGCCGCGGCAGTTGTCCCATCTTTACGGCCAGATCGACGGTGGCGGGAAGCTGAGTGACACCGATCGGGAGGCGTTAATCGCCATGGCCCAAAAGGCGGTGAACGACTGATGGAAGCCCTCGAAGCACTAAAGCGAACCATTCACGTGACCGGGGAGCTGCACTCTCTGGTCAAGACCATGAAGGTGCTGGCGGGGCTCAATATTCGGATCTACGAGCGGGCGGCGCACGCGGTAGCCGAATACAATCGGACCATCGAGCGTGGGTTGGAGATTGCTGTGCGGGATCTCGCGGAGCAGGCACTTCCCCCACGTCACGCGTCCGGCCACAAACTGGCCGCCATTGTCTTCGGTTCGGATCAGGGCATGTGCGGCCAACTCAACGATGTTGTGGTCGCGCATGCATCCCGCGCTCTCGCCCGGCTGGCCGTGCGGCGCGAGGACCAAACCACGCTCGCCATCGGCCATAGGGCCGCGGCCCAGTTGGAAGACGGGGGCCATTCGTTGGAGGCCACCCTGGCGGTGCCCGGATCGGCCAGCGGAATAGCTGCTACTGTCCACGACGTTTTACTGCATATCCAGGACTGGCGCCAGAGCGGAATCGAGATGGTCGTGCTGTTTTATTGCAGGCCTTATTCGGGAACCCTGTACCGGCCGCGCGGCATCCGTCTGCTGCCGGTGGATCGCGCATGGATCCACGGCCTGCGGGCTAAGCGCTGGCCCTCCCGAGTGATTCCTACTTACACCATGGGAACGGAAAATCTGTTTCATTCGCTGATTCGCGAATATCTGTTCGTGTCTCTCTTCCGTGCCTTCGCCGAATCGCTGGCCAGCGAAAATGCCAGCCGCCTGGCTAGCATGCAGGTGGCGGATCGGAATATCGAGGACCGGCTGAAGGAACTCTCCTCGCAATTCCGCCAGAACCGCCAATCCTCCATCACTTCGGAATTACTCGACATTGTGGCGGCCTTTGAAGCACTGAAAGGGAAGACGGCCCATGCTCGCGACTGAATCTCTCGCTGAGACACTGGGCAAAAACGTTCGCGAAGGCGAGCTGTGGGAGCCGCTCGAGGGCAACCGCATCCGCTGCTTGGCCTGCGGCCACCGGTGTCCCATCCCCGCGGGATTCGCCGGCGTATGCAAAGTTCGCTTCAATCGCGGTGGCAAGCTCCATGTCCCCTACGGCTATGTGGCGGGATGGCAGTGCGATCCGATCGAGAAGAAGCCGTTCTTCCACGTGTTGCCAGGCGCGCGGGCCTTCAGCTTTGGCATGCTTGGCTGTAGCCTCCACTGCTCATACTGCCAGAATTGGGTCACGTCACAAGCGCTCCGGGATCCGCATGCCTACGCGGGAATAGAGGGCACCAGTCCGGAACAACTGGTGCGGCGGGCGCTTGGATCGGGCGCCGAGGTTCTCGTTAGCACGTATAACGAACCACTGATTACCGCGGAATGGGCCGCAAGCATCTTCAAGGAAGCGAAAGCTGTGGGCTTGCTGACCGGAATGGTTTCCAACGGCAACGCAACTCCCGAAGCCCTCGAATACCTGCGCCCCTGGGTCGATCTCTTCAAAGTGGATCTCAAGGCTTTTAGCGACCAGCGCTATCACCAGCTTGGCGCACGCCTTCAGCCCATTCTGGACAGTATCCGACGAATTTATGGGCTCGGCTTCTGGCTGGAAGTAGTCACTCTGGTGGTTCCGGGGTTCAATGATTCGGATGACGAGTTGCGCGCCATTGCCACTTTTCTAGGTAGCGTCTCGCCGGATATTCCATGGCATGTTACTGCATTCCACCCGAATTACCGGATGGTGGAGCCCGAAGATACGTCCCCCGCCACGCTGAGGCGAGCGGCCAGAATCGGGCGTAAACAGGGATTGAATTACATCTATGCGGGCAATCTCCCCGGGGCGGTGGGCGAGTTTGAGAATACCTTCTGTCCGGATTGCCGGAACGCACTGCTCGTGCGCCGTGGAATGGAAACTGTGGATTACCGCATCACTCGCGCTGGCTGCTGTCCCGATTGTGGAAAAGCGATTCCCGGCTACTGGAAAGACCCACTTCGCAGGCCGCTCTCCCACCGCGCCGATGCGGCATGGGTCCAACGTTATTGCGGATAACTGCTGCCAATCGCAAATGCCTCACGAAGTAGGCTTGGGGGCTGGCGGCTCGATTGTAACCTTAACGGGTTCCTCAATATATTTAGCGTCCTTGCCTTTGGTGAGAATCATCAGGGCAAAGCGGCCGGTTGTGATCCCTGCCGGTATCTGGACTTTTATCGACGTGGCAGCCTGCTCAGTAATCAGCAGCTTGATGTCGTTTTTCCCATCCGTCAGGTAAAGCGCGGCAACCGTGGTTTGGTCCAGGTTATCGCCGGTGACGGTTAGAACGTCACCATATGTTGCAGAACCAGGCTCCACTGCCGTTAGCATCGGCATCGTCCCCTGCGCGCGCAGTGGCGCTGCCACAGCAAGCGCCAGGAGGAGAGTTGCTATCAAAAGAGAGTTTTTCATCTGCATACCCTCCACTTCGATCGTAAGCCTGAAACCGCCGCGATGCAATGGGATGAGTAAGTCCACCTCGGGCCATTCAGCAGATGGAAATTCGCCTCGCCGCGAGCCGCAAATTTTTTCAGTGCAAACACCCTGATATTCTGAAACTGGAGGCAAGGCCGTGAAGCCATTCCGTTTGCATGTGTTCGTCTGTAATCAGTCGAAACCCGAAGGTGTTCCTTGTTGTTATGCGCGGGGTGCGGGCACAGTCCTTGAAGCTCTCGATCGAGAGATTAAGGCCCGTAGGCTGGACTACGAGGTCCAGGTCACGACCTGCGGATCACTGGGATTATGCGAACATGGGCCGAACATGGTCGTCTACCCGGAGGGAGTCTGGTACTCGGGCGTGCGTCCGGAGGACGTGGCGGAAATCGTGCAGTCGCATTTTCAAGATGACGCGCCCGTAGAGCGGCTGGCCCGGAGGGATCCGGCCGATGTTCGCGCGGAGATCCTTGCGAGCCGGGAAAAAATGCTCCAGGCGCGCCGCGCCAGGGAGGCCTCCGGGATGCTTCCGGACGATCTGGAGGAACGCATTCGCGCGTTTCAGGAGAGCCGGGCCATTCTGACGGCACTGGAGCTAGACATGTTCACTGCAGTCGGAGAAGGGGGTGCCGCATCGGAGATTGCCGGGAAAACGGGAACGGACAGCCGAGCGACAGAGATGTTACTGAACGCGCTCACGGCCATGGGGCTGCTGGTGAAGCAAGAGGGCATCTTCCGAAACACTCCGCTGGCAAGGCGATATTTCACTGCAGCCTCGCCGGATAACGCCCGTCCAGCATTGCTCCATACGGCGCATCTGTGGCAACGCTGGACCCACCTCACCGGTTGCGTAACAGCGGGCACGGCTGTAGAACGCGAAGAGATCGCCGATCGTGGCGAGGAGTGGACCGAGGCGTTCATCGCGGCGATGCATCGCAACGCCATGGCGCGTGCCCCATTGGTGGTTCGAGCGGTGGGCACGGACGGTGTTCGGCGGATGCTGGACGTTGGAGGCGGCTCCGGAGCGTATTCGATTGCGTTCGCGAAGGCGAATGCGGCGTTGAGCGCCGACATCCTCGATCTCGCATCGGTAGTGCCGATCGCGCAAAGGCATATCCGGGAAGCGGCCATGACCGATCACATCCACACCCGCGTGGGCGATCTTCGCTCCGACGAACTTGGGAATGGCTACGATCTTGTACTTCTGTCGGCCATTTGTCACATGCTCACAGGGGAAGAGAATTGTGATCTGCTCGCGCGTTGCCGTGCCGCGCTGGAGCCCGGCGGACGCATTGTAATTCAGGATTTCATCCTCGGACCGGCCAAGACGGCGCCGAAGTGGGCTGCGCTCTTTGCGCTCAACATGCTGGTTGGAACTCGGGCCGGGAGTAGTTACAGCGAACCCGAGTACACTGCCTGGCTCGGAAACACCGGCTTCCGCGATATCCGCCATGTGCCCATGCCGGGCCCGGCCAGTCTCATGATAGCCTTCCGCCCCTAAAAGCCGCGCCGGAGGGCGCAGGGAGCGGGCGTTGAATTCCACTGGAAGCTGAGGATCTGTGGCAATCCCACAGGGGACATCAGCCACGCGTACGGCTTCCTATCAGCGCGCGCCTTCAAGCCCTCCTCTCTGACTTTAGCACTATTCCGGACAGTCGTATCTGAGACACATTGCTGGATGGCAGTGGCCACGAACCCTCTCAGACTGACTCTCATGCTGCAAGCTTGCTAATAAGATATCGGAGTCCTATATTACTAGTGGAGCCACAAGTCTCCCGGGGGTGGTTATGAAAGTTCCATCACTTTTGTTGATTATGCTGGCCTTCGGGCTGGCGATCGGGTGTTCTTTTGGGCCTCAAGCCCCAAGCCGGAAAGCTGCCGCTCTATGGGCTGAGGCAAAACGGAGCTACCGTATTGGCGATCTTCTGAAAACAGACAGTACGCTCCAGGAAATCAGCGGCACCGAGAACCCATTCGCGGCCGACGCGCGCGTATGGCAGCTCGTGCTCTCGGCCGGTCTCAGTCAAGGCTTTTCAGAACTGGCCGATGCATATGAAAGTGGAAACCGGCGCGACGTCGCCAACCCGCTGCGGTTTCGAAACCAGGCGGACAGCTTGCGCAGCTTCGCCGCCACTGCGGCGCTCGAGTTCGCGCAAGCCGTCCGTAACATGGTCGGCAGCGATCAAGACGCGACCCTAAAACTTGCTTTCGCGTTCCCCCCTGGCTCGGCAGTCCCACCTGAGGGAATACTGAAGATATCCAATGGCCTCTGGCCACGGGATTCAGATAGAGAGTTGGTAGAGACCGCCATGTTACAACGCGGCGTATTACGTGCCGTCTCTGCCGCTGTGGGCAGTCCGGAAGATCCAGCCGCTGCTCAAGCTAGATTCCAAACGGCTGAGGCCCGCGTTCCGCGCCAGACCTTCGTTCTGGGTATGGCCGAATTGCTATATGAGGAATCGGAGCTGTTCGGCCAGCAACGTATGGATCGGCCGGATCGACTCCTGTTGATGTGCCGGGAAGCCAGAGAGGCGCTACGGTCGATCCCCCAATCCGATGACACCAGAGAGTTGGCGATAAGGATCGAGGACACACTGAACAAGAACAGCGGCATCTGAGCGCCGCGTCGTATCGGACTCAACGATGAACCGATGGTGGGTGGGTCTGATTGGTTTTGCTGCGATGTTGACAACCGTAGGGCTCCCCCGTGCTGGGGACCTATTCAGCGCCGAGCGAGAACGTATGGTTCGGGATCAAATCGAAGCTCGCGGCATTCGCAACCGCGACGTCTTGCAGGCGATGAGCGCCATACCGCGCCATTTGTTTGTCCCGAATTGTTTTCGCTCCGAAGCCTACGGCGATTGTCCTCTCCCGATCGGTTTCGGGGCGACCATATCTCAGCCTCACGTCGTGGCCTTAATGACCGAATTGCTAGTGCCGGCAAAACAGCAGAAGGTTCTTGAGATTGGCACGGGTTCCGGCTACCAGGCGGCAGTGCTGGCCCAATTAGTTAACCGCGTCTACACGGTCGAGATCGTGCCGGAGCTGGCTGAGACCGCGCGCAAGACCTTGCAACGTCTCGGCTATGCCAATGTCTTTGTGCGGCAGGGTGATGGATACGAGGGTTGGCCGGAGCAAGCCCCATTTGACCGGATCATGGTCACGGCGGCGCCATCGGAGGTTCCGGAAGCGTTGACACGGCAGTTAGCAAAGGGTGGACGCCTGGTGGCGCCCGTTGGCTCCGGTTGGCTCCAGGAACTCGTAATCATCGATAAGAAGCCGTATGGCACCTTACACCGCTCAGCAGGACCATCCGTACTGTTCTTACCCATGAAACACAAATGAGGAGGAGAGATGGTCCGCTTCCTGGTGTCCGCCGCGCTGCTGAATGCCTTAATCTCGTTTCTGGTGTTCTCTGCGGCGCCTCACCCGGATAAAACCGAAGGCGAACCGCCGTATGATCCCGTAACCGTCATCCACGTAACCGGCACTGTAATCCGCGTGCATGAAGCGCCGCCCAATAACCCGTTAGGTGGGCTTCACCTGCTGATCGGCACGGATACGGCGGAGATCGAAACATATCTGGGACCGGTTGACTTTTTGAAACAGTTCGAAATCAGCTTCTCCGAGGGGAACGCCGTCGAGGTCATTGGGTCCCGTATTGCGTTCGGCAGTGGATATGTTGTGTTGGCTCGTGAGGTGCGGAAGGGCGAAGTGTGCTTGTATCTGCGGGACAACTCGGGACACCCGAACTGGCCGGCTCGGCGGAGCCCGGCCACATGATTTGGCCTGGCTAGAAAGGGGGCTCAGGATGTCCGGCAGCGCGCAAAAACATCACCATGAATGGGGCGATTACTTTACGGTCGCCAACCTCCTTGCAGCTTTCGCTGTATTTGCCCGGATGCTCTTAAGGACTGCGCTAGGATTTTAACCCACTGACCGACCACTGGTAAACGGTCAACGGTCCCGGAACAGGGTGGGGCCCTTTTCCTGCATGCCCGGCTCGGGAAATGCCGCATGCACAATCAAAGCAATCAGTAATCCGGCGACCACGCCAATGACAAGGACGGCCACACCGTCAGGCACCCACTTCAACCCCAACAAAATCGCACCGAAGGCTGTTGGCCAAGCTGAAGAGCATTCCCAGGAAAACTCCGCGCAGCCAGTAACGCCTTCCCCCAGCGGTGGCACCTATGGTTAAGCCCAGCAACAAATGCATAGGCATTACTGCGGCCCTGGCATACCAGGGCAGCGAGAGCGAGAAGCCGTACATTGCCAAACGCCAGGCCTGAAACCCGAATGCGATTCCGGCGCCGCTCGCGAACAGAATTCTCCCTGCACGATGCGGTACTTGTTTGGGCCCCACGTACGTGACATGGAACAGGCTCGTGTTCACAGGCCACTCCTTTACGTTGAACCCGCAGTCGGCGTCCCGCTAGCCTTTGGGCTGAGATGCGCTGTCTGAAGTGATGCCCTTCAACGATTCCCGAAAGCTGCGAATACCCTGACCGAGTCCTTTGCCGAGCTCACCCAGCTTCTGCGGCCCGAAAAGCAGCAAAGCAATGAGCAAGATTACCAGCAGATGCCTGGGCTGCAACAGATCCTCAATCATGATGGCTCTCTTTTAGCGTAGCATCACCTCCTGCTATTAAGATGTGAATGTCCTAAATCGCAGTAAAATAGAAGCGGCAATGGGACAGACCACTACGAGGTGAGTCTATGTGGAGAAAAACAGCAATTTTGTTTGCGTGTTTCGCGCCAATGGTATTGATCGCCGGCAACCCGGCAACTCTGCCGCAAGGGCAGAGCGCCGCTGCCGCGCAGAAGAAAACTCCGGCGACTTCCGCCAAACGGCTGGGACCTGTTGAGACCTTGTCGGGGACAATTGCGAATGTCGATTTGAAACACAAGCTGTTGGTGGTGACGTCGTCATCGGTCACTTACAATTTCGTCGTAGTCCCCTCGACTCGTATCCTGGCCGGTCAGCGCCGGGTCGAATTCGCGGAGTTGGCAAGTGAGGCCAACAAAACCGCGTCCATTAAATTCGTGCCAACGCGACACGGGAATCTTGCTAGCTCGATTGATATCCGATAACGGGTAGCCCGGATAAACCTGCTCCGGCATGGAAGTTAGCACGGATAAATCGGGTATGCTTTCGCGAGCAGATGATGGCACGTTTGGCCTGCTGCCAGCAGACATCGAAGTTCCATGGTTCCGGTCGTTATACCGAAACCTGGTTGAATTCCTGCGGCCACCCAAGCTGCCACCGCTTGAAGTGACTTCGCGGCCCGTGGCAGTCAAAGACATCTGGGGCCAATACAGTCCGCAGAAAAAGTGCTGGGGGATGTCACTCAGCTTTCAGGTCGTCCTCGTTGTGCTGCTTTTTACCGTATTCTCCACCAAGACGGCGCAACAGAAACTGGCGAGATTTATTCCACTGATCGGACCGGACATCGCTCCGTATCAACCAGCAATGCCGCCCAAGCAACGGAAGATGACGGGAGGAGGCGGTGGCGGAGACCGCTCCCCCTTGCCGGCTTCAAAGGGCCGCTTGCCGAAGGCGGCGCTGAAGCAGTTTACGCCTCCTATGGCAGTGGTGAATAACCCCAATCCAAAGTTGGCAATGGATCCTTCGCTGATCATTCCACCGGACGTACCGCTTCCACAAGTGAACTTGCCCAACTATGGTGATCCGCTGGCTAAGCTAGGGCCGCTCTCAAACGGACCGGGTTCAGGCGGAGGGATTGGTTCGGGTTCGGGTGGAGGCGTTGGGCCCGGCAGCGGTGGAGGCTTTGGACCCGGAGAGGGTGGCGGAATGGGAGGCGGCGTCTATGGCGGTATAGGCGGCGGTGTCTTCCGGATTGGTGGTGGCGTTTCGGCGCCAGTCCTGCTGTACAAAGTCGAGCCGGAATACTCCGAGGAAGCCCGCAAAGCCCGATACCAAGGCACCGTGGTTGTATACGTCGAAATCGATCCGACCGGCCGGGTAGTCAATGACCGGATCGTTCACAGCCTCGGTCTGGGGTTAGACGAAAAGGCGCTGGAGGCTATCCAGAAATGGAAGTTCCGCCCGGGTTACAAGGATGGCAAAGCGGTGGCCGTGGCGGCTATCATTGAAGTGAATTTTCGCCTCCTGTAGTTCGAGGTTAA
>CAZKVF010000042.1:0-13336 GCA_964556085.1 uncultured Solibacteraceae bacterium
AATAAATGCCGGTCGTCACGGCCGCTACAAAAAAACGCCCATCGAACCGCCGATCGCGGCTGAGCAGGGCCTGCCAACAGACGTCCGGCTCCAGTTCGGGCTCGCTCACGGTCATTGGTGTCCCCACCAGCCCCGACATGGGAGCAAAACCGGGGATGGCCGCAGTGTTGGCGCGCATAATCGTATCGTACTAGGCTCGACCCCACTCCATTGGCAACTTTCGGACACGATGGGCGCGAACGAAAGCGGCAACCCGTGATCTTCATAACTTTTTCATTTGTTTCCATGTTGGGAGATCCGCGCTGATGGCGGTATGCAGAATCTGGCAAATTTCGGACACCAGCAGATCGCTATGAATGCCAACCAAAAAAACCGTCCTTGCCGTTCGTCCAGTAGGGCGGTTTTCTATGCTAATCAAACGACTGCGGAGAGGCTCGCCCGTCGAGCGAGTCGAACACAAGGATCATCGAGGGCAACGCGCCAATCTACGCCAATTCCGCCCCGCTGAAAAAGAACGCAAGCTCTGTTGCAGCGGTTTCCGGCGCGTCCGAGCCGTGAATGCAGTTCCGTTCGATATCGGTGGCGAACCGCTTGCGCACGGTTCATTCGGCTGCGTTGGCCGGGTTGGTCGCGCCCATAACTTCCCGGAGCTTAGCAATAGCGCCTTCCCGCTCGAGCGCCATCACGATCACCGGCCCTTCCGTCATGAACTTGACTAGCCCGCCGAAAAATGGCTTCGCCTGGTGAACGGCGTAAAAAGCGCGGGCCTGCGCTTCCGTCAGGCGCGCCATACGCAGCGCCAGGAATCGGAATCCGGCCTTCTCGATCATGCTCAGAATCTCGCCGGCATGGCCTGCCGCCACGGCGTCGGGTTTGATAATCGATAGTGTTCGTTCCGCGCTCATAAGCAGGTCTGTATCTTTTCTCCAATTTCCGCGGGCGAGGCGCATACTCTAATTCCCGCCTCCGCCATGGCCTTGATCTTGTCCGAGGCTTTGCCCGATCCGCCTGAGATAATCGCCCCGGCGTGACCCATGCGCCTGCCCGGCGGGGCTGTCTGGCCCGCAATGAAACCGACTACCGGCTTCTTCACGTGCGCTTTCACGTAGGCCGCCGCGGTCTCCTCGGCGTTGCCGCCGATCTCGCCGATCATTACGATCGCGTGCGTCTGTGGGTCCTGGTTAAACAGTTCCAGGGCATCGACAAAATTCGTGCCAATGATTGGATCGCCTCCGATGCCGATGCAGCTCGATTGGCCGATGCCCAGCTTCGTCAGCTGGCCAACTGCTTCATAGGTGAGGGTCCCCGACCGCGACACGACACCCACTTGTCCCTCTTTGTGAATGTGTCCGGGCATGATCCCGATCTTGCACTTTCCCGGTGAAATGATGCCCGGACAGTTGGGGCCGATCAGCCGTGTCTTCTTGCCTCGCAGAAATGTCCAAGCCTTCACCATGTCCAGCGCGGGAATGCCTTCCGTGATGCACACCGCCAGCGGCACTCCGGCATCGGCCGCTTCCATCACGGCGTCGGCCGCGAACGCCGGCGGCACGAAAATTACCGTCGCGTTGGCGCCTGTTGCCTTCACCGCCTCGGCCACCGTATCGAAAACCGGCCGATCAAGATGCTTCGTGCCGCCCTTCCCCGGCGTCACTCCGCCCACCACGTTGGTGCCGTAATCAATCGCCTGTTGGGCGTGAAATGTGCCTTCCTTGCCCGTGAAACCTTGCACGATCAGCCGCGTGCCTTTGTCCGCCAGTACGCTCATCGTCTTTGTTAGTTAGCCGCTCCCTCGCGGTCCCGGCCCTTAGCCGCCAAGCTGACGACTTTTTCGGCCGCATCGCGCATGTCGGCCCCGACGGTAAAATTCAGGCCCGATTCCATCAGGATCTGCCGTCCGCGCTCCACGTTGGTCCCTTCCATCCGGACCACGACCGGCACGTTCACATTCAGGTCGCGCGCCGCCGCCACAACGCCGTTGGCCAGCGTGTCGCAGCGCAGAATGCCCCCGAAAATATTGATCAGCACTGCCTTCACATTGCCGTCGGAGAGCAGAATACGGAACGCGTTCTTCACCTGCTCCGCGCTCGCGCCGCCGCCCACGTCCAGGAAATTCGCCGGGCTTCCTCCCGCGTATTTGATGATGTCCATGGTCGCCATCGCCAGCCCGGCTCCGTTGACCATGCAGCCCACCGTGCCATCGAGCTTGATATAGTTCAGGCCGTACCTGGACGCTTCCACCTCCAGCGGATCTTCCTCGTTGGTATCGCGCAATTCCACCAGATCCTTGTGACGGAACAGGGCATTGTCGTCGAAGTTGATCTTGGCATCGAGCGCGTAGACACGCCCGTCGCGCGTCAAAATGAACGGGTTAATCTCGGCAAGAGACGCGTCCGTCGCCTCGTAGGCTTTAGCCAGCGCCGTCATGGCCGCTGCCGCGCCGCCCACACTGCCGGCAGGAATTCCCATGCCGTAAGCCAGTTTTCTGGCTTGAAACGGCGCCAGCCCGGATCCATCCAGCGGCTCCTTGAGAATCAGTTCCGGCGTCTTCGCCGCCACCTCTTCGATTTCCATGCCGCCCGCCGCGGAAGCCATGAAGACGGGCTTACCCTGCACGCGGTCGAGCACGATTCCGAGGTACAGCTCGCGCTCGATGGGCAGGGTTTCTTCCACCAAAAGCCTCTCGACCCGGCGCCCTTCCGGCCCGGTCTGGTGAGTTACCAGGGTCATCCCGAGCATCTTGCCGGCGATCTCTCTGGCCTCGGCCGCGTCCTTCGCCACTTTCACGCCGCCCCCCTTGCCCCTGCCGCCGGCGTGGATCTGCGCTTTCACCACCACGCTGCCGCCGATTTTTTGCGCCGCGCGCTCCGCCTCTTCGGCCGTGAACGCTACTTCTCCGCGAGGCACGGGGACCCGGTATTGGGCCAAGAGGGCCTTGGCCTGATACTCATGAATTTTCATGGAATTTCGTCGTGTTAGTATGGCGAACAGCCTCACTATAGCATGTCGCTCCTGCCGTACCTCGAACGCGTCATCGAGCGCGCCGGCCTTTCTCCCGAAGAAGCCCAAGCCGCCATGGAAACGATCCTCCAGGGCCACGCCAGCCAGGCACAGATCGCGGCTTTTCTCGTGGCACTGCGCATGAAGGGAGAGACGGTTGACGAACTGGTGGGCTTTGCCCGCGCCATGCGCCGCATGGCTGTGCGCATCGACAACGGACTCAATGGTCAGCCTCTGCTCGATACCTGCGGTACCGGCGGCGACTCTCTCGGCACTTTCAATATCTCGACTATCGCGGCATTCGTCGTGGCGGGCGCAGGCGCTTCCGTTGCCAAGCACGGCAATCGGTCTATTTCCAGCCGCTGCGGCAGCGCCGATCTGCTCGAAGCCCTTGGCATTCACGTGAGCCTGCCACCGGAGCGTGTGGCTGCGGCCATCCGTGAAATCGGGATCGGTTTTCTCTTCGCGCCCGCCATGCATACCGCCATGAAGCACGCTCACCCCGTGCGCACCGACCTGAAGGTGCGCACCGTCTTCAATCTGCTTGGCCCGCTTACAAACCCCGCCGGCGCAACCGCGCAGCTTGCCGGCGCGCCCTCGCGTCATGCCGCTCATTTGATCGCGCGAGCGCTCGCCGCACTGGGCCTTACGCGCGGCTTCGTGGTTCACGGATCCGATGGCCTCGACGAGATCACCACCACGGGAGCGACCCTGGCTTTTGAAGTGCGCGCCGGCAAGGTTTCCGAGCACTGCTGGCATCCCGATGATTTCGGCGTGCCAGTAGCCGCTCCGGATGCGCTCAAAGGCGGTGACGCTCCCACGAATGCCGCCATCGCGCGTGAAATCCTATCCGGCTGTCCCGGACCGCGCCGCGACATTGTCCTGGTGAATGCCGCTGCTGCCCTGGTGGCCGCCGGCAAGGTGGAATCATTCCGCGAAGCCATGTCCAAGGCCGCCGAGTCTATCGACAGCGGCGCGGCTAGCGCCAAGCTCGAAGCGCTGGCGCGGTTCCGTGCGTGAGGAGCAACCGCTTCCCTCACGGTCGCAACCTCGGAAGAAGCTACGGCGTTACCAGCCCGGCCCCTATCGCATACCGGACCATGCTGGCGGTTTCGTGCACTCCGAGCTTTTCCAAAATACGGCTGCGGTGGGAATCGGCCGTTTTGTAGCTAATCCCCAGGCGCAGTGCGGCCTCTTTGGTCGACTTGCCATCCGCGATCAGAATCAGCAGCTGTCGCTCGCGCTCGGTGAGCGCAAAAACGACTCGCACAGCCTCTTCGTCCGGTGTGAAGGCGCTGCTGCGGCGCACTGTAACATCTGCCGCCGAGCCCATAAACCCGAAGAAAGCTTCTTCTTCGAATCGCGGTACCCCGGTCCCTTCCATCCAGCGGAATTCCCCGTCCGCCCGCTGCAGCCGGTATTCCATGCGGAACGACTGGTGCGCGAAGAAGGATTTCTGATACGTCGCCAGGCACAAATCGCGGTCATCCGGATGCAGCCCTTCGGCCCAGCCGTTGCCGACTTCCTGCTCCAGCGAACGGCCCCTGAAGTCCAGCCAGGTTTTGTTAAAATATGTGCACAGCGAATCCGGACCCGCGATCCAGATCATCACCGGCGCTGCGTCCGCCAGCAACCGGAATGTCGTTTCACCACTGCGCCGCTCCCCCGATTTGTGGTGTAACAATTCCATTTCAAGCTCCGAGACGCGATCCCTCAATTCCTGAATGTCCTCTACTTCGCGGACCATCCTGGGTTCAGGCATTTAGAGAATTATCGGCTAGACATATCCCCAGTAAAAGTACCAATTTGTTATGAATGCTCTTGACAATTATACTTTTCTTAGCGTAATTGCGATTACTTGCAATTCCGCCGGTTTGGGGAACTTTTCTATCCTGCAAAGGAATCCTTGACAGAGGCATGACAGGCCAGGAACAAGATACGGATCTGCTGGAGAACATGCGCCTGGGCGACGAGAAGGCTTTTCTGGCCCTGTACCGCAAGTTCGAACCGCCGATTTACCGCTTCGCGGTGAACATGACTGGTTCTAAAGCGGTAGCCGAAGATGTCACACAGGACGTGTTTCTGGCCTTGATTCGCGAGAACTTCGGCTATGTGGCCGATCGCGGTACGCTCTCAGGATATTTGTTCGGCATCGCGCGCAAACTCGTGCTTCGGCACATCGAGCGCGGTCACGCCACGTTCGAGCTGGAAATCGAGGACGCCGATCGGACGCGCCCCGAGCTGATCGCATTTCCCGATCCAATGACCGATCTCTTACGGCGCGAAGGCATCGAGGAATTACGCCGAGCCGTGCTTTCTCTGCCCCGGCGCTACCGCGAGGTCGTCGTGCTCTGCGACCTCGAAGAGATCGCATACGAAGATGCTGCCGGCGTGCTCGGCTGCCCGGTGGGCACGGTGCGTTCGCGGCTGCATCGGGCGCGCGCGCTGCTGCTGGAGAAACTCCAGCAGCGCTTGGAAACCAAGCCGCGACTCAAGAGTCTGGATCCAGCCAGGAGTCTCATATGACTTGCCAGGAATTTTGGAATCGCACGCGGGAACTGCCGGGCCTGCTTCCGCCGGCTGGTACAGCCGCCGATACCTTGCTCGTGGAGCACATGCAAGGTTGTCTCCCATGCGCCGGCCTGATCGAACGGCAGCGCGCATTGCAGGCCGGTCTGAAGCGTATGGCCGCCGAACAGGTGGAGCTCAGAGCGCCCACGCGGGTGGAAGCCGCTCTCTTGCGCCAGTTCCGCGCTCACTCAGGCAGAACGCACGAGCCCGCTGGCGCCGCGTGGCTGGGAATACTTAGACGGAGAGCCCTCGCGGTGGCTCTGGCTGCGGCCGCACTGGCCGCGGTCCTGATTTCTTATCGCGGGCCTCTGCTCCGTCTTTTACCGCCTTCCGCAACCGAAGTCGAGGATACCGGTTACCTGGATTCCGGCTTTGTTCCGCTTCCCTACGCAGGAGAAACCGCGCCCAACAACGAAGCCGCCGTCGTGCGCGTCGAAATGCCCACTTCCACGCTCGTCGCTCTGGGCGTGCCTCTGGGCGATCAAGTCAGCGGCACCGTTGAGGCCGACCTTGTGTTGGGCCCGGGCGGAATGCCGCAAGCTGTTCGCGTCATCGAGTGAGAATACACTTCGGGGATAAAGGGGATAAAAAATGCTACTGAAAAAGGCTTTGATTTGCTCCGCGATTTTCGCGCTTGAAGCTTTGGCCCAGGGTCCTCGCGCAGGCATGCCGGGCCCCGGCATTCGCTTCCTGGGCGCCGAGCCTGGCCGGCCGGGTCAGGTGGTTAAAGGCGCGCCCTATTCCGCCGATGTCACGACCGAATTTACACAGGTGCTGGGGGATGGCAACCGCATCCACCAGATCACCAGCGAGCACATGTATCGCGACAGCGAAGGACGCACCCGCCGTGAAACATCGCTCACCGGCTTGGCCTCACCCGGGGACTCCAGTGTTCCGCTGGCGTTTGTGGACGATCCGGTAGCGGGCTCCAGTTTTGTTCTGGATCTCAACAAGCGTACCGTCACTCGAATGCCGTCGCGGCAACCGGCGCCCACCAGCGTTTCCAGCCGCACTCGGCCGGCGCGCGCAGCTAACCCGAATTTGAAGACCGAATCGCTCGGCCGGCAGACAATTGCCGGGCTTGTGGCCGATGGCACGCGCACCACCCAGACCATTCCTGCCGGCCAGATCGGAAACAGCCTGCCGATCCAGGTGGTCAACGAACGCTGGTATTCGGCGGACTTACAGGCCGTCATCCTCCAGAAGCGCTCCGATCCTCGTTCCGGCGAGACCGTTTCTCAATGGACCAACGTCAGCCGTGCCGAGCCGCCCTCCACCTTGTTCGTCGCGCCAGCCGATTTCCAGGCTTCGCAGGGACCTGCGCTGCGTATGCGCCGTGCAGGCGCCGGACAGCCACAGTAGCCGCTTCAGCGCGCAAGCAAGATATCGTGCAGCCGCAGCAGTCCGAGAGCGCGACGCGTCTCGTCCACTACCGGAAGCACAGAGATCTGCGAGGGCCGTCTTTCCATGGCTTCCAACGCCTGGCCCAGGGTGGCCTCAGGGCCAATTTGGACAGGCGAGCGGGTCATTACATCCGTGGCCCGCAACTGGCGGATATCATCGTGATCCGTCAGAGCGCGACGTAAATCGCCATCCGTGATCAGTCCCACAAGCGTTCCCTCAGGCTCGACAATGCAGGCCGCGCCCCACGGCCGCCGGGTCATGGCGATGATCACTTCTTTGATGGATGCCTCGGGAGCAAGGAGCGCGATGTCGTCCAAGGTGTGCATGGCTTCGCGCACGCGCAGCCGCAAATTCCGGCCCAACTGCCCTCCGGGATGGATGCGCCCGAACTCCTGCGGTGTGAATTTGCGGGCGCACATCAGAGCCACTGCCAGCGCGTGGCCGAGGGCTAGCGCGGTCACGGCGCTAGCCGTAGGCGTGAGATTGTGCGGGTCTGCTTCCCGTTCCACCGAAGCATCCAGCACCACATCCAGCTTGGTCGCCAGCGGCGAACCCGTATGTCCCAGAATGCCGATAAGCGGCGAGCGAAATTCGCGCAGCAGCGGCACCAATGCCAGCAATTCGGCCGAGCTGCCGTGCCTGGAAATCAGAACCGTTGGATCGCCCGGCGTGTAGATACCCAGGTCGCCGTGAACCGCTTCGGCGGGATGCAGAAAAACCGCCGCCGTCCCCGTGCTGCAGAGGGTGGCCACGATTTTGCGAGCGATGTGGCCGGATTTGCCGATCCCCGTGACCACCACTTTTCCGTTTTGTGTCAGGATCAGGTCCACGGCCCGGATGAGTTCCCCATCCAGCCGGCACGCGGCGGCAGCCAGCGCGCTTGCCTCGATCTCGATGGCCGCCCGCGCCGCTTCCAGCCACTCCTCGTTTTGCATAAAATTAAGCTATCAGCAATCAGCCTTGCTAGTTGACAGCTAATCGCTGACACCGAGTACGCTAATGCCTTTCTGTACCCATTGTGGCGCCAGTGCCGATGGCGCTTTCTGTTCGCAATGCGGCCGGCCTCTTGCCCAGGCGAATGGCCCTGCCGGCCCCGCTATCAATGCCGCGCCGAACGCTACACCGACGCGCCGCAAGACGAGCCCGATCGTGTGGATTCTCGTGGCCGTGATCGCGCTCGCTTGCGTTGCCGGCGCGATCACACTGGCCGGCGGCCTGTTCCTGGTCCACAAGGCCCACGAGGCGGGCGTGGATGCCGACCTGTTTCGCGACAATCCTGGCTTGGCAATCGGCAAGCTGATCGCGGCTGCGCACCCCGATACTGACGTCGTCAGCGTCGACACGGGTTCCGGCACCGTCACTCTGCGCGACCGCAGAACGGGCAAAGAGATGACTCTCACCATCGACCAGGTGCGGAAAGGTTTTCGCTTCGAGGCCGATGAAGACAACGGTCGAAAAGCGGTGGTGCAATTGGGAGGAGACGAGAAGGTCCCTGATGAAGTCCCCGTCTATCCCGGCGCGAAAGTGCAGACGACTTTCGAAGTGGATGGCGATGGCGCCAAGGGCCAGGGCGCTTACGAATATGAATTCAGCACCTCGGACCCGCCCTCGAAAGTGTTCGCCTGGTATCACCGCAAACTGGAAGAGGACGGCCGGAAGCTGGCACTCCACAACGAGAGTGCCGATGGCGGCATGCTGGTGGCCGAAGACGACGCCAACCGGCGCACGCTGCGCGTGATCGTTGGCAGGGACGCGAACGGCACGACGATTAACGTGACGGCAAGGGTGAAGAAGTAGTTCTACACGCCTGCGAGCGGCCCGCGGATGATGCCGAGCGACGCGGCCGTCATGATCAGGCCGATACATACGATAACGGCTGCCGAGGCTACCGGGAGCAGTCGAAACGCTGGATGCGCGGCGCTTTTCCGGCTATCCGGCAGCAGGTTTTTGGCGTAAAGCACCACCAGCCCGATCGCCATCAGGACGCCCGCCAGCCCCAGGCTGAAAGCTACCAGCAGGATCAAACCGAGCCCGACGCGGCCGAGCGCGATCGCGCTCAACAGCAGCACGAGCGCCGACGGGCAGGGCACCAGACCGCCGCTTGCGCCCAATGCGATCAGGCTTCCCAGGCTTACCTCGTCCGGCATGTGGCTGTGGACGTGCCCGTCGCCATGGTCGTGCACCAAGCCGCCGTGATGATGATGTTCATGAGGCTCGTGAGTGTGATCGTGCGAATGGCCCTCGTGCGTATGGTGTTCATGGGTATGTTCGTGGCCGTGGCCATGAAGATGCGCGTGCGCGTGTTCGTGTACATGAGCATGAGCATGGTCGTGGTCGTGCGTGTGGGAGTGGTCGTGGTGGTGGTGCGCCGCCAGCCGTCGAGCGGCCCGGATCCGCTGGTAGAGCAGAATCGCGCCGATCCACACGATCGAGACGCCCGAAATCACACCCAGCACCGGGAAAATCTTCTCGGGCAGCACGTAGCGCGAAAGAAAGAGCGTCGCCAGCCCGAGTAGAAACACGCTGATGGTATGGGTGAAGGTCACCATCGCGCCGAGAAAGATCGCGTGACCCGGAGTCCCGCGCGTGCCCACCAGGTACGCGGCCACAATCGTCTTGCCATGCCCGGGAGACAGCGCGTGAACCGCACCCAGGCCGAACGCCACGATCATGCCGATCAGGATCGTGGTCCAACCCAGTTCGCCCTGGTGCAGGAGACGCGCCAGGTAATCGGTTTGCGCGGCGCCGGGTTGAGCGGGCGATGCGCCCGGCGTCTGCGCAAGCAGGCGCGCGGCCAGAAAAACAGACAGCGCAAGGTACCGTTTCATTACAATAGTCCTTACGAATTGTACTGCGTTATGAAGCAGGTGATCACCGCCCAGGACGTTCCGGCCGGCGGCGACTTGCGGGTTGTGCGCGGCGCCATTGTGACGCCGTCAGCGCGCGAGTTGATGGCCGCGCGCGGCGTGCGCCTGCTTGAGGTAACCCCGGAAGAAATGCCCGCGCCGCCGCCCGAACACGTTGTTGCACTGGGCGCCGACCATAGCGGCTACCGGCTGAAGGAAACCCTTAAGCCGGTGCTCGCCGGCCTGGGGCTGGCAGTGCGCGACGTGGGCGTGCATGCGGAGACGCCCGCGGATTACCCGGATATCGCGGTCCAAGTGGCCGAACTGATCGTCTCCGGCGTGGCCACGAGAGGGATTCTGATTGATGGCGCGGGGATCGGATCCTCCATGGCCGCTAACAAAGTACCCGGGATTCGCGCGGCTCTCTGCTATGACAAGGCTTCGGCGCGGAACAGCCGCGAACACAACGATTCCAACGTGCTCACGCTGGGCGCGCGGCTGTTGACCGTGAGCCAGGCCGAAGACGTTCTCCGCACCTGGATTGCCACGCCATTCGCGGGCGGGCGTCATCAGGCCAGAGTCCAAAAGATCCGCGATATCGAGCAGCGCTATTTCAAAAAGGTGGAGCAGTCCGTTCCCGGGGGCTCCCTGTGACGACTGCTGAATTGGATAACCTGGTAGCGCAGATCGGCGAAGAGATCCTGGCGCGTTTACAAACGCCGGCCTTGGCGAGCGCCGCGGCGGTCAAGAAGGGCGAAGGCCTGAACTTGCCGGACCAGGCCTGTCCCGGCTGCGTGCAGCGCTGTCCGCAAACCTGCGAGCGTAACACCAAGGAGATTATCGGGGCGGGCGCGGCGCGGGTTTCGGCCAGCGACCGGCTGACGAGGGTCGACCCGGCCATTGCTTCGTTAATCGACCACACCATATTGAAGCCCGAAGCTACGCGGAGCGATGTCGTCAAGGTGTGTCGCGAGGCCCGGCGGTACGGCTTTGCCAGCGCATGCGTGAATCCATACTGGGTCCCTGCGGTCTTCGCTGAACTGAAGGATTCTCCCGTAAAGGTCTGTACCGTGATCGGGTTCCCTCTGGGCGCGACCAGCACGGAAGCCAAAGCAGCGGAGGCGGCTGTGGCGTTGCGCGCGGGCGCCACCGAACTGGACATGGTGATCAACGTGGGCGCGCTGCGCTCCGGAGATCATGAGGCCGTCAAGCTCGATATTCAGGCCGTGGTTAAGGCGGCGCATGAGGCCGGGGCGGCCGTCAAGGTGATTCTCGAAACCGCTCTCCTCGACGATAATCAGAAAGCTGTGGCTTGCACATTAGCCAAACTGGCGGGCGCGGATTTTGTGAAAACCTCCACAGGTTTCGGGCCGGGGGGCGCTTCTGCGCACGATGTGGCGCTCATGCGCGCGGTGGTTGGCCCCGAGATGGGCGTGAAAGCCTCGGGGGGCGTTCGCACTTTGGCCGACCTGAAAACCATGACCGCCGCCGGGGCGACGCGGATCGGCGCCAGCGCCAGCGTCAAGATCGTCGAGGAAACGGCGGAATGAGCCAGCCAGTGCCAGCCCGCAAATCCGGCGTCCGCTTTCGCGAGCGCTCGGAGCTGCTCGATTTCCTGCTCGAAGTGTCGGTTGCCACGGCTTCCACACTCGACCTGGATCAACTGTTGAACCACGTGGCGCGCATCATTCACAAGGTGTTGCCTTACGACCTGTTCGCCATCCTGCTGTATAGCGAACGCCGGCGTGATCTGCGCATCCGCCACGCCGTGGGTCATCGCGAGGACGTCGTGTGCAACCTCTCGCTGACATTGGGCGAAGGCATCACCGGCGCGGCTGCGGCGAGCCGCGAACCGGTGCTGGTCGGCGACGTGCGCAGCGATCCGCGCTACCTGAACGCCGTAGATGCGGTACGTACCGAGCTGGCCGTCCCCATGACGGCTCGCGGCAAGCTGGTGGGCGTGATCGATCTGCAGTCCACGCGCGTGAACGCCTATAGCGAGTACGATCGCGCTCTGCTGCGCCTGATTGCCGGCCGGGTGAGTATCGCGATTGAAAATGCCCGCTTGTATCGCCGCGTGGAACGCCACAACCGAACTCTGCGCACGCTGGCCCAGGTCTCCCGCGAATTTTCCTCGATCCTCGATCTCAACGAGCTATTCGGAAAAATCGCCAGCACCATGCGCGACCTGATTAACTACGACGCCTTTAGCATCCTCCTGGTGGATCACGATGCCCGGGCTCTGCGCCACCGGTTCAGCATTCGATACGACAGGCGCGTCAACACGGACAACGTCCCTCTGGGGAAAGGGCTCACTGGCGCGGCCGCCGAATCGCGCCAGGTAGTGCGCGTGGACGATACGGCGCAGGACCCGCGCTACATCGCCTCTCACGCCGACATACGCTCCGAACTGGCCGTGCCCTTGATCCTGCAGGACCGCGTGATTGGCGTGATGGACCTGGAAAGCGATCGCGTCGCCTATTTCACCGAAGAGCATGCGCGCACGCTGGCGCTGCTCGCTCCGCAGATTGCCACCAGCGTGGAGAACGCCCGGCTCTACGAGGAGCTGGCAACGAAAGAAAGACGCTTGGAGGAAGACCTCCAGGCGGCCCAAGAGCTGCAGCGCGTCCTGTTCCCGGACGCGGAACCTGAAATCCAGGGATTGGAGGCCGCTATTCGCCTGCGTCCCGCGCGCCTCATCAGCGGCGACATCTACGACGTCTACGAGCATC
Source organism: uncultured Solibacteraceae bacterium (assembly GCA_964556085.1). Taxonomy (GTDB): domain Bacteria; phylum Acidobacteriota; class Terriglobia; order Bryobacterales; family Bryobacteraceae; genus PSRJ01. The sequence goes on from CAZKVF010000042.1 coordinate 12,554, forward strand.
GCGATGGACAGACGGTAATTGCCATGGGCGACGTCAGCGGCAAAGGCTCGGCGGCTGCCTTATATGGAAGCCTGATGAACGGCCTGCTGCGCACGCTTGCCCCGCGGCGCCGCCGTCCCGCCGAACTGCTGCGGGCGCTCAACGACGCACTAATCGAGCGCAAAGTCGAGGCACGCTATGTGACGCTGTGCGTGCTGCTCTGGGATCCCGCCACCGCACAGTTTGTGATGGCGAACGCCGGCGCCTTGCCGCCGATGATTTGCCGCGGAACGGAGATCCTGAAGCTCCGCGTGGAAGGCGTGCCGCTGGGCCTGCTGGATTCGCGCGAATACGAGGAAGTGTCTTTTCAGGCGCAGGCCGGCGATGTGATCGTCCTCTACTCCGACGGCATTACCGATCATCAGGACGCTGCGGGCGTCGAATATGGCCGAGGCAGGCTGGCGAACTTGGTGCGCGGCAACTGCTGGAAAGCGCCGGCGGATTTGATTCACGCGATTTTTGATGACATGGATCGCTTCGCCACGCAGGTTTTCGACGACCAGACGCTGTTCGTGATGAGAGCGACGTGACTGAGTCACGACGCGGTCGTGGCGCTTTTCTTACTGCCCCGCCGCACCTTTCTTCAGCAGCGCGGGCCAGTTGACGATCACCGTCAGGAGGCGGCGAGGCTTGCTGCGGCAGCGCCACCCGTTCCCGCCGGGCGGTCGCTGAGAGGTCGGACAGAACACGGCTCTCGAGTAGTCTGCACCGTTGGTACGATTAAGGTGAGAGGCGGGTGCGATG
>CAZKVF010000043.1:0-8273 GCA_964556085.1 uncultured Solibacteraceae bacterium
GCGATGGAGCACGCTCTCGCGCAGCGAGTCGATCGAGGCGCGATCGCGCACGTCGACGGCATGGGCAAGTGCCGGCTGGCCCAACGATCCGATTTCGCGGCACACTGCCTCAACAAATTCCGGACGCCGGCTGGCGGGCACGACGGTGGCGCCATGCTCGGCGAGACCGAGCGCAAGCGCGCGCCCGATTCCCGTCGTGCCGCCGATGACCACGGCGACTCGCCCCGTCAAATCGAAACAGCCGAGCATAGTTACCAGGGTATTTTCACGGGACGCCCGTCGGCAGGATCGGCCCAGCGGTCGTTAGGGATGAGCGGCGCCCAACCAGGACGCGCGGGGTCCTGATCGTAAGGGTAGTTGCCCAGGCGGCAGTACAACTCGCGATATTGGCCGATTTTTTCGCGATCGAGTTTCACACCGAGCCCGGGCCCGTCCGGCACCCGGATGCGCCCATGTTCATAACGCATCGGGCCGCCCTCGATGATGTCGTCGCGCAGATGGTGATAATGGGCATCGGCCGCGAAGGACAAATTCGGCAGCACCGCGCCCAGATGCAGCATGGTCGCCAATTGAATTCCCAACTCGCCGGAGGAGTGAACGGCCACGCCCAGTTGAAAAGTTTCACAGACCGTGGCGGCCTTAAGGCAAGCCCGGATGCCGCCCCAAAATGTCGTGTCCAAAAGGATTACGTCTACCGCCGTGTCCAGCACATTCGCGGCAAGCTGCTCGAAGTTCACTACCACGGTGTTGGTTGCCAGGGGAATGGGGACCATCTGGCGTGTGCGGCGCATGCCGTTCAGGCCGAACACGGGATCTTCCAGATAGTCGTTGCGCAGACCCGCTACTGCCTGGCCGAAGCGAATGGCCTGCTCGGTGGACCATACCGCGTTGGGATCGAATCGGAGTGAATCTTCCGGGAAAGCCGCCGCCAGTGCGCGATAGGCTTCCAGTTCGTAATCCGGAGGAAAAACGCCGCCCTTGAGCTTGTGGGTGGTGAATCCGCAGCGGTCCTTCAGCGCGCGAGTGTAGGCGACAAGTTGATCGACGGTGCGCACTTCGCCGGCTCCCGTCCGCGCATCGGGATAGCGAAAGAAACAATAAGAGGCAAAGGCGACGCTGTCACGGAGGGCGCCGCCGAGAATTGCCGACACCGGCACGCCCCAGGCTTGTCCCAGAATGTCGAGACAAGCGAATTCGAGCGCCGCCAGAATTTGGGTGCGGTTGTTGTAGAGCGAGGCGGTTGGGTTGGCGATGCGGAAACGCATTTCCTCGAGACGCGCCGGATCGTGTCCAGCCAGGCAATTTTTCAGGGCGCGGAACACGGCCTCGGCCGATTCACCGCCGCCGCCCATTTCGCCGAGCCCGATAATGCCATTATCGGTCTCGACTTCGACAATGGTACGCACAAATCGGCCCCAATGGCAGCCATTGGCGTGCCGCAGGGGTGCTTCCAGCGGAATGGTTACCGTGGTGGCCCGCACATCCTGGATGCGCATGATTAGTTCTACGCTACAACAATATTGCGCGAGGAGTAGTAACCGCTCCCTCGCGGCCTCGGCTGCGTAGTGGCCTAGTGCTTGGACGCAGGCAGCTATGACCTTGACTTTTGGAAGGAGACGCGTATATATAATTTGAGGCTAGAACAAATTATCTCCGTGGATTGCTCTAAGGAGGCCAGGAAGCCCATGAGTACACGTTTGCCCTTGTTGCGTTCGTGCGCCGCCCTGCTCGCGTTGGCGAGCGCCTGCGGCATGGCCCGTGCTCAAGTCCTTTACGGGTCGCTCACCGGGAACGTGACCGATCCTGCCGGCGCTGCTGTACCGGGTGCGAAGGTCGAGGCTGCAAACCAGGCAACCGGCGTTTTGCGCCAGGCGATAACCGATGTCCGCGGTGCGTATATCTTTAACAATCTGCAAGCTGGTACGTACAAGGTCACCACGCAAGCCAGCGGGTTCCAGATCGCAACCACCGAAAACGTCGTGGTGAACGCCAATGAAGTTCGGCGGATCGATTTTAGCATGACGATTTCTCAGGCTACCCAGGCCCTGGAGGTATCCGCGGCGGCGGCCATTCTGCAAACCGATAAAGCCGACGTGCATGCCGAGATCACCTCGCAGGAAGTGGTGGAGCTTCCGTACAGCGGTGGGGAGGGCAAGAATTTTCAGAGCCTCCTGTACCTGATCCCCGGCGCCAACGTAACGGCGACCCGCGAGGCCAATTCGGAGGCCGGCAATCCGATGCGCGCGCAGACGCTGATGATGAACGGCGTCTCCTCGACCGGGAACAGCACCAAGCTGGACGGCGCGACTATCGTCTATCCTTGGTTGCCCGTCAATATAGCGTATGTGCCGCCCACGGAAGCGATTGAAACCGTCAACATCAGTACCAACTCGTTCGATGCCGAACAGGGCGCCGCGGGCGGCGCAGCGGTCAACGTGCAGATCAAAAGCGGTACTAACGAGCTTCACGGCGTGGCGTTCGAGCGCAATCAAAACAACGATATGACGGCGGTGAACTACTTCTCCCACACCAGCCCGCTTGGCAAGAACATTTTCAACCAATTCGGTTTCGCGGTCGGCGGCCCAGTGTGGATCCCAAAACTGTTCAACGGGAAAAACAAGCTATTCTTCTTCCTGGACTACCAGGACACCATTCGCCGGCAGTACGCTTCCGACCCGAACCTGACGCTACCCACCGATGCCATGCGCCAGGGAAATTTCAACGGGACTGGTATCACCGTCTATGATCCGCTCACCGGCAATCCGGATGGCACGGGCCGCCAACCATTCGCCGACAACACGATTCCCAGCTACCGTATTGACCCAGCTGCCGCGACACTGACAAAACTGCTTCCCGAACTGACCAGGCCCAATCAATACACTACTAACTTCGATGCTTATGGCGACACCAAATACCAGCGCAGCAGTTGGGATTACAAGGTGAACTACAATGCCAATGACAAGGCAATGATCTGGGGTCGGTACAGTTTTTCGCCGATCAGTATTCCAGGCATTTTCGCCCTGGGGCCGGCGGAGGGCGATGTCTTCGGAGGAGGCCAGGCGGGTATAGCGGGCGGCCGTGTGCAGACTACCGCGGCCGGTTTCACCTATACAATTTCGCCCACCCTGTTGCTGGACGGGAATGTCGGTTATACGCGCCAGCACATCGGCGCTAATGGCGACGAGAATCTAGGCGATTACGGCCTGAACGTGCTGAAGATTCCCGGCACCAACGGAGTGGGGCCTGATTACGCGGGGATTCCGGGCTTTCAGGTGACGGGAATAGCCAATATGGGTAACACCAGCAGCGGCAGCCCATTCCTGTTCCGAGACAACTCTTACACCACCAATATTAATCTGGGCAAGGTTTCAGGGGCGCACAACCTGCGCTTCGGCTTCGAATACGACAAATACGCCCTCAACCACTTCCAGCCGCAGGGCGGGTCGTATACGGTTACTAACACGGCTCGCGGCAGTTTTCTCTTCCAAGGTTATCTGACCGCGCTATGCAACACGGTCAACGGCGCGGATCTTTGCACTTCCGGCATCACACCCAACGCCAATGGTGTGCCGGCCAATTCCTGGGCGCAGTTCCTTCTGGGGTATCCCTCGGACATGGCCAAGGTGACACAGTTCCAGGACCCCAATTCTCTCCGCTTCTCGACCTGGGCCATGTATGCCCGCGACCAGTTTCAAGTAACGCGGAAACTGACAGTGAACTATGGTCTGCGATGGGAATACTATCCGATTTATTCCCATGACTGGTACGGCGCGACGCGATACGATCCCGTTTCGCACAACGTGCTGATTGGTGGCGAAGGCAGCACCCCGTGGGATACGGGGGCAACCGCGAGCAAGAAAGGCTTCGCGCCGCGCCTGGGTGTCGCTTACCGCCTGGCCGAGAAGACGGTGGTCCGCTCGGGCTACGGCATCACTGTGGATCCGGAGAACATGCGCAACCAGCGGAATGACTTCCCGACGGCGGTCAACGTGGACTATAACAATGGTGTTGTTAACCAGTATCAGTTCGACACCACGCCAGGCGTAGCGCAGGCATCATTGCGAACCGGCATTCCCGCTCCGGTCTTTCCGAACTTCCAAGCCGGAACGATTGGTCCCTCGCCCACTCTCTCTCCGAACACCTACCTGCCCAACATCAGCACCAACACGTTCCCGCTATATATGAACCGGGGTTATATCCAGAGCTGGAATCTCTTTGTGCAGCGCGAGTTCTCTCCGACTCTCACCGCGGAGGTGGGATATGTGGGTACGCACGCCGTGCACCAGATGATGAATGTCAATATCAACGGGTCGGCTCCAGGCACCGGCAACGCCGGCCGCCAACTGTATCCCTATCTGACCAGCGACCTGAACGATATTGAGCCGTTCGGGAACATGACGTACCACGCGTTGCAAACCAGGCTGACGAAACGCATAGGCGCTTCCGTGATTGGCGCCGCATACACGTTTTCCAAGGCGATTGACAACTACAACGGCACCAGCAGCGGCGCCTCCGGCGACAATGGAGACGGCTCCCTGTTCCGGGCCTATCCTGTGTCTTATGCTTTGGACAAGCAGTTATCGGGGTTTGACCGTACGCACACACTGAATATTTTCCACGTCTACCAGTTACCGTTCGGCAAGGGACACAAGTTGGCCAGCCAGGGTCGGTTGGCGCAGATTTTCGGCGGTTTCCAGATCGCCGGTACGCTCGCCCGGTATAGCGGTCTGCCCTTCACCGTCGGCTCCAACACCGCTGTGAATGCCGGCGGCCAAACACAGTCGGCGACCCAGATTAATCCGAACGTGAAGATTCTGGGCGGCCATGACGCGAACGACCCGTATTTCGACGGGACGGCGTTTACCAACCCCGCCGCAGGAACCCTGGGAACCACCGGCAGAAACCTTCTGCGGGGGCCCGGCTTCTTCAACATCGACGAGAACGTTTCCCGGACCTTCAGCTTCAAGGAAGGCAAAATCAAGCTGCAGATCGTCGGCGAAGCATTCAATCTGACCAATACGCCCTCGTTCTCAACGCCGGGAAGCAATGCCCTCACCACGTTCGCGAACCCGACCCTGAATGCCGATGGCTCGGTAAAGAGCTACGGCAATTACGGCGTGATCACGGGGACGACATCCAATGCCCGTCAGTTGCAAGTGAGCGGATACGTGCGGTTCTGATTAGCGGTCAGCTATCAGCTTTCAGCCACACCACAGTATGAGCTGATGGCTGAGAAAGCTGCCTTATCACGCTGCCACTTCGCGCACTGCGCCGAAATGCTTCTGCAGCACCAGGGCAATCGCGCCCCGGAGGCGCGCGGTTCCGCCTTCGTAAATGGGGACGAGTTGCGGCGGGCAGCCGCCGCGCAGCACCTGAGCCTGTACTTCTGTTTCGATCACCGGGCCGAAGCGATGCCAGCAGCGCGTGAGGTCGCCGATAATCAAAATGCGCTCGGGAGCGAGTCCCGCGACGATCATGCGCATTCCACGGCCTAGATAATGCGCCATGGTCTCCAGGGCTTTCGCCGCTCGAGCATCACCCTGCTCGGCAAGACTTAGTAAATCGGAAAAGCTGAGCCCTGCGGCTTGAGGCTTGGCGCCATGGTAGTAACGCAGAGCAGCGCGGTTGGACGCATAAACTTCCCAACATCCCCGGCTGCCGCAGCCGCACGCAGGTCCTTCGGGATCCAGGGGCACATGTCCGAACTCGCCGGCCATACCATGCGCGCCACGCACGAGCTGACCGTCTATCAGAAGCCCGGCGCCGATTCCTTCCGATACCGTCACAGCCACCAAATTTCGGCAGGCTTCGACGTGGTCAAACCACACGGCCGCCAGCACACACGCATTGGCTGCATTGTCCATTTCCACATCGAGGCCGGTGGCTTTCGCCAGCGGCGTCCGGATATCGAATTCAGGCCATTTCAGGTTGGGCGAAAAGACCAGGCTGCCCGCGCGTGTACGTCCTGGCAGCGTGACGCCGATCCCCTCAATCTTCTTTTCGCGGCAGGATCGAATCACTGGCTGGATGCGCTGGATCAGTGTTTCCAACGCCGCCTTCGGACTTGGCGGGGTAGCAAGGATCTCTTGTGAAGTGAATCGGCCATTGACGTTACCGACTGCCAGCGTGATCTGCGACGGGCGAATATCGATCCCGATGATGACTCGCTCTTCGTTCAAACGGAGGAAGGTGGGCCGGCGTCCTCTAGGCAAACGGCCGGTCGGGCCTTCTATCACCCAGCGTTCCCCGATTAGTTCCTCGGCGATCAGGGAAATCGTACTACGCTGCAGACCCGATGCGCGGGCCAAATCGGCGCGGGAGATGGGCTGGCGAGTGCGGATGAGGTTGAGAACAATGCTCCGGTTGATATCGCGTACCACTTCGCTCGATGCACCCTGCATGCGCTTGAGACCGGTTGCCGGCATTTCGTTGTGCTCTCAAACTATCTCGAGCTCCAGTGTAGCAAAGGGCGGCCTCTTCGCATATCATTGCTGAGGCAAGGGAATGAAGTCGGAAAACCGCCCGTGGAATGCTTCTCCCGTTGGGGCAGCGGCGGCGCTGCTCGCTATTGGGGGCGTGTTGGCCCAACCGCGCCTGCCCGCGCCCATGAACTGGACTGCGGCCCAGGACCACCAGAACATGATGGAGCAGCTAGGCATTCGCTCGCTCCGTCCGGGACCGAGCGGGAACGAGAGCGCCCCCAATCATGCCAACTACGACGAGGCGACCGCGAATCCATTCCCGGATTTGCCCGATCCGTTCACACTGAAGGACGGCAGGAAGGTCACTACCGCGGCCATGTGGTGGAACGAGCGCCGCCCCGAAATCATCGAGGACTTCGAGCGCGAGGTTTACGGGCGCCTTCCTTCGCGAGTGCCCAAAGTCATCTGGAGCGTGACTGGCACGACCCAGCGGATGAGTGGCTCGCATCCGGTTGTCGAAACCGAGCTTGTCGGCCACATCGATAATTCGGGATATCCGCTGATCGATGTCGAGATTCAGATGACGTTGGCGCTGCCGGCCGAGAGAACCGCGCCGGCGCCTGTGATGATCATGTTCGGCCGCGGGGGGAACCGGCCGGCGGGCGTTTCCCCGGGGCCCGCCCCCGGAGTAGACGCTGCCGGAGATCCGCCTTCTACCGAACAGTTGATTGCCGCGGGTTGGGGGTACGCCTGGCTCAATCCCATAAGTATTCAGGCGGACAACGGCACGGGCTTGACGCGAGGAGTTATCGGGCTCGTGAATCACGGGCAACCGCGAAAGCCGGACGATTGGGGAGCGCTTCGCGCCTGGGCCTGGGGCGCTTCGCGCGCGCTGGATTACCTGGAAACCAATCCGGCGGTGGACGCGCGGCGCGTGGGCATTGAAGGCGTATCACGTTACGGCAAGGCGGCGCTTGTCGCGATGGCCTTCGATACGCGCTTCGCGGTGGTGCTGGTTGGTTCTTCCGGCGAAGGCGGCGCAAAGCTGCATCGCCGAAATTGGGGAGAGGCCGTTGAGAATCTGACGGCAACCGGCGAGTATCACTGGATGGCAGGTAACTTCCTGAAGTACGGCGCCGCCGAAGCGAGTTTCGGGAGCAGGAATGCGGGCGACCTGCCGGTGGATGCGCACGAACTGATTGCGTTATGCGCGCCGCGTCCGACTTTCATCAGTTATGGCGTGCCGGAAAAAGGCGACGCGAGATGGCTGGATCACCAAGGCAGCTACACGGCCGCAGTTGCCGCTGGACCCGTATTCCGGCTGCTAGGCGCCAAAGATCTCGGAATTTCCGAGGACTATCACAGAGCCAAAATGCCGCCGGTGAATGTTGGATTGCTCGATGGCCAGCTCGCCTGGCGGCAGCACGATGGCGGCCATACCGATGCGCCCAACTGGAAATATTTCATCGCGTGGGCCGGCCGGTTTCTGGACACCGGCGATGCAGCACCCCGAACCGACGAGAACTCCCGCCTTGCCCACCTGGATCTGCTGGCTAAAGCCAAAACGGGCCGCATCGATATCTACTTTGAAGGCGATTCCATAACGCGGCGTTGGGGCGCCACCGATTACCCGGAATTACTCGCCAATTGGAAGCAAAACTTCTTCGGCTGGAATGCCGCCGATTTCGGCTGGGGTGCCGATACCACACGCAACATCTTGTGGCGGCTCGAGAATGGCGAACTGGATGGCGTAAATCCAAAATTTGTTGTACTGCTGGCTGGCACAAACGACTTGACCGATCCGGTGGCGGCAGGCAGCGATCCTATAGCGAATGTGACCCGCCGTATCCG
>CAZKVF010000044.1:0-8276 GCA_964556085.1 uncultured Solibacteraceae bacterium
CCCTGCGTGAGCACCACCGCATCCTTGCCCGCGACCTGGTTGGGCTCAAACGGTGTGGACTTTTCGCCATCCTTGAACGTGTGCAGCACGAAATCGTTGTGATCGATGACGACTTCCTTGCCGTACTTCGGCTCGACCCGGACGTCGGCGACGATGTAATGACCCGCCAGATCGGTCCCGAGCAATTCTTTGACGCCGGACGGATCGTCGTATAGCGTGACCGTGAGGATCAGGTCCAGGTTCTCGCCTCTCGCCATCGCCGGACTCTCTTTTCTCGCAGCTATCAGAACGACGCTCAATCCAAGCATGAGAAAAAGAAAACGGACTGCCATTCGAGGAAACTCCCCTCTGATTATACCCGCGGGTTTCTGCGGAACTCGCGGTACAATGATGCTTCACGCACAGGAGCAGCACCTCGTATGGACGAAAAAGAGCGCGCCCGCGCTTTGGATGTAACGCTCAGCCAGATTGAGAAGCAGTTTGGTAAGGGCTCGATCCTCCGCCTGGGGTCGAAAGATGCCATCGTGCCGGTTTCCGTTATTTCCACCGGGTCGATTTCGCTGGATGCGGCCCTGGGCGTGGGGGGCTTCCCTCGCGGCCGGATCAACGAAATTTACGGGCCGGAATCATCGGGCAAAACCACTATTGCCCTGCAGGTAATCGCCGAAGCGCAGAAGAAGGGGGGCATGGCGGCCTTTATCGATGTGGAACATGCACTGGACCCGGTCTACTCGCGAAAGCTCGGCGTGGACGTGGACAACCTCCTGGTTTCCCAGCCGGACTATGGGGAGCAGGCCTTGGAAATTACGGGAGCACTGATCGCCTCAGGCCAGATCGACGTGCTCGTGGTGGACTCCGTTGCCGCTCTCGTGCCTAAAGCCGAATTGGACGGCGAAATGGGCGATAGTCACATGGGTGTCCAAGCCAGGTTGATGTCGCAGGCCTTGCGCAAGTTGACCGGGGTGGTCTCGAAGTCGCGCACCTGCCTGATCTTCATCAACCAGATCCGCGAGAAAATCGGCGTGATGTTCGGAAGCCCCGAAACCACGACTGGCGGGAGGGCGTTAAAATTCTACGCCTCGGTGCGCCTGGACATCCGGCGCATCGCGGCCATCAAAGACGGCGAAACTGTAATCGGGAACCGGACCAAGGTGAAGGTGGTAAAGAACAAAGTGGCGTCGCCATTCCGCGAAGCCGAGTTCGACATCATTTATGGGGAAGGAGTCTCGCGCGAAGGCGATCTGATCGACCTGGGCTCGGCGCAAAATGTTGTTGAAAAGAGCGGCTCCTGGTTCAGCTACAAGGGGGAGCGGATTGGCCAGGGGCGCGAAAATGCCCGCCAATTCTTGAAAGATAATCCGGACATACGCCAGTCGATCGACCAGGAACTCCGCAAGGCTCTGGGATTGATCAAGCCGGAAGCAACTCTCGCGGCCGGGCCGGCCGAAGGCGCCCCACCCCCGGTGAACTCGTCGCCCAAGCCAGTTCCCGCGCGGCGCTGACGAACAGAAGACTAGTTAGGCCGCAGATTAACGCGGATGAACACGGATGACAAGATTCCCAATCGGCGTTCATCGGTGTTTAGCGGCGGCTTGCAGTCTTGCAGTTCTAAAGAAGCGGTCGGCCTCCCTACGGGTTTCGCCTCGCTCAACCGGGCGTTAGGGGCCGGCGGGCTGCCACGCGGCCGCATTGCCGAAATCTTCGGTCCAGCAAGCTGCGGGAAAACAGCTCTGGCGTTGCAGATCGTGGCGCACGTGCAGCGCAGCGGGGGCGCAGCGGCGTGGATCGATGCGGAACACGCCTTCAGTGCGACATTTGCAGCGCAACTCGGCGTTAATGTGAGCCGACTGCCGATAGCCATGCCGGACTCGGCTGAACAAGCCGGCGCCATCGCCCGCCGGTTCTTGGCCTGCGGCGCCCTGGACCTTGTAGTCATCGACTCGGCGGCAGCGTTGGTCCCCGAACTGGAGAGCGGAGCCATGATCGGACCAGGCGGCCTCCAAAGCCGCGTGCTGGCCTCCGAGCTGCGCAAGCTAGCGGCGGCGGCCACCAGAAGCGGAGCCGCTGTACTGATCCTCAACCAGACGCGCATCCACACGGACCGCGTGACTGGAGGGGTGGAGACCAGCGCCGGCGGCCCGAGCCTGAAGTTATATTCGGCTGCACGGATCGCCATGGCCGCAACCGGCCGAACGGTGCGGTTCCGCGTTGTAAAAAACAACCTCGCCGCGGCGTTTGCCACCGGGGATTTGCAGTGGATCGATGGCAGGGGATTCACGGAGAGCCCGTGAAACCGGCCTCCGGGAAGCGCGACCGCGAAAAAACCTCGAAAAAAAGGCCAATTTTGCGCATTTCTCTTTACATCATTCAGGCCTTCACTTATGATTGAAATCGAACTGAGACGCGCGTACCCCCGGACGCTGCGTCGGGTTTGTTCGATGGTGTAATGACGCGGGTTGGCGAGAGTGTCGGCCTGCTTCGAATCGATGTTCACGGGAGAATCTAAGGAGACACATGGCGAATCAAAGAATGACCCAGACGCAATTGGTGCGAGCACTGGCAGAGAAGTGCGAGATCAATAATAAGACCGCGCGGACGTTGCTGGACGAGTTGTCCAGCATGGCGGTTGCGGAAGTAAAGAAGAATGGCATGTTCGTGCTGCCGGGGATCGGCCGGCTCGTACGCCAGGACCGCAAGGCGCGCATGGGCCGTAATCCGGCCACCGGCGAAGCGATCAAGATTCCGGCCAAAAAGGTCGTGAAATTCCGCGTCGCGAAGGCTGCCAAGGACGCGATCGTGCCGCCGAAGAAGAAGTAAGGCAGCCAGAAAAATCAAAACCCCGCGACCGCCTTCAGGCCCGCGGGGTTTTCTTTTGGTAGATCTGAGATTCGGAGAGCCGATGAACGCAGCCCAACTTGCGGGCTGTTTCCGGAAGCCGCTTACCTCTTCGCTTCGACTTCGTCCTTCTTCATTTCCGCTGTGGTTGTCTGATCGTCGCCACCTTTCAGCGCACTCTTAAAGTTCCGGATTCCCTCGCCTAAGCCCTTGCCGAGGTCTCCGATCTTTTTGCCGCCGAACAATATCACCGCCGCGACCACAATCAGCAGAATCTCCTGAAAGCCCAGACCGCCAATGCCGGCAGTCTCGACGCCCACGGGTCCCATACGGCCTCCTTCAAAAGTATTGTACCAGAGAGGCTTCGGGTTTCAGCCACCGGCCACCTCGCTGTTAGCCCCAATTTTAGCTGATAACTGACCGCTGATGGCTGACAGCTTTATTGAAAGGAAGCTCCTGCGCGCGGCATTTCCGAGCCGAAGGAGAACCCACGGGAACTTTTCAATGTAGCTGCCCCGTCCAAATCGACATGAGAACCGCGATCATTTCCCTGTTCTTAAGCGCGCCGCTGTTTTGGGGAACAACGCCGGCGCAAGCGGCGGACCTTCCGGTAAAGGAAGTCGTGCTTTACAAGCACGGCTTAGGCTTTTTCGAACGCTCGGGGCGACTCGGTGCGGGAGAATCGGCCCGCCTGGATTTCGAGGCTACCGAGATGAACGACGTTCTGAAGTCGCTGACCGTCGAGGAGCGAGGTGGCGGGAAAATCTCGGGTCTTCGATACGATTCGATGGATCCGCTCAGCCACACTTTGGCAAGTTTTCCGTTTCATATTGACGCCGGGCAGGCCTTGAGCGCCGTGCTAGATCAACTCAAGGGAGCGCGTATCGAACTAATCTTTGGGAGCGAGACGGTGGCCGGCGCGATTGTTAATAGCCGCCGCATCGAGGCCAATGAAAAACAGCCGGAACGCGAGCAGCTGACGCTATTGTTGGATAACGGCGATCTGCGGAACGTCGACCTTGGCGCCGCGAGCAGTGCCCGCCTGAGCGATCCGCGGCTGCAGAACCAGTTCAAGGAGTATCTGACCGCGCTGGCCGGGGCGCGCTCCAAGGACAAGCGCAGCGTGTATATCGATTCCACCGACGCCAGGGAACGCGACGTGGTGGCCAGTTACACGGTGCCGATGCCGGTGTGGAAATCGAGTTACCGGCTGATCTTCGGAAGTGCCAAGCAGCCGCTTCTGGAGGGATGGGCCATTGTCGATAACACCACCGGCGAGGATTGGAGCCAAGTGCAGCTGTCGCTGGTTTCGGGACGGCCGATCTCGTTCATCAGCGAGCTTTACGCGCCGCGCTATATCGACCGGCCGAAGGCGGAACTGCCGGACGACCGGGCGGCGGTGCCGGTGGTGCACCAGGGGGCATTTGAGGTATCCCTCGATGGGGCGCCTCAGAGGGTCGCGGTTGCGGGCCATGTAGCCGACGGGAACGGTTTCGGCGGTGGAGTCCAGCGGTTCGCCGCACCCCCGCCGCCCCCGCCCGCTGCCCTTGCAGCGCCGCCGGTGAAGCGCGAAGAACGCGCGGCTGCCCTGAACCAGGTACAAGTTGTCCCCAGCAGCATCGCCGCCGATGCCGCCGCGCAGGAATTGGGCGAGTTATTCGAGTACCGCATGCCCAACCCGGTCACCATTCGCAAGAACGAATCAGCCATGCTGCCTTTCCTTCAGCAGCCGGTCGAAGCTCGCAAGCTGCTGATCTATTCGCAGCGCGGCTCGCAACATCCCACGAATGCGGTCGAGTTAACCAACAGCACTGGGAAAACCCTGGATGGCGGGCCGATCACCGTTTACGACGAGGGCGCGTACGGCGGGGAAGCGCTCGTGGAGACGGTGAAGACCGGCGACAAGCGCCTGATCAGTTACGCCGTAGACCTGGGAACGAGGGTCACGGAAGCGTATGGCGGCAAGCTGGCCGTCGTCCGCGAGATTCATGCCAGCCGCGGCGTCCTCACGAGCAAGCTGGCGGCTGAGGAGACTCGCACCTATACGGCCCTGAATGTGGATAAGAAACCCAAAACGCTGATCATCGAGCATCCGGTGCGGTTCGGGTACGCGCTTCTGAACCAGAAACCCACGGAAAAGACTGCCACTGCTTACCGTTTCGAAGTCCAACTTGTTCCGGGCGCCACGCGGGAGTTCCCCGTCACCGAGGAACGCGTCTACGACGAGACATATTCCGTCACCAATCTGACACCTGACGCGCTGCTGGCATACGTTCGCAACGGCGACCTCAATGCCCCGGCGCGCAACCAGTTGCAGCGTATCGCCGACCAGAAAGCGCAGATCGCCGAAACGCAGCGCGCGGCCGATGACGCCGAGAAGCAGATCCGGGACCTGACGTCCGATGAAGACCGCATCCGCCGGAACATTGAGAGCCTGAACAGCGTCAGCGGCCAACAACAGCAGGTTCAAAATTACGCGCGGCAACTGGACAGCCACGAACAGCAGCTCGCCGGCTTGCGCGACCGCCAGGCCGAACTGCAGAAGAAAAAGTCGGCCCTCGAAACCGACCTCAGTAAAATGATCGATGGGCTAGCGTTCTAGACGGCACAGGCGGCGCCGCCTCCAAACCCCACCAAACCCCTGGACAGCGGACGGAGGCTTGTGTCATATTGCGTCGCATGAAGCACAGCACTCATCGCATTCTTACCACCCACGCCGGGCGCCTGGACGGGCCGCCTGAATTGACGGAAGCCAGCATGGCCATTATGTCCGGGCGTTCCACGGACGTGGCGGCGCTGCTGCCCAAGGTGCGCAGCGCCATGGTAGAGGTGGTGCGGAAGCAGGCCGACGCCGGAATCGATATCATCAGCGACGGCGAACTGGGCAAGACCGGTTTCGGCGGCGTCGCCTATTATGGACGCCGCCTGAGCGGCCTTTCCACTCGCAAATTGAATCCCGGCGAAGCTCCGTTTATGGCGCTCGGAACCGGCGAACGTATCGAGTTCGCCGAATTTTACAAAGATCTGCCATTCATGCCCGCACCCACCGAACGCGCCATTTGCTCGGGACCGATCGGCTATATCGGCGCCGAGGAAGTTAGGAGGGACCTGGAATTTTTCAAAGGCGCTCTGGCCGAGGCGAACACTAAATTCGAAGAAACCTTTATGTGCGTGCTTGCGCCCGGCTGGCTCGAGCACTTTTTCTACAATGAGCACTACGCCACCGATGAAGAGTACCTGTTCGCGCTGGCCGATGCCATCAAGCACGAGTACAAAGCCGTGGTGGATGCCGGCTTCATCCTGCAGATCGATGACCCCGCTCTACCCGATACCTACGACATGATCGTGCCGAATCCGACGATCGACGAGTACCGGAAATTTGCGGCGGTGCGCGTGGAAGCGCTGAACCAAGCATTACAAGGCATCCCCGAAGACCGAGTGCGCTATCACATCTGCTGGGGCAGCTGGCACGGACCGCACACCCATGACCTGCCGCTCAAGCATGTCATCGACCTCATGCTTCAGGTAAAAGCCGGAGCATATTCGGTGGAAGCGGCTAATGCGCGGCACGAGCATGAATGGAAGCTGTGGAAAGAAGTGAAGCTGCCGGCCGGAAAAATGTTGATTCCCGGGGTCGTGAGCCATGCAACCAACGTCGTTGAACATCCGGAACTGGTAGCCGATCGCATCATCCGCTACGCCGGCCTGGTTGGCCGCGAGAACGTCATTGCGGGAACGGACTGCGGCATGGGCGCCCGGGTCCACCCGCAGATCGCCTGGGCCAAGCTGAAAACGCTGGCGGAAGGAGCTGCTCTGGCAACCACGGAACTGTGGGGAAGGGCCGCTGCCCAAACGCAAAGGTAAACGAATACTCACAGCGGGAACACTAACGCAACCGGCGGCGTCAACCATATCGCTGTGCCGGCTCACTGCTGCGCTCCTTATTGTCACGGCCCTGCCGCTGGCTGCCCAAGGCGGCTCGCTGCCCCGGCTCGAACTGAAATGCCGGAAATCGCCTTGCACTTTTCAAACCGGCGAATTGATTCCGATCGAATTGCGTTTTAGTTCGAGCGTGCCGAAGCATTATCAGCTCAACATGGCGACCTCTGATCGAAGCGGCAGGACGCGCTTCGAGACCTACACCGTGACGCCGGGGGAAGGTTCGCGCGATCCTCTCGAAATCTATTTCTCTTTCGGCGGCGGACTCACCGGCTTCGAATTCCTGAGCTCCGAGCCGGTGGTCATTAAGTTCGTGCTGAATGAGTGGGTGAGCTTCGACCAGCCCGGTAACTATCGGGTGCGCGTGACTAGTTCACGCGTGACCGATACCACCTTAAGTTGGAAGGAGAAGGGCTCATCCCCGGAAGTCACGTCAGACGAGATGGAACTGACCATCGTCCCCGCGGACAAACAATGGCAACAGCTTGAGCTGCGGCGGATCGTTGCGGCGCTCGACGCGAACTCGGCGGCCGCGTCTGGACCGAGAGATCCTGCCGCCGAGCCGCTGACCGCGCTGCGCTATCTTGGCACGGAAGAAGCCGCGCGTGAACTGGCCAGGCGTTTAGCGACGGGAGCTAACGTTGAGTGGGAGTGCATGTTCGGCCTCCTCGGATCGCCGCATGCAGCCGACGGTTTGGTTGAAATGCGCGCTTTGCTGCGCGATCCAAATGTGCCAGTCACTCCCATGTTCCTCCGCGCCATGTCCTACCTGCCGCTGCACGCCGGCCAAGCCCCGAGTGCCCTTCAGGAGCAATTTGAGCGAAACATGGAAAGCAGCCGTGCCGAGCTGATTGCCGCACTGCCCTCGAAACAAGGGAAGGCTTTGGCGGTGAGCACCGAGACGGCTCTCGACGGGCTCTCCGCGGGCGCGCCGGAAGCCCAGCGAAAGTCTCTCTCCCAGCAGTTACTGCACAACTTTGAAGCTCTCCCTGTCGAAAACCAAGCCAGCTGGCTTCAGTATCGGTGGGATGTGATCAAGGATCGCTCGTGGATCCCGGTTCTGCAGAAGATCGCCGCCACTAGCAAGGATTTTGCCGAACGCCGCGAAATGCATGCCTATCAATCGCTGGCAGCCGCCGGCGCGGCGCTGAAGCGCTGGTACGAGCTCGACCCGGCGGATGCGCGAAGCTCGGTAATTTCAGAGATCGTACGGCCAACGCCGCGGTATGGCGTCAGCGTGCTCGGAATGCTTGAGGACAGATCGTTGCCCGACGTTGAATGGACGCTGGTCGAGAATCTGGCCAAGAGCACTGACCATGACCTCGAAGGCAACATTCTCGCGTTACTGGAGCGTTATGGCGCCGGCGCCGCGGTATCGAACCTGGTCGGCAGCAGAGGAGAGCAGATCGGCAAATGGGCCTGCCTGCCGCAGAGCAGCTTCCTCGGGTACGTTCTCAGGTTCGATCCGGAGGCGGCGCGCCAGCTGATCCGGCGTGCCATCG
>CAZKVF010000045.1:0-8792 GCA_964556085.1 uncultured Solibacteraceae bacterium
AAGCGACTGCTCAATTCGCCGAACAGGATGCGGAACGCCTGCGGCGGCTTAGAGCCGATGGCCTGATTCCCGAGCGTGAATACGTGCGCTCTCGCGCGGACGCGCAAAGCCGCCGCGCCTCTTCCGATAGTTTTCAGGCTCAAATTACGCGGCTAGCGCGCGAGCAGCACACGCGTGAAACCGATCGCGAGGTTCGTTTGCGGCAGATCCAGGAAGAGATTACCAAGCTCGAGGCTCAGCGGACCGCGAGCACGGCGACCATCGAGCGGCTGCGCTATGAGATTGAGCGCCGGGTGGTGCTTGCGCCCATCGGCGGACGCCTGGGCGAAGTGGAAATCTTGCGCGCCGGGTCAGTGGTGAGCCAGGGCGACAAACTCTGCTCGATCGTGCCGTCTGGCGAGGTCAAAGTGATCGCCGAGTTTCCGCCAGCTTCAGCCATCGGCCGCATCCGGCCGGGACAACCTGCGCGCCTGCGGTTGCAAGGCTTTCCGTGGACACAGTACGGCAGCATCGGAGCGATTGTCCAAAGCGTCGGCAGCGAAGTTCGCGACGGGCGGGTCCGCGTGGAGCTGGCCATCGATGCTAATACGCACACGGCCATCCCCATCCAGCACGGCTTGCCGGGAAGCGTGGAAGTCAAGGTCGAGCAGGTGTCGCCCGCAACGCTGGCGTTACGCGCCGCCGGCCGGTTGGTGACTTCGCCGAAAACGGTGTTCGTCTCGGAGGCGAGACCGGCTACGCCGTAGGCCGAGCGGGCCTGGGCCCACCATGCGCACTCGCCGCCGTCTCCTGGTTCCCGAGGTTGTCCAGACTTCAGCGATGGACTGCGGCCCCGCCGCGCTCAAGTGTCTCCTGGAGGGTTTTGGAATTCCGGTCAGCTACGGCCGTCTGCGCGAAGCATGCCAGACCGACGTGGACGGCACGTCAATCGACACCATGGAGGAAGCTGCCGTGCAACTCGGCCTGGATGCCGAGCAGATCATGGTGCCCGCCGACCATGTGCTGCTGGCCGAATCGGAAGCTTTGCCGGCGATCATTGTTGTGCACCTGGCCAACGGCGTTACGCATTTTGTGGTCGCGTGGCAGCGGCACGGACCGCTGGTGCAACTCATGGACCCGGGAGTTGGCCGGCGGTGGATTTCCGCCAGACGTTTTTTCGACGAGATCTACGTTCACACGCAGCCCGTTCCCGCTGCGGACTGGCGCGAGTTTGCAGCGTCTGAACAGTTCTGCGGCCCGCTGCGGCGGAGGCTCGCGGATATCGGCGCGTCCGGAAGTTCGAGTGACCGGATGATGGAGCGGGCTGTTGCCGACGCGAGCTGGCGGTCTATCGCCGCGCTGGATGCGGCGGCGCGCATGACGAAGTCCTTGATTCGTTCCGGCGGCTTGCGAAGAGGTAGTTCCGCGGCGCGCGTGATTGAGGAGTTCGCTGCCAGGCCGCAGACCATTCCGCCGGATTATTGGTCGGTGCGGCCCGCTTCAGATGCCGGCGCGGAAGATCAGTTGCTGATGCGCGGCGCTGTCCTGGTACGTGTTCGCGGCCGCGCCGAACGTGCTCCCGCCGCCGAAGATGCGGCGCGGCTTTCCCCGGAACTCGCCGCGGCGCTCACCGAGGCTCCCAGCCGGCCGGGTCGAGACCTCCTTCGCATGCTGAAGCAGGACGGAATGCTGGCGCCGGGCGCACTGGCGATAGCACTGGCGGTCGCCACGGGTGGCGTGCTGCTTGAGGCAGTCCTATTCCGCGGGCTCTTCGATCTGGGCAGAGATCTGGGTCTGGCGGGCCAGCGCCTCGCGGCGGTGGGTGCGCTTCTATTGTTCATCGCGGCGCTGCTGCTCCTGGAACTGCCCGTGGCGGTAAGCCTGCTGCGATGGGGCCGGCGGCTGGAACTGCGACTGCGCATGGCTTTCCTCGACAAAATTCCGAAGCTCGGCGACCGCTATTTTCACAGCCGCCTTACTTCGGACATGGCCGAGCGTTGTCACAGCATCAACCGCATCCGGCACCTGCCGGAGTTGGGAGGCCAGCTGACGCGGAGGGTTTTCGAGCTGCTGTTGACGGCCGCGGGCGTGATCTGGCTGGATCCGGCCACTCTCCCACTGGTTTCCGCGGCGGCATTAACAGCGCTCGTCTTGCCGCTGGTGACGCAGCCCATCCTCTCAGAACGAGATCTGCGCGTGCGGAGCCACGCCGGAGCGCTGGCTCGATACTACCTCGACTCCCTGCTGGGGCTTGTCGCCATTCGCGTTCATGGAGCGGAGCGCTCGCTGCGCCGCGAACATGAAAAGCTGCTGGTCGAGTGGGCGCGCGCGGGCTTCGGCCTGCAGCGCACGGCGATATGGATTCAGGCCGTGCAACTCGCAACCGGCTTTGGCCTGGCGGCCTGGCTGCTGCTCGACCACCTGTCGCGCACGGGCGACATCGGCGGCGTGCTGCTGCTGGTTTATTGGGCCTTGAACATCCCGGTTCTGGGGCAGGGAATTGCGGAGGTGGCATGGCAGTACCCTGGCTACCGCAACACGGCGTTGCGCCTCATGGAACCGCTGGGAGCGCTCGAACAAACAGCGGTGATCTCGCAGGCGGACGAGTTTCGGGCCGTCGCCACCAAGGGCGTGGCACTGGCGTTCGAGAAGATGACGATTCGCGCGGCCGGCCATTTGATTCTGGACGAAATCGATCTTCGCATCGAGCCGGGCAGCCATGTGGCCATCGTCGGACCATCGGGGGCGGGGAAGTCGAGCCTGGTTGGTATCCTGCTGGGCTGGCACCGGCCGGCAGAGGGCAAGGTCCTGGTGGATGGCGCGCCGCTCGATGGAACGTTCGATGAATTGCGGCGCCAAACGGCCTGGGTCGATCCGGCGGTTCAGATCTGGAACCGGTCCTTCCTAGAGAACATTTGTTACGGCACGGATGCCGATCGCGAGCTGGAAGTGGGGCCCGTCATCGAATCCGCGAACCTGCGTTACTTGCTCGAGCAGCTTCCCGGCGGTCTGCAAACCAAGCTCGGCGAGAGCGGGGGCCTGGTTTCCGGTGGCGAGGGCCAGCGCGTCCGGTTGGGCCGCGCGATGCTCCGACCTGATGTGCGACTGGTGATTCTGGATGAGCCGTTCCGCGGCCTCGATCGCGAGCAGAGACGCGAGCTGCTGGTGCGCGCGCGCAAACTGTGGCGCCATGCCACGCTGCTCTGCATCATGCACAACCTGGAAGAGACGCGCGAATTCGAGCGCGTCATTGTGGTGGAGAGCGGGAGGATCGCGGAAGACGGGTCACCGAAGGCGCTGGCGGCGCGGCCGGGCTCGCGCTATCGGACGATGCTCGCCGCCGAGGAGGCGCTGCGCGCGGGCCTGTGGTCGCGAGAAGGCTGGCGCCACCTTTGGCTGGAGCACGGAGAATTGACAGAACGATACCAGCGGGGAGGCCAGAGCGCGTGACGACGACCGGCGCCCCGAACATCACATGGCCGGCACACCGTCTGGGCGAAGCTCTGGATGCACTGGCTCAAAGAAGCGGTCTGTCGTCCACCGCCGCGGAAACCCGAAATCCGGGACGGGGTATCGTGCGCGACCCTGCCGTTCTCGGCCGGTGGATTGAGACGGCTGCGGCCAGTTTACAGCTCGAAGCGGAGCCCGCGAACGTCCGCTATTCGGAGCTGGAAGAGTACTTGCGTACAGCCGGCCCGGCTGTCATTCGCTGTTCGCGCAACGGCGAGACGCAGTTTCTGGCGGTGCTGGAAAATCACGGCAGAAAAGTGCGCGTAGTCGGCCCCGATTTCGCCGTTCACAATTTCGCAGCGGCGCAGCTGAAAGCGCAACTATGCGAGGAGATCGAAGGGCCGCTGGCCGGCGAGATCGAGGGGATCCTGGATCAAGCTGGAATTTCTGCGCGCCGGAGAGGCCGCACGGGCGACGCCATACTGGCGGACCGCCTTGCGCATCGCAAAGTGGCGGATGGCTGGAGCCTCCGCCTGCCTCCGGGTGCTTCGTTCTGGCGCCAGTTCCGCGAAATGAAATTGCCGCCGCGGCTGATGGCGCTGGCCGTGGCGCATCTGGCCGAGTATCTGCTTTGGATCGGCGCCTGGTGGATGATCGGCCAGGCCGCGCTCTCAGGACGGCTCGATCGCGGCTGGCTGGCGGCCTGGGCCCTGATGCTGGTGACTCTGGCGCCCGTCCGCATGCTGCAGACCTGGCTGCAAGGGCGCATCGCGATTGCGGGCGGCGGCCTGCTCAAAGTGCGGCTGCTGGCAGGCGCGCTGCGCCTGGAGCCGGATGAGATCCGCCATCGCGGCGCGGGGCAATTCCTCGGCCAGGTGATCGAGGCCGAAGCGGTTGAATCGCTGGCCCTGAGCGGCGGATTTCTGGCACTTGTGGCGGCGATCGAAGTGATCCTCGCCGGCGCAGTCCTGGCGGTTGGCGCCGGAGGGCCGGTCCATGCACTGCTGCTGGCGGCCTGGGTGCTTGTCAGTGTCTGGCTGGGCTGGCGATATTTCCGCAGCGCGCAGCGCTGGACCGGCGATAGGCTCGACATGACTCACCGTCTGGTTGAGCGGATGGTGGGGCACCGGACAAGGCTGGCCCAACAACCCGCAGGGCACTGGCATGACGGGGAAGACCAGGAGCTGGATCGTTATCTTGCGCTGTCGCGTGAGATGGACCGTAACGAAGCGTGGTTTCTGGCGTTCGTTCCCCGTGGATGGCTGCTGGTGGGCGTGGCGGGAATCGGTCCGGCCTTCGTGAACGGAAGCGGGTCTACGGCCGGACTGGCGATTGCGCTGGGCGGCACTCTGCTGGCTTTCAGCGCGCTGCAACGGTTGACCGCGGGCTTGTGGAACCTGGTTGGCGCGCGCATCGCGTGGGAGCAGGTGGCTCCGTTGTTCCATGCCGCGGCGCGTCCGCGGGACGCGGGGCACGCAGCCAGCGCGGCTGCTGACAGTTCCGATACTGCGAAGCTGATCGAAGCCTACGATCTCGTTTTCCGGTATCAGGAGCGGGCCGAGCCGGTGCTGCGGCACTGCAACCTTTCGGTCTCGAAGGGTGACCGGATTCTGCTGGAAGGCCCGTCGGGCGGCGGCAAGTCCACGCTGGCCTCGATGCTGACCGGCTTGCGGAGCCCCGAATCCGGGCTGCTTCTGGTGGGAGGCCTCGATCGACATACGCTGGGTCCGGTTGGCTGGCAGCGCCGTGTCGCGGCGGCGCCGCAGTTTCATGAAAACCACGTGCTCACCGGCACCTTCGGCTTCAACGCGCTGATGGCGCGCGACGGCATCCTCACCGGGAACGACTTTCAAGAAGCCGAAGAGGTGTGCGACGAACTGGGGCTCGGCGACCTGATCCGGCGCATGCCCGCCGGGATGCTGCAAATGGTGGGCGACACCGGATGGCAACTCTCACACGGCGAGCGCAGCCGGTTGTTCATCGCCCGCGCTCTGCTGCAAGGCGCCGAGCTCATCGTACTGGACGAGAGCTTCGCTGCTCTCGACCCTGAAAACCTTCGCTGCGCGCTGGAGTGTGTGCTTCGCCGGGCGCGCTCGGTGCTGGTGATTGCGCACCGGTAAACGGCTGTTGGGATTCTTCAGCAGGCCACCGCTTCCTTTGGTCGCGGCTCGGTAAAGCAGATTCTTAGGGAGTAGTATTGCGTCCTGAAGCGATGACCTGGTCGAGAACGGCGATTAACTCTGTAGAGTTGATGGGCTTCGAGATATAGCTATCCATCCCGGTCTGCAAGCAGGTTTCTTTGTCGCCTTTCATGGCATGCGCGGTCATGGCCACGATCGGGAGATGCCCTCCCGTCAGCCGTTCTTTTTCGCGAATCGCTCTGGTGACCTCGAATCCGTCCATTTCCGGCATTTGAATGTCCGTCAGAACGAGGTCAAAGGCCTGTTTTTCGATCGCCGCGATGGCTTCGAGACCATTCGCTGCCACCACCACACCGTGCCCGTGTTTCTCCAGAAGGCGGACCGCCAGCTTTTGGTTCACCACGTTATCTTCGGCCAATAGAATCCGCAAGCTTCTTTGCGCTGGCGGAGGAGTGATGTGAGCGAAGTGTAGGCATTCCTCGCCCCTCAGGACTCACAGGACGGCACGTTTAAGGTCGGACTGGCTCACAGGCTTGGTCAGGCATGCAGACAGTTTGAGCTCCTGGCAACCCGACCCGTCACAAGTTCTTCCTCCCGACGTGAGCATGAGTACTGAGGTATTCGCCAGGTGGGGACTTCGCCGAAGTCTCCTGACCAGTTCGAAACCGTCGATCTCGGGCATGCGGGCGTCTGTCAGGACCAGACGAAAAGGCCGGCCATTTTCGAAGGCTTGTTCTAATTCCTTCAGGGCCGCCGATGCGCTGTCGGCCACAGTGGCTGCCATCTTCCATTGGCGGAGGGTTTCTTCGAGGACGCACCGGTTGGTGTCGCTGTCGTCTACCACCAGCACCGGAACGTTTTCCAGCGAGACCTGGCCCGCCGAGTCGGAGACGGCCGCGGGCTTGCCCAGGCCAAACCGCGCGTTGAAGTGAAACGTGCTTCCCTGGCCAATCCGGCTGTCCACCCAGATACGGCCGCCCATCAATTCCACCAGCCGGCGGGAAATGGTTAGACCCAGGCCGGTGCCGCCATAGCGGCGCCGTGGAGCCGTCGGCCTGTGTGAAGGCCTCGAAGATGGCGGCCTGCTTCTCGGAGGAGATTCCGATTCCCGTATCGGCGACATGGAAGCGCAGCCAAACCCATTCTTCTTGGCTTGACTCCCGTTCCACGCGCAGCGTGACTTCTCCCTGCTCGGTGAACTTCACGGCATTTCCCACCAGGTTGATCAGTACCTGTCGCAGGCGCCCGGGATCACCCGTCAAGATATCGGGGACGTCGGGATCAATCCGGCAGATCAGCTCCAGCTGCTTTTCCTGGGCGCGCAAGGTGAGCGCGCGGAAGGTGGGCTCCAGGCTGTCGCGGAGATTGAACTCAGTGGTGTCCAGCTCCAGCTTGCCCGCCTCTATCTTGGAGAAGTCCAGAATATCGTTGATGAGAATGAGCAGAGCGTCGGCGGAAAACTTGACAGAACCGAGGTAGTCGCGCTGCTCCGGACTCAACTCGGTGCCGAGGACCAATTCCGTCATTCCCAGGATGCCGTTCATGGGGGTGCGGATTTCATGGCTCATGTTGGCGAGGAACTCGCTCTTCGACCGGTTGGCCGCTTCGGCAACTTCCTTGGCCTTCTGCAACTCGGCTTGTGCGCGGGTGCGTTCAGTAATGTCGATACCCACGGCGCCGATAAATCGCTGCCCGGACACCTCGACAGGGAACTTGAATATCAACATTTCGCGCGAAGTCCCCTCGGGTCCCGGCACGGTCTCGATAAATTCGGCGGCCCGGCCGGTCTCGAGGACCGATAAATCATGTTCCCGGTACAATTCGGCAGCTTCACCCGGCATCCAGTCGTAGGCGGTCTTTCCTTCGACGCCGAGACGTGTCCAGTGCTGGAATGGTTTGTTGAGATAGACGTAGTGACCTTGAGAGTCCTTCATCCATGCCAGGGCCGGACTGTTGTCCATGAACGCCGTGAAGCGCTCTTGCGTTTCCTGTAGGGCCCGTTCCGTTTGCTTGCGCTCGCTGATGTCCATCATGGTCCCGATCATGCGCAGCGGTTTTCCCGAGCCATCACGCAGAACGTAGCCGCGATCGTACACGAAAGCGTAGGAGCCGTCGGACTTGCGGAAACGGTACTCGCTTGACCAGTGCTCCTGGCCGTTATCGATTACCGCGTGAAGGCTGGTGAGAACTGGCTGGTTGTCATCGGGGTGAATCTGCTTCCTCCACCAGTCCGCGGTAAGTTCAATCTGTTCAGGCACGTAGCCAAAGACCTTGCAGAAGCTATCGCCAAACCAGACCTGGCCGCCCTCCAGGTCCCAGTCCCAGACGGCATCATTGGTGGCGCGTGCCACGTATTCCAGACGTTGTTGTAAGGCGGCTTCACTTTTGAGGCGGCGCCGGATGGTTTCCGTCTGCCTGAGCACGCGACGGCGCAGGGCCCCCACCCAGGAGAAACCCGCCAGGATACCGACTCCGGCGCAACCCAGGACCGCTAAAGAATGTTGCACGTTCCACCAGGGGGGGCGCTCGACGATAGCCACATCGGTGGGAGAACGGAGCAATAGCACAAAGCCGCTCGGGTTCCGGTTCTCGTCTGCCTGCACCGAACAGATGCCCGTGATCCGCACCAGGCTGCCGTTCTCCCGATCGGCAAGCTTGCGCTCCGCCGCGGCTCGTTCGATCTCGGCTACGAAATTGACTTTTCCGGCTGCCAGCACGAGGGTCTCTGTATCATTCCGGAAGGAAACATCCACCAGGTGTGCCGTAATGCGTATCAACTCGGTATCGCGGCTGCCGTCGAGAGCCTGTTGCGGAGTGACGTCAACTGGGCTGGGTGGCGAGCCTGCACCGATGCGGCGGAGCACGGCGTCCTGAAGCAGGGGTCCATACTCGCCCAGCGCCGGGAAACCCGCCACGTCTACTCGATCCCCTACGCTGAGGCCTGTCGTCTGGCTGGTTTTCACCAGGAGGCCGACACTTTCATCGCGGAGAAAAAGCGACCGCCCCACCCGTAGCAGCGTGACCACACCCTGAACCCGGACCGGATCTCTGAATGCGTCGTGAGGGCTGCTCAAGATGCTGCGAACCGATCGAACCGGCAGCGTGAAGTGGTTTTTGGGCGCCCGCTGCACTGTAGTGATATCGGCGAGTGTGGGAACCTGCACCAGCGAGGAGATGAATTGATCCTTGCGATTGTAGAAGCCGCCTGACGTCCCACGAATT
>CAZKVF010000046.1:0-7196 GCA_964556085.1 uncultured Solibacteraceae bacterium
TGAAAGCCTGCACGACCTGTTCAGCTACTGTCTGCCGGCCTTCGGCGGCGCGTTTCTGCGGCGGATTTATCAGATCCTGGATCGCGCCATTGGAATGGGCTGCCCGTTGACGCTTGCGATCTCGGGGCCGGTTACGGTTTCCGGCCAGCACCAGGCCTGGCTGATTCCGCTGCTGGAAACCGGCTGGGTCGCTTACATCAGTACAACCGACGCCGTCTGCTATCACGACGGCCATCGCAGCCTGGATGCGTACAAGTCGGGGCCGATTCACGAGGTTCCGATTCATAGTGACGACGCCGCGCTGCGCGAAGAAGGAACCATACGCGTTACGGACATGGCATTCGATGAGGGCGTCCTTCTGGATGAGGATCGCTTCGTGAGCGCGGTGCTGGCACGCCCGGAATTTCAGCACAGCATGACAGGCACGGAAATGCGGTATCTCCTCGGCCAACATTACGCTGCGCAGGAGGCGCACACGGGAGTTGCCGCAGGGTTGCTTTCCACCTGCTCCCGTATGGCGATCCCGGTTTTCGTGGGAGCCCCTGCTGACGGCAGTGTTTTCCTGAATTCGATGAAGCTCTGGGCCATGCGCGAAACCGGCATCATCCCGCACTACGGCTTCAACCTCGATCTGCACGCCGAGGTTTTCGAGGCCTGCGCCTATCATCGCTGGGGGTTATTCGACAATCCGGTTCACACATTGGGCACTCTGATTCTGGGCGGCGGCGTGCCCAAGAATTACAATCTGCAGCCCGAGCCCGCGCTCGGGCAGGTGCTGGGTTTGCCGGACGTGAGCGGCTACCATTTCGACGTGCAGATTGTTTCCGCGCCGGTTACCGATGGATCGCTTTCTTCCTGTCCCCCCGCGGAAGCCGTGACTTGGGGCAAAGTAGACAAGGACAGCTATCTCCAAACCACCGAGTCGATGCAGGCGGATTACTCTATAGTCATGCCGTTTCTGGTGAAGGCGCTGCTCGACAACCGCGCCCGCTATGAGCGCATGGCGGCCAATGAAGGAAGTGAAACGCTGTTCGCCCGCGAACCGCAGGCTCGCGGGTATTTAAGAGCGCAGCAGGGATATCGCCTCTTCGAGCAGCGCGAGACCTTATGCGAGCGGCTCAAGGACGACGTTCGAACCAACGCTCAATGGCTGCGGGAAAGCTTGCGGTATCCACTGGCGCGCGGTTGAACTGGAATTTTGGGGCGCCCTCACACTGATGTGGGGCGCCGACTCGATCTGTGCGATTCTGGCGGCGTCCCGAAAAAAGTAAGCTTGTTTACGTAGTCGACTTCTCCAAGTCCGCTGCCATCATTTCGTGTTGCCGCAAGGTCGGTAATAAATTGGTCACCAGATCTTTGACAGGTGAAGATAGTTGCCCTTCGGCAGTCGTCAGCATGGCGATCGCATCCCGGTGGCCCTGGACCATTGTCTGCAGGAATGTGCTATCGAACTCTCTCCCGCTCATGCTATTCAGCTTAGCGGCCATTTGGTCCTGCATGCGCAGCTTCTGGGCTTCATCCGAAGTGCGTGGTTGGGGAGCGACTAGCTCAATATTGCGCTTCTGTGCGAGCGCCGTTACCTCGCGGTCGGCCATTTGATGATCGCGCACCAGCCGCTCACCGTAGCTCTTCACCTTTGCAGATGACGCCTTTTGCTGGGCAAGCTGGCCAAGTTGAATTTCCATTTGGTTGATGTGATGCAATTTCGACAAAATTTGCGAATCCATTGCCGTGGGTGATTGCGAGTACCCCGTTGACCTGTCAGCCGCGCCCTGTGCTGTAGCGTGCGGCGCCAGCATAGTTGTTGCGGAGACTAGAACCATTGAACAAAACAGAGCCGTACGTTTCGGCATTGTGACCTTCTTCATAGCTCATTGGTCTGCATCTCGGCTGCCGATGGTCCGGGCCGAACACAATCGACGATCACGATTGCGGCTCGTCGAGAGGTTCGGAAGCAGGCTGATTGGACTCCTGCGGCTGGTAGCCATCGCACTGCCGCACCGGAAGACGGGGATACTTGGGAAAGCGTGGGTTCGTCAAGCCCAGGCGGCACAAATAGAATGTCGAGCCGCGATTAGAACGGATCGTCTGCGCATGCACACAGTGGCCACACAGTCCCGGGTCAATCGCCGCCATAATCGCGCCTGGGCAAATGTCCGGCTCCGGACAGAACCGCCCTTACCCACAATATAATCAGGGTGATGCCAAAAAACAGTTTCGGCGCAGCGGCGAAGCTGCGTGTGGGGAATGAGGAGTACGAATACTTCCGCTTGGCCAAGCTGGAAGAGATGCGCGCCGGCAGTATTTCGCGGCTGCCGGTATCTACCAGGATCCTTTTGGAAAATCTGCTGCGGCACGAAGATGGCCGGCGTGTTACCGCCGATGACATCCAGTACGTGGCGCGCGGCGTGTTCGGACCCGAAGGTAAAGAAATCAGCTTCATGCCGGCTCGCGTCCTGCTGCAGGATTTTACCGGTGTGCCGGCCGTGGTTGACCTGGCAGCCATGCGCGACGCGCTCGCGGATATGGGCGCCGACCCCAATCGCGCCAATCCGCTGCTGCCGGCTGATTTGGTGATCGATCACTCCGTCCAGGTCGATCAGTACGGCTCGCCCGGCGCTTTTCAAGCAAATGCGCTTCTGGAGTTTCAGCGCAACCGCGAGCGTTATGTTTTGCTCCGCTGGGGACAAACGGCGTTCCGCAATTTTCGCGTGGTGCCGCCGGACACTGGAATCGTGCACCAGGTGAACCTGGAATACCTGGCTTCGGTTGTTTTTCGCAGCGGCGGGCAGGCATACCCTGATTCCGTGGTGGGTACTGACTCCCACACGACCATGATCAACGGCCTGGGAGTGCTGGGCTGGGGCGTCGGAGGCATCGAGGCAGAGGCTTGCATGTTGGGCCAGCCTATCTCGATGCTGCTGCCTCCAGTAGTGGGTTTCAAACTGCACGGCCGCTTGCGGGAGGGCGCCACCGCCACCGACCTTGTGCTCACCGTTACGCAGATTTTGCGCAAGAAGGGCGTGGTGGGCAAGTTCGTCGAGTTCTATGGGGCCGGGCTGAGTGCACTCAGCATCGCCGACCGCGCCACGGTGGCCAACATGGCGCCCGAGTACGGGGCCACCATGGGCTTCTTCCCCGTAGATCAGGAGACTCTGGAATACCTCCGATTCAGCAATCGCGACGCAGGGCTGATCGCGCTAGTCGAAGCGTATACCAAAGAGCAGGGCCTTTTCCGAACCGATGCCGCTGCCGATCCTCTCTACTCCGAGAACCTCGAACTCGACCTGGCGACCGTGGTGCCCTCTATGGCCGGACCCAAGCGGCCGCAGGATCGCGTGGAATTACCGGAGGTCAAGCGCAACTTCGCCCAGGCTTTCGCAGGCCCACAGAAAACCGCCGCCGCACAAATCAACGGCAATGCCGTGGATTTGAAAAACGGCTCCGTCGTCATCGCCGCTATCACCAGTTGCACGAATACTTCGAACCCGTCTGTCATGCTGGCCGCCGGCCTGCTCGCCAAGAAAGCCGTCGAGCGCGGATTGAAGGCCAAGCCATGGGTAAAAACAAGCCTAGCTCCGGGATCCAAAGTTGTGATCGATTACTACCGTGAGGCCGGCCTGTTGCCTTACCTGGAACAACTGAATTTCCATCTGGTCGGCTTTGGCTGCACCACCTGCATCGGTAATAGCGGTCCACTGCCCGAGCCGGTTGCGGAAGCCGTGCAGAAGGAAAACCTGGTGGTGGCCGCGGTATTGAGCGGCAATCGCAATTTCGAAGGCCGCATCAATCCGCTGGTGAAGGCCAATTACCTGGCTTCGCCGCCGCTCGTAGTGGCATATGCGCTGGCCGGACGGATCGATATCGATCTCTCGAACGAGCCCCTGGGTTCGGACCCTTCCGGCAAGCCCGTTTACTTGCGCGATATCTGGCCATCAAACGAAGAGGTGCAGAAGACGGTGCGCGCCTCCGTCCACCGCGACATGTTCCAGCACGAGTATCAGCGGGCCTTCGACGGCGATTCGAACTGGCAGTCCATGCCGGTTCCGACGGGCCAGATTTACCGTTGGGAGGAAGGGTCCACTTACATCAAAAAGCCGCCTTACTTCGAGCAGATGGCGGACCCCGAGACTTCCATTAAGGATTTCCAGGGCATGCGCGTGCTGGCACTGCTGGGCGATTCGGTTACTACCGACCACATCTCACCCGCGGGATCGATCGCCAAAGACAGCCCCGCCGGGCGCTATCTAATCGCGCAAGGCGTGGAACCGAGAGACTTCAACTCCTACGGAGCGCGGCGCGGCAATCACGAAGTAATGGTACGCGGCACGCTGGCGAACATCCGGCTCCGCAACCAACTCGCTCCGGGCACGGAGGGTAGCTGGACCATGCACCTGCCCGACGGGCAGCAGATGTATATATACGACGCCTCCATGCTTTATCAAAAAGATGGCGTGTCGTTGCTGATTATCGCCGGCAAAGAGTACGGCTCCGGCTCTTCCCGTGACTGGGCGGCCAAAGGCGTGGCGCTGCTGGGCGTTAAAGCGGTGATCGCCGAAAGCTTCGAGCGCATTCACCGCACCAACCTCGTGGGTATGGGCGTGCTGCCGCTGCAGTTCCGCGCTGGCGAGAACGCCGCCTCACTTGGTCTCACGGGCAAAGAGACTTATCGCATAAGCGGCGTCCCTGCGGCGTTGCGAAACGGTAAACGGCAGGCGAGCGTCACGGCTACTGCCACAGACGGCGCAGAGAGGACCTTCACGGTCGACGTCCGCATCGACACTCCTCAGGAAGTGGAGTACTACCGCTACGGAGGCATTCTCCCGTACGTGCTGCGGCAGGTCGCCAGGGCAGCGATCGCGGGGTAAGTAGCGCTTCTACCTGCCAACTTCCCCGCCTGGTAGCGCCGGCGGCCTTGCGCCGGTGCAGTTGTGAGCCCAGCGCTTCTCCACTACCACCGCCTTTGTGGCGGCGCATGATCTCTGCGGCAGCTTAGTGTGGCGTGCCCGTTGTTCAGGAAAGGTGCTACATAAAGGAAGCCGATGTCTCCCGCGAAATAGTCTGTTTGTCCCTGCGCAACTCTCTCACGCAAGAGTCCGCCGTCTCCATTCGTTTTTACAAAACTTTTACAACTCCGCAATCACCTTTCCGCCCACGCGCCGTAGCATTAACCGTAACGGAGTTGGGAATGGAATTGCCTCGAGAAGGTCTTAGTTCGCTGCCACTCTACCAGGACCGGCACCTGTCGGTTAATTTCCGGGAACAGCTCGTTTTGCTTGACGGCAAGCGGTTGCTGTTACGAAAGAAGGAATTCGATCTGTTCGCTCTGTTGGTGCAGAATGCCGGACAGGTAGTGCCTCGCCAGTCCTTGTTATCCCTCGTGTGGGGCTACGGCGGCGATGTCCGCACGCGCACCCTCGATGTTCACGTGCGCCGCTTGCGCTCGAAGCTGGGATGCCATGCCGACCGATACATAGAGACGATTTTCGGCATTGGATATCGCTTCCAGCCTTGCTCCGCAGCAGACCCTCTCGGCCCGGCTCAGCCGGAGGACTCGCCCTCATATCTGGCTCTCCCCGCTTGAGCCGCGGGCTACAATCAAGGCATCGCCACCGATATTAGTCCCGCTTATCTCGAGGACGCCTCTGGCTTCCGAGGACATGCGGAGCGCGTTCTCGTTCCGGGTGATGAGGGCGATGTCGTCTCGGCCTTGCAGGAAGCCTCCGCCGCGGGAATCCCCGTGACCATCGCGGGTGCGGGCACCGGACTCACCGGGGGGCGTGTCCCGCTTGGCGGCTGGGTAGTCTCGTTGGAGAAGTTCAAGCAAGTTGAGGTGCAGGCGGGTTACGCCGTTGCCGGCGCGGGCGTGCTGCTTCGCGATCTGCACGCCGCGGCGCAGGGCACGGGCCAGTTTTATCCGCCCGATCCCACGGAAACCGGCGCCTCGATCGGCGGCACCATCGCCACAAACGCCAGCGGTTCCCGGAGCTTTAAATATGGTGCGACCCGGCGCTGGATCGAACGCCTCCGCATCATTCTTGCCGGTGGCCGCGCTATGCAGATCTGTCGCGGTGATGCCCTCGACTTCGATTGCGGCTCGATCCCCCTCCCGTGCGTCACCAAAAATACTGCTGGATATCTACTGCGGCCTGGGATGGATTGGATCGACCTCTTCGCAGGATCCGAGGGTACTTTGGGTGTGGTCACGGAGGCTCGCGTGCGCCTTTTGCCCGCTCCTCGCGCTGTGCTTGCGGGTGTGATTTTCTTTCCTGATGATGATCGCGCGCTGAACGCTGTGGACGTGTGGCGCACTGCGACTGCCCGCATGCTGGAATACTTCGATGCTCCCTCGCTCGCGCTCCTGCGCAACCGATTCCCCGAAATCCCCCTCCAGGCCCGCGCGGCGATTTTGTTCGAGCAGGAACTTGCATCGGAAGAAGACGCCGAATTGGACGCATGGTCGGAGCGCATCCAGGCTTCCGGCTCCCTCGCAGACGATTCCTGGATGGCTCTCTCGGCCGCGGACCGCGAACGCTTTCGCCAGTTCCGCCATGCGTTGCCGGAACTGGTCAACGACACCGTGCGACGCAGCGGTGCCCTGAAGATGAACACGGATTACTCCGTTCCGCTGACACGCAACCGCGAGATGCTGGTGTATTACCAAAGCCGCCTGGAACGGGAGTTTCCGGGCCGCTATGTGATCTTCGGCCACATTGGCGACGCGCACCTCCACGTGAATCTCTTTTCCTCACCCGAAAATCCCAAACCGGCTAACGACCTGATACTGGAATTTGCCCGCAAGGCCGTCGAGCTGGGCGGTACGGTTTCAGGCGAACACGGTTTGGGGAGACGCAAGGCGCATCTGCTTAAGCTGCAGTATGCGCCGGAGCACCTGGACATGATGCGCGCGGTGAAGCGGCGGCTCGATCCGCAAAACATTCTGGGGCGCGGCGTGCTTTGGGAATCAGGTGGTTGAGGTGGGGCAGGCGAGCTCGTCGCCTGCCTTTGCGACGGGCGCTGAGCTATGCAGCCTCGGCTTCGTTGTCCCCGAGCAGCTCACGCGAGCCGAGCGATTGCCGGAAGGCAAACAGCGCGATCCCCACCAGCAGTGCCAGCGTCGCCAGGCCGTAAGGCGCGTACCAGGTGGTCCAATCGGAGCCCACGGTGATTTTTCCGCAACTGTTGACAAAGAAGAT
>CAZKVF010000047.1:0-16204 GCA_964556085.1 uncultured Solibacteraceae bacterium
CCGAGAATCGGCCACCACGAGGCTCTCGAAAGACATTTTGAGTCCATCTTCGACGGCCGAATCGGAGAAACTGATGGTGCTCGTAGGAAGCAAGAGACAAACTTACGGAAGAATGTCTCGAGGCCTATTCCAAAATCGAAGACGGCCATCACACGCGGTCGTTGGTTTACGCGGGGGCAGTACTGCGGAGTTTATGCGGCGGCAGCGCTGCTTCTTTGGCTTGACCGGACCTCAATCGAAACCGCTTGCAAAAGTAACTCATCGAATAATCAGGGGGGTAAATCATGATATTTCACTGCCCCATTGCGATATCTGGGCTTGCTGCAATGGCAGGGATCGCGATATTACCCTGGCCGCTAAACGGGGCGCGGATTTCCCTCCTGCATTTTGGGGTTTTGATTGCCGGCGTTGCTCTCACATCTCACCGGCGGAAGTCGGCCGCACGTGAGGCCGCAGGCCGCCAGGATCGTGAAGTTACCGGTGAAAATCAGGCACAGGTTGCATTGCGCGAAAGCGAGGAACGCTACCGGTTCACCCTGGAAGCAGCCAATGTGGGGACCTGGGAGTGGAACATCGCCACGGGCGAAGACCGCTGGTCCGGCAATATGGAATCTATCCACGGAATGCCGCCCGGTTCATTTCACGGCACCATTGAAGACATGATGAGGACGGTACACCCCGAAGATCGAGACATGGTGTCCGCCAGGGTTAAGCGGTCCATCGACACCAGTGAGCCATATGAAGTCGAGTACCGCACGATCGGTCCGGGCGGCCAGGTGGGTTGGATCGGGGCGAAAGGCCGTGTCGTTTATGATCCGCGCACGGGGCGCCCGCTGAGCATGATCGGTGTCGCCATGAATATCACGGAGCGCAAGAAGAATGATGAGGAGCTGTCGCGGCTGGCAGCGATTGTGGACGCGTCCAACGAGGCAATCATGAGCCTTGCGCCCGACGGTACGGTACTGACTTGGAATCGGGGCGCCGAGCGGATTTATGGGTACTCGGCTCAGGAAATGATCGGACGGAATATCAGCATACTAACCCCGCCAGACAGGTCGCGGGAAACGATGCGAAGACTGGCATCGTTGAGGCGGGGGCAGAGTGTTCATAATTTTGAAGCCCGGCGCCAGCGGAAGGACGGCAGGACGATCTGGACTTTGATGACCGCTTCCCCGATTCGGGACGGGCGCGGCCAGGTGGCTGCTATTTCGGCGATCGCGCGCGACATTACCGAGATCAAAGCTCTCGAGGAGCAGCTTCGGCAGGCGGCCAAGTTGGAAAGTCTCGGAGTCTTAGCCGGCGGAATCGCTCACGATTTCAATAATCTTCTGGTTGGCATTCTCGGGAATGCCAGTCTGGCCAAAAATACTCTGCCGTCCGCCAGTCCCGTCCGGCAGATGCTCGACGACGTGATCAGCGCTGGCGAGCGGGCCGCGGTGCTTACGCGGCAGTTGTTGGCGTATGCGGGAAAAGGGAAGTTCGTTATACAGCCCGTAGATATTTCGGCTCTGGTTCGGGAAATGACCAAGCTCGTCCAGGCATCCGTTCCCAAAGCAGTAGCCGTACGGCTGCGGCTCGTGCCAGGCTTGCCTGCGGTGGTGGCCGATGTGGCGCAATTGCAGCAACTCATCATGAACCTGATAATCAACGCCGCTGAGGCGATCGGCGACAATTCGGGTACCGTGACCGTCACCACCGGTAATCTGGAGATTTCAGGTAGCGAGACGATGGGAGCCACCGGCTGGAGCGATCCTGCCACACCAGGTAGATACGTCTTCTTCGAAGTCGAAGACACGGGAGCTGGGATGGACGAAGCGACCATCGCCAGAATTTTCGATCCGTTCTTCACCACCAAATTCACCGGGCGCGGCCTGGGATTATCAGCGGCCCTCGGAATTGTGAGAGGTCATCACGGTTTCATCCAGGTGATCAGCAGTCCAGGGCGTGGCAGTGCGTTCAAAGTGCTTTTTCCTGCCGCCCAGGAAGAGGTAGCGCCAGAGCAAGTCCACGAAGTGAAGGATGACCTCACGGGATCCGGCGTCATCCTGCTGGTGGACGACGAGGAACTCGTCCGGCGCATGGCCGGTGCTGCGCTCGCGCAGCTCGGATTCACAGTTCTCGAAGCAGGCAACGGCCGGGAGGCGATTGAGCTCTTCCAGCGCCACTCGAGCGAGATTAGACTCGTGATTCTCGACCTGAGCATGCCGGTAATGAACGGCGAGGAATGCCTGACTCAACTGAGGGGCATCAGGGCGGATGTGCCGGTCCTCCTCTCCAGCGGTTTCAGCGAAACCGAGGCTGCGAGCCGTTTCCAGTCGGCCGGCGTGACCAGTTTTCTTCAAAAACCATACACGGCCCAGTCCCTCGCCGAGTTGGTGAAAGCCGCGCTGAGCGGCAGGGATACGCCCTAATGCGTTCGGAGCCGGCGTTACTGCAACTCCGCCGGAAGATAGAAGGGCAGGTTCTTTTCGCAGTTCAAGCGTTCGCTGAGTGTGCGATCGAGACTATTCAGGGGCGCCTGTTCCATCGCGTGGTCCGCCGTCACGTAGTACAGCGTCTCGTCCCTCACCCAATATGCATCCGCCAGGCGGACCGAGCTGTCAGTGAACGCAATGAAGTAAGGGGTCTGCCTCGGCCGCCGGTAGTCCTGCGGGTATTCGCGGGCTGCGACTCGGGGGACCCCGTTTACCACTACGATGCGGGCGGAGGGCACTGTTGCGGCGGTGTCTGGGCATTCGCCGGTCGAGGGAAGCGGCGGCGGCAGCCTGCGCCAGCCGCTGACGATCAGCGGATTAGTATTCGTGATGGTGCAATGGGCGGTGGTGGTGCCGGCCGCCGTGCCGGTGGAATCCGCCACCTGGGCCGTGAAATTGAACGTCCCAACGGTGGTCGGCGTACCTTGGAGCTCGCCAGTCGCGTTTAACGACGACCCGGGGGGCAGGCTTCCGGAACTGATCGAAAACGTGTAAGGAGGAACGCCGCCGGCCGCTACAAGTGCCGAGCTATACGGCGACCCCGTCCTGCTGCTGCCGGTCGGGCATGTCAGCGTGATTGGCGGAGGAGGAGTGTAGGTGTATACGACCGAGGCAGCCCCGGACGAACTCGCGACCATGCCCACAGTAACCTCGGAGGTGACGTTCACATTGAATGCCGCTGCGAATTCCGCCGCTGAAATGGCTGAGGCGGCGTCCATGCTACCAGTCGGAGCCGGCCCGGATGACCGGGCGCCGCCGGTCGTCAGTTTTACGCTAGGGGCCACCCATGTAACTCCCGCGGGACCGGCGGGGACGAAAGTGACATCAACGGCATTCGTGCCGGTACTCCCGCCGAACTGGTAATCGGCCTCGAAAGTCAGGGTGACGCCGGTCAGCGTAGCTCCAGGTACGCTAAATGGAGGGCATGAAACGGCGTGCGGACCCCCACTGGCGTTGTCGAAGATTGCCGGATGAGGCGTGCAGTCAGCCGGTGGCGTCGTATTAGCACCCGCCGCGGCAGCCAGAAAGAGGGTCCCCAGAAACACGAACAGCGTCTCACCTGAGATTTCCATTTTGCCCTCCGAGTTGGGTTGAGTATATATCCCCTGGCTACCTTTGATCCCTCAAGACCGCCATTCTCCACCGGTTTTTAGTCAAATCTGTTCCTTCGATCACGTTGCTGTCGTAGGCTGGTGTTCTGTCGCACCATCGCCCCGTCGGCCGCGAATCCACGAGTAGCGCGCCTTTCGCCCAACGACCTGAAGTAAGATCGTCGTCATGAAGGTCCTGGTTATTGGCGGAACCGGTTTCATCGGCCCCCACCTGGTGCGGCATCTCACTGAAATGGGCCACTCCGTCACGGTGTTTCACCGTGGCAAAACGAAAATCGATCTGCCCGCCGAACACCTTCTTGGTGACCGCCACGACGTGGCAAGTCTGCGCCCGAAGGCCGACGTGGTGATAGATCTGATCCTCAGTTCCGGTGCGCAGGCGCAGAGGATGATGGCCGCGTTTCGAGGGGTTGCCCGGCGCGTCGTCGCCGCGAGCAGCTGCGACGTATATCGCGCCTGTGGAGTTCTTCATGGAAGCGAAGAAGGTCCCCTCCAGTCGGTGCCGCTAACTGAGGATTCCGAGTTGCGAACAAAGTTTCAGACCTATCCGCCCGAGCAGATGGAGATGATTCGCAAGATGGTGCCGTGGGCGGATGATTCTTACGACAAGATTCCAGTGGAGCGCGCGATCATGGGAGACCCCGGGCTACCCGGCACGGTGCTCCGCTTGCCGATGATCTACGGCCCCGGCGATTACGCCCGCCGTTTTCATCCGATCGTGAAGCGCATCGATGACGGCCGGCGTACCATCATTTACGAAGAAGGCTGGGCTGCATGGAAGGCGCCGCGCGGCTATGTTGAAAACGTCGCCGCAGCCATCGCACTGGCGTCTGTGAGCGATCGCGCTGCTGGGCGCATTTACAACGTTGCCGAAACGCCCGCGTTCTCGGAGATCGAGTGGGCGCGCAAGATCGCCGCCGCCACCGGTTGGGGTGGCGACTTCGCCGTAATTTCGCGAGACCGCGCGCCCGTGCACCTGGTTTTTCCCGGCAACTCCGCGCAGCACTGGGAGGTGGATTCGTCCCGCATCCGAAGAGAGCTCGGTTACCGCGAACCGGTCTCAATCGACGAAGGCATTCGCCGGACGATCGAGTGGGAGCGCGCGAATCCACTTAATCCTGGCGAATTCAATCCGCATCCATTCGATTATGCGGCCGAGGATGCGGCCCTCGAAGTTATCTCTAAGTAACGCCCCCGCGAACTGCGTAGGGGTGCACGTCGGAAACTCCGCCGATTTTCTGCGGTCCCTGCCTTGCTTCCTCAACCGGTCAGTCAACTGCATTTTGCTCGGGTCGTCCGGACCTCCGCGCTTTAACGGCCTTTGTCGGGCCGCTCCCACTCAAATCTTCTGCACGCGGCGCAGGGTGAACATCTCGGCCCGCATGTTCTCCTGCTCCAGGCGCTTCCAATCGTCGTTCACGTGGATAAGCTTGCCGCTGATGTGATTGGAGCGGTCCGAGGCCAGAAACAAGGCAAGCTGCACCTGTTTTTCCGGAAGTATGCCGCCGGTGACGCGCACTCTCTCGGCCTCTTCGATCTCCCTGTTGCCCGCCAATTCCTCGCCCGCGTGCAGGATTTCATCGGTGATGTGCGAGTAAGTCGGCCCGGGCGCCATGCAGTTCACCTGCACGTTATGGTCGCGGACTTCATCCGCCAGGCACTCGACTAGCCGCACAATGGCGGTCTTGGACGCGGCGTATGCCGTGAAGTTGGGCCGCGTATATCCGGAGCCTGGGCCGCCCAGAAGAATGATCTTGCCCGAGCGCTTTTCGATCATCGACGGAAGCACGGCCCGGCAGCTATTAACGGTACCGATCAGGTTGATCTCGATAGCCTCGCTCCATGCCTTCGGCTTGGTACGCACCAGTGGACCAATCGGTCCCAACACCCCTGCAGCCCCGATCAGAATATCCAGGCCGCCAAACGTGGACCGGACACGCTCCACGGCGGAATCCATATGGTGAAGGTCGCGGATATCGGCGCGGATCCGCAGGGCGGTTCCCCCGGCCTGTTCGATTTCCAGCTTGGCCAGATCGATTTCTCCCTGGCTCCGCGATACCAGACCGACCCGGGCGCCCGCTTGGGCGAATCCCAGTGCGAGACGCTTGCCGATACCGCGGCCCGCGCCCGTGATCAGCACGGCCTTGCCCTTGATTGAAGCTGCCATGACGCCTGGCGTTCAGTTCTCGACGCGCGTGTCGAAGATCCCGGTTTCCACTTTGCCCGCGCGCTTCACCTGCACAATGATCCGGTAGTCGCCCGGTTGCGGGAAGCCGTAGGGGAACGACACCGTCGCGGGAAGGCTCGAGGCCGGCTCCTGGTTCATCACATGTCCGGCGTGGGGATCGGC
Organism: uncultured Solibacteraceae bacterium; assembly: GCA_964556085.1. Lineage (GTDB taxonomy): Bacteria > Acidobacteriota > Terriglobia > Bryobacterales > Bryobacteraceae > PSRJ01. Next base: position 5,937 of record CAZKVF010000047.1, read on the forward strand.
ATTTGCCGTCAGGCTCAGCGACGCCATGGGCACCGAACCGGAAGGGTGCACGTGCGCGAACACCGTGCGGTCCGTGCGTATGAACGCCGCGTGGCCCAGCATCCCCATATAGAGTTCCATGCCCTCCGCGGGGTGCCCGGAAGCATCTTCGACATGAAACCGGAATTCGTACGGAACCCGGGTGTGGACCGGGCCCGTGCCGCGGTCCCACACCATGCGATAGCCCCCCGCCAGCGGCGCCACGGCCGCGTTGTAATCCGCTTTGTCGAGGACGGGCCCGCTGCCCCCTGCGTCGTCACCCTCGAGCGGTGTCCCGGCAATCTGTGGCAATTGGACTTCGGCCGTCGCTGTCTCGGGGAACCCGTTTTCATGGACGATATCACCGTAGAGCTTATACGAGCCGGCGGGCATTGCGGGCAGCGACTGTCTGAATGTGCCCGCGCCGGTGCGATTCGGGTGCAGGTGCCAGACCAGATCCATGCCCGGAACCCGAATGACATAAAGGTGCATCAGGTGACCGTGGTCGGGCAGTAAATCGTCCGTCTGCCGCGTCAACCAGCCGGGGTCGTCCAGATGAAGCACCAACTGGTTGCCGCTTTGCAATTCGGTCTTCAGCTGCAACGGCTTGTATATGCGCAACCGGTAATCCCCAGCTTCCGAATTCCACCATTGATTCCCCAGCCAAACGACCCCGCCTAGGACAACAACCGCCACAGTCATGGCAATGTATGACCGCCGCCGCAGCTTCGCATCTGTTTCAACCCCCGGCTCCAGTTGGGCCTCGCCCGAACTGGCGCCGATGATGCTGACCAGCCCCACGCACAGCACCAACCCGAGGACGATCAGCAGGCCCTCCAGGCCCTTTTGCATCGCTAGGATCCGGCTCGAAGCGGCGGGCACGGGAACCGAAAGCGAGCCCGAGCCGCGCGCCCCATCCGCCTGTAGGCGGACCTGCCAGGTACCTGTGTTCATGAGCCACACCGCGCCCGTGTAGAACTGCGGGTCCTCGGCGGAACGCTTTGCCACGTCGGGTACCGGCGCCAGTTTCGCTCCGGGGCCTGTAAGGCGCAAAGGTACGATGCGCACCTGCTGGACATCCGTCGCTGTGCTGCGAACTTCCACCTCCGCCACGCCGGGGATCACCTGCGGAGGACGAATGGTAACCAGCAGCCGGTACGGGCCGGCCTGGCCTTCGTAGAAGATATCGGGGCTGCCGACGTGGGCTGCCAGCGGCAGCGCGAACGTCAGGGCGAGCAGCAGCGCTGCGGGCTTCATCTCTTGATTCGCCGTAGGCCGTCTCCGCAAGCAAACCCGAGGCGGAATAAAACCAGCGAAATGAGGAACGCCAGCGCGATCTCCGGCCACACTCCCGTGGGATTCTGGGGCAGGAATTGATACTTTGCCATGATCCCATCCGGGTTTGTGTTATAGCCGAAATACATGGTCCCGAAGAACCAGTTGCGCGCAGCCGGCGAGTTCAGAAAACTCGCAAACGGCCACTGCACCGCCGCGAAGGTGATCAGAAAAACGGGAGCCGAGACCAGGGCCTTCTTCCATCCGCCCCAGGTTTCCGTTCGCTGCCAAACCAGATCCAAAGCGAACGCGGGCACGATCAGCAGGAGCGGAAACTCGGGCGGGGTGAACTGTGTCACCGGCCAGAGCACCGGGCCGAGCTTTGGTTCCGCGGGGAAAAGAGGAAGGATCCAACTCATTAGCAGAACGAAAGACGTGTAGACGCCGGCCACCGTTGTGGCCGCCCACTTGTACCGCGAGGCCCGCGCTACTGCGGCCAGCACAAGCGGCACTCCCGTGGCCACCACGCGATAAAAATGGGCCGTATGCATGAGTACGCGCAGGGTGAGTTCCATTTGAAGGATCATGGTGACGACGAGGATCATGCCGCCCACATACAGGAACAGAGCCCGTAAGCCGCTCCGCTGGTCCTCGGAGGCACGGTTCATGTAACCCAGAATCAAAATGAGCGCCCCGATTTCGACACCGGCGATTCCCGCCGCCAGTACCATATGCGGAGGGCTCAGAATCTTGACATCCAGACCGTAGGCATCATGCCACCAGTTATCGAACGGCGCCGAGGTCAGCATGGCGATGCCGCCCCAGGCCGCGATGAACGCGCCCAGCGGCGCGCGAAAGCCCCAGATGCTTACGGATGCGGCACGCAGCGGCGATTGGCGGGAAAAAGTGGTGGCCAGGATGAGATATCCGCAAGCGATTCCGGCCAGAACACCGCAAGCGTGAATCGCCAGGTGGGCTGGGGTCCAAAAGGTGTCGCGCCCGATGGAACGGTGCCAGGAAATATCCCAGTGCACACCCACCATGGCGGAAGTGACGGCGGCGACAGAGCACCAGATATACCAGGGTACGGTGGAAGTTCTTGAGAATGCGACGGGAAAAGTCGGAGTCGTAGCGGACGCGGCCATAAACCAAGTATAGACCGGGGCCGTCAAGATCGTCCGCATCGCCTGGCGACTCCAACCCTGCGCTGTCGCCGAAGCCGAAGACGGCAAGTGGGCCAGGCGCTTTCGCCTGGCAATCCCGATCCACATCCGAGCCGCGACCGTGAGGGAGCGGTCACCCCGCCTGCAATTCGAACCCAATCAGAAGTGGGCCAGGCGGTTTCGCCTGGCAATCCCGCGCAAACCAGGCAAACTGCGATTGGCCTCTCGCTCCTATTCATGTCGCGCCAACTGCAGTGTGATTGTGCCGATTGTGATGGGCATACGCACCCGGATCTGTACCGGCAGTTTCCGGCGGTCATCGCTCAGCCAGACGTACAGATGGGCCGGACGGCGGTAGAGCACGTTATTAAACAGGTTCAGCTCCCAGCGGATCGTTTTGTAGGTGCCGTCCGGAAGCTTGAGCTCCTCCCGCTGCTGCGCTTCCACCTTGGCCATAACGCTCTTCTTGCCGTCGCTTACGGGGATTTCCAGGGACTGTCCCGGCTCCAGCTCGAGCGTACGCAGGTAAAACAGGCCTCCCAGGACATCGTGGACGCACGGCGGCATCGGTGCTTCCTGCGAAGCGATGATGGTGTTCCTCGCAAGGTCACGCTCGCGGTAAATCGACCTGCGCGACTCTGAATCGAATGTAACGGTGGTCTCTCGCCAGCGGTTGCCCTCGCGGCCGGTGGTCAACGAAGATCCGGCGCAAAAACCCTGGTTGAGTCTGCTGACGGAATTAATATCTACCTTGTAAAGCTTCGAAACCAACCCGACCGACTCAATCCGGGCATCGGCCTGCCACCCCGGCTGCCCTTCGAATGGAGTTGGGCGCCACTCGATAACAACCTTGCCTGCGTTGACCAGCCGCCATTCGATGTTGTAGGACAGGAGCTCCTTTGAAGGCAGGCCGGCACTCTGCGCTAATACGAGCCGTGTACAAAAAAGGAGCAGAACCAGCAACCGGGGCCAAGGCATGAACAGCAAGTTTTGCAAATGCGGCACACGACCGCAATGCTAACGCTGTGACGTCCCGGGAGCACATTCCGGGTACGGGCGGGTATCCCAATCGCTGCTCCGGAGCTTACTTTAACGGGACGGGCAAGCACCCAAATTTGTATTCACGCTGCCGTGAAGATCGAAGCCATTCACCTGCCAGCCTGCAAAGGTTAAGTAGCCCCCGAAGTTCCAGTAACAGTCAATGTGGAACCATGACCGCTCTCGTCCATCGCTGTCGGACCGCAGCTCACGTGCGTGGCCATTGGGCGTCCATTCACTTGACCTTCTTCATCCAGGCCAGGATCGGCCCCGAAACCGTTTTATCGTCGGTATCAATCGAAAAGACCTCGGACATATGGCTCTCTTCCTTAGCAAAAAGCATCTGTGGGCAGTGGTCCGGCCCTTCCTTGCACAGCTCATCGTGGAGGGCTTGGAAAAACGGGCTCATTGCGCCGTGGATGCCGGGATCGAGTTCGGCCGAGGCAAACAGCAGTTTCACTCTGGTTTTCTTGAATTCGGGCAATGTCGAGCGGGTCAACTGGGTGGCTGGATCGGCGGGCGGCAGCGCACCGGCGCGTCCTCCCCGGCCAGCCGGCGCATTCTCCGGGCTCACCGCACTGGGTCCGGCGATGATTCCGTTTGTCCCCGGTGCGTCGGCCCCGCATGTGCTTCCCGCCCCGCCAAAAGCGTTCCCGGGCCCTCCCGGACCGCGCCCGCCCGCGCCCGGAATCTCCAGAGGCGTGACGTTCCACTGCCCGGACATAAAGATCGCGCCTTTCACTCCGACGCCTTTGGGACCCCAGGTTTCGGGCCGGCCGATATATGTTCCCAGCGGCCCGTTTCCGGCCGAATGCGCCCAGATGAACATCCGCTCCGGATTGCCCTTGTAATTTGCGACATTCGTCTGCACCCACTGGATCATGGCAGAAACGTCTTTCGCCGGGTCGTCCCAACTCTGGCCGGGATGCCGCTGCATAATCACGGCCACCATTCCGTTTTTGGTCGCCCACCGGCCGATGTTGTCGTAGAAAGCGTTCGCCTCCCGAACCTGCTGCTCGGTCTTGTTGCCGCCGCCCCCGGGAATGTAAATGAGAACCGTGCGGTTCGCGCCACCCTTATCGGCTGTGAAAACATCCAGCAGGTCTTTCGGGTGCGGACCGAAGGAAACATCGCGCGCAATCGTGATCCCGGGATACAAAGGCCTCACGTCGCTGTTGACATCGTTCTTCGGCATCAGCGGCCGGTAGAGCCTGGCCGTGCAGGCCGGGTCCACGATCTGCCCGATCTTGAGGAGCCCGGCCTCAATGTCCTGCGGCACCTGCGCATTCGCGGCTGCGGCCACGGCGATCCACAGCAAGGCGTTGCACACGAGTGGGATCGGCCTCCTGGCTGGTCGGCGCATTTTCGAATACATACCAGTTCCTCCTTTCGGCGGTCGGAACCGATTGTATCCCAGGTCCAGTGGGGCAGTTGCTTTCGCCTGCCAACACTTACCCGATGTCTTCGTCCGTAACCGCGAGAGCGGGGACAGCGGTGTCAGGCGTCAGCGGGGGCTTTCTCGTGTGCCACTCGGTCGCCCGCTCATATGCATTCGCGAGGGCCAGCACCCGGGCTTCCGAAAAACGCGGGCCGGCGATCATCAGACCCACCGGAAGACCGGCCGCGGTGAAACCGCACGGAACTGAAATCGCCGGGATGCCATACATGTTGAACTGGCCGGTGTTGTCCAGCTCCGGGTTGAGCGGCCTGTCGGTGCGTTCGCGCTTAATGGCTGCGTCGATCTTGCGCGGGACGCGCCGCCGCGTGGGCAGCACCACCACATCGATATCCGCGAACGAATCGTCGATCGTGCGCCGCAGCAGCTCCAGTTTCCACCGGGCCCTCACGTAATCGGAAGCCCTGCGATTGGCGTTGTTTTGGAGATTCCGCCGTGTAGGGATCTGGTAACGCTCCGGAGTGCGCGTGAAGAACTCTTCGTGGTAGGCGTTTGTTTCGCCGGCCAGAACGATGTCCCGGGTGGGAGGGAGCGTCACCTCCTTAACGCTGCGAGTCATTTTCGCCAGTGTGCGAATGGCATCTTCCACCGCCTTGCCAACGTCGGCATCGAGCAGATCGAAAAACGGAGCCCGCGGAATCCCCAGGCGCAGAGCGGAGACGGGCTGCTTCGTTGCCGCCGCATAATCCTCTTTGGCGTGCTCCACGCTGGCGATGTCCAGCTTGTCGTAACCGGCGAGGGCGTTCAGAATCAAGGCCGCGTCTTCCACGGTTCTTGCGATAGGGCCGCAATGGTCGAGCGAGAGAGTGAGCGGAATGATGCCGCGAATCGAGACCAGGCCGTAGGTCGGTTTCAACCCTACGATTCCGCAGAAGGCGGCGGGTATGCGAATAGAGCCGCCGGTATCGGTTCCGAGCGCGCCGAAGCACAACCCGGCCGAGACCGCCGCAGCCGAGCCGCCGGACGAGCCGCCCGGATTGCGGTCGAGCGACCACGGGTTGCGCACCGGCCCGAAGTAGCTCGTGGCGGAGGTGCCGCCCATAGCGAACTCGTGCAGGTTGGTCTTGCCGATGAGAACGGCGCCCGCCTCCTTCAGCCGGCGGGTAACCTCGGCATCCTGCTCCGGAACGCGATCATCGAACACCGCGCTGGCCGCCGTCGTCCGGACACCCGCCGTGTCGATGTTGTCTTTGAGCGCGATCGGGATTCCGTGCAGCGGGCCGCGCAATTTGCCGGAGCGCTGCTCCGCTTCAAGATCGCGCGCTTCACGCAGGGCCTCGTCCCGCATCACCGTGATGAAGGCGTTCAGCTTGGGGTTATAGGTGGCAATCCGATCGAGGCACGCCTCCGTGAGTTGCGTCGGAGTGACCGAGCGCGTCCGGATGCGAGCCGAGGCTTCCGCTAGAGTCAGATCCGCGAGGTCACCCGATGATTGTGCGCGCGCCGCCAGCGCGCCCGCCACGGTAAGCGTAAATCCACGGCGAGTGATGGGCTGCATAGAGCAATCTTAGACCAACCGCTCAGGGAGCGGTTGTCCAGGTTGCCGCTACGCTTCCGCTTCCCGTGGCCGCAGCTTGAGTGACTCCATGAGGCCCTTCGACTTCCTCTTCACCAGTTCCGCGAGATTCACCGTGTGTTGGCTGTAGCCTTTGAATCGATTTCCTCCGCCAAAACTAGTTTCCGGTTGCGCGCCCGCAGTTTTGCAGTGAACGGGCCACGCACGGTGAGGATCGCTGCAGTACAGCAATTAACTAGGCGAAATTTTATCAATCCCGTGCACGCCGGAATCATCTTAAGTTCAATCGGCGTATTTATTTGACCGATCTTTCTGACCGCGGGAAATATGCCATGACCAGCAGGAGCGTCGCAGTTGTCGGCCTCCTTGCGATCGCCGCCATCGCGAGCGCGCAAACCGCTTCGGTATTGACCATCGACGATGCCGTCGGCCTTGCGTTAAAGGGAAACCGCGAGGTGCAGTCCGCCGCGCTGGACGTCTTCCGTGCAAAGGAGGAGAGCGCCGCGCTGAAAACGACGCGATTGCCGCAGTTTCAGATTTACGTCCTCGGCGGCGAACTTCTTCGCCAGGTCACCTTCACGGTTCCGCAAGGCTCTTTGGGCACTTACGCGGCCACCGGACCGATTCCCGCGCAGAATCAGACTGTCACCCAGCCACGGCAGTTTGCGGGGTTTGTGCTGGGGCAGGTTATGCAGCCGGTATCTCAGCTCTGGAAGATTCATCTGGCGCTGATCTCGTCGCAGATCCGCGAGGAGCTCGCGCAACAGAAACTCCGCCAGAGAAGACAGGATGCGGCGCAGTCCGTCCGCGAACTCTACTATGAGCTCGTGCAAACGCAGACTCAGATCGAGAGTACAGAGGCGAACGTGAAAACCCTCGTCGCGTTGCAACCTGAGATCGATCAGAAGCTGGTGGAGCTGGCTGTGTTGAAATCGGATAGTCTTGCGGTCAGGGCCCGGCTTAGCAAGCAGCGATATCAATTGGTCAAGCTTCGGGACGCAAGCAAGACGCAAAAGGAATCGTTCAACCGGCTGCTAGGCCGCGATCTCAAAATCGAATTCTCCTTAGAGGTGGAGCCGGCTCCGGCAGTCGAGGAGATCGATCTGGCAGCAGCGCAGAGCCTGGCGCTTCGCCAGCGTCCCGAAATCCAGGAAGCCCGGCTGCAGACGAAGGAGGCCGAAACCGAAGTGCGGCGCCAGCACGCCGAGTACATCCCCGACATCAGCGCAGGTTTCACCTACGCCTCATTTCCGAATGTGAGCTTCCTCCCGCAGAACTTCATGAGCACCGGGTTTCTGCTGCAATGGCAGCCCTTCGATTGGGGCCAAAAGCGCCATAAGATGAATTCGCTGCGCGCTGCAACCAAACAGTCCATGCTCGGCGAGCGCGACACAGAACAGCAGATTCTCCTCGACGTGAACAAGAAATTCCGCGCCCTTGCTGAAGCCCGGATGTTGCTGGATACGACGGCGCTCACGCAGCAGGAGCAGCGCGAAAAGCTGCGAGAAACGATGAATCGCTATGTGGAAAAGGCCGTGCTGCTCTCCGACGCGCTCGAACAGCAAGGCGCCATGGTCCAGGCCGATTCCGAGTATCAAAGCGCTCTGGCGGCTTTCTGGAAGGCGAGGGCAGAATTCGATCGGGCATTAGGGAGGGAATACTGATGCTGCGCAAAGTTTTCCTGGCGGCAGCGGCATTGTGCCTGGCGAGTTGCAGCAAGCAAAAGCAGGTCGAACCCGTGATCCAGGTCGTGCGTGCGGGCGTGGTGGAAGCGATCCAGCCGGGCCCCGAGGAGCAGTATTCCGTGAGCATCGAACCCCTCGAGAAGGTCGACCTGGCATTCAAATCCGGGGGAATCGTGGAGGGCGTTCTCCAAGTGCGCGGCGCCGATGGCCGTATGCGCAACGTTCAGGCCGGCGACAAAGTAGTCAGGAATGCCGAACTGGCCCAGGTGCGGCCGCTCGATTATCAGCATGCACTCGAGCAGGCCGAGGCGCAGCATGCGCAGGCGCAGGCGCAATGGGCGCAGGCGCAGGCGCAACGGGCACAGGCACAGGCGGAGCTTGCACGGGCGCGCGCCAATTTCAATGCGGCCGAAGTTGAATATAAGCGCTCGAGCAATCTGTTCCGATTGGCGAGCGTGACAAAGCCCCAGTACGACGAGGCGAAGGGACGCTATGAAGCCGACTCCGCAGCTGTAGCCGCCGCCGAAGAGGGCGTGAAAGCAGCGGTAGACGGCGTGAAAGGGGCGGAGGACGGCGTGGCCAAAGCGGCCGTTGCAGTTAAAGAAGCCAAGCTCTCGCTCAGGGACACGACCGTGAACGCTCCGTTCGCAGGCTGGATCACGGCCAGAAACGTTAATCGCGGAAGTCTGGTGGATGGCAACACGATCGGCTTCAGCATCCAAGATACGCATCTCGTAAAAGCCGCCTTCGCAATACCCGACTTCAGGCTTTCGGGCATTCGCCGGGGGCAAGAGCAATCCGTGCTGCTGGAGCCGCTTCACCGCACTGTGACAGGAGTGGTCACCTCGATTTCCCCGCAGGCCGATCCGCAGAGCCGCGTTTTCACGGTCGAGGTGACCCTGGACAACCCGCATGAGGACATCAGGCCCGGCATGATCGGATCGCTGATCCTGGGGCGGACCCGCGATTCGAGGCCCCGGCTCGTCGTGCCCCTCGCGGCGGTAGTGCGCGCGCCCGCCGATCCAAACGGATTCGCGGTTTTCCGCTTAATCGAGCGCGGCGGAAAGACCTGCGCTTCGGCGCAGACGATCGAAATCGGCGAGACCTTTGGCGATTCGATCGAGGTGACGCGCGGCCTCTCGGCCGGCCAGAAGATCATTTCCCTCGGCGGCGCCCAGTTGCACGATGGTCAACAGGTGAGTGTGATCCCGTAAGGATTGTTCCATGCCGCATCTTACGGATCAGGAACTGATTGACCACACGCATAACACGTCGCGGTTCTTTGTCGAACACCGTCAGATCGCCTGGGCGGCGCTGGTGGCCGCGGTCGCTTGGGGCGTTTTCGGGTATTTCTCGATGCCGCAGCGCAAAGATCCGGACATTCCGGTGCGCGTCGCGGTCGCGTCCTGCCGGTGGCCCGGCGCGACCGCCCAGGAAATAGAGCAGCTCGTCACGCGGCCGATCGAGGAGACGATCGCCGAAAATAAGCGCATCCACCCGGCAACCCCGGACGAATACGGTCTTCGGTCGATTTCGCTGCCGGGCATCTCCATCGTCTACGTCCAGCTCGCCGAAAATGTCTCGGATACGCGGGAGCAGTTCAGCGATATCAATTTAAGGCTTCATGCCCTCACCCCGAAGCTGCCAGGCGGCGCCACGGGTATCCAGTTTCAAAGCGATTTCAGCGATACGGCCGCCCTCATGATGACCGTGGCGAGCCCGCCCATAGATGATCTCGAAATCCAGATGCGCTCGCGGTCTGTAAAGGACGCGATCCGATCGGCGCGTGCGGAGGCGGGCCCATCGAAGTCCCCACGCATCAGCATTGTCTTTACCTTTCCTCTGACCCTTTCGAAGACGGGTGTGGCCCAAGCGACGGAAGCTATGCGGCTGGATGCCGAGCGCGCGGGTGTGCTCCGCCGTTCCCGGCTGATCACCGGCCGGGGATTTATGGGCATTGACGGGGAAACCGATAACAGCGACGAGTGCGTTGACAAGTATGTCAGAGGCTTTGCCAAGACCCGCTTGCACGAATCTGAATTCGATCCCGACGTCTCTTATCCCGTCATCATTCACGGCGCCGGGGAAACGCAGCAGAAACTGGCGACGATTGCGAC
>CAZKVF010000048.1:0-4556 GCA_964556085.1 uncultured Solibacteraceae bacterium
AGGCAGGGCGTACCCCGTGCCACCATGACGCACACCGTGCCGCGCCGCTTGCACTCCAGGCATACGCTGTGCGAAGGCACATTGGGCTTGCGCCCGTTCAGGAACGCGCCCACCACCTCCAGCAACTGGCGGTTGTTGATCGGGCATCCGCGAAGCTCGAAATCCACCCGCACGTGCTCCGCGATGGGGGTCGAGGTGCGAAGCGTTTCGATGTACTGCGGGCTGGCGTAGACGATGGAGATGAACTCGTTGACGTTGGCGAAATTGCGGAGAGCCTGGATGCCCCCCGCGGTGGAGCATGCTCCAATGGCCACCAGCGTCTTGCATTGCTTGCGAACCTCGTGGATGCGCGCGGCGTCGTGATGCGTCGTCACCGAGCCCTCCACCAGGCCGATTTCGTACGGGCCTTTTCGCATATTGCTCGACATCTCCGGAAAGAAGGCGATGTCCACCGCGCCGGCCAGGGCCACGAGCTCGTCTTCCAGATCCAGCAGACTCAGCTGGCATCCATCGCAGGAGGCGAACTTGAATACGCCGATTCGAGGTTTCCGTCCGTTACTAGAGCTCACGCAGGCCTCCCATCCAATGGCGCATCCGCGGATAGGGGAACACCGGCCCATCCTTGCAGATGAAATACGGGCCCATCTGGCAATGGCCGCAGAATCCAACCGCGCATTTCATGTTGCGCTCCATCGAAAGATAGATTTGTTCACCGGCGAATCCGCGCGACTTCAACTCCCGGACCACGAAGCGCATCATGATTTCCGGACCGCAGGTCATAACCACGGTTCGCTCCGGCTGCAGCGTTGTCAACCCAAAGAGCTTGGTCACCACGCCGACGTGGCCGCGCCAGCTCGACCCGCCCAAATCAACGGTGGTAAGAATTTGGGTATTGGGCAATGCGGCCCACCCCTTGAGCTGTTTCGTGAAAAGCAGTTCCTTGGGATTTCTTGCGCCGTATAGAATCGTTACGCGCCCGTACTCGCTACGGTTCCGGACGATGTGGTAGATGGCCGGCCGAAGTGGCGCGAGGCCAATGCCCCCGGCCACCAGCAGAACATCCTTTCCCTTGGCCTGTTCCACCGGCCAACTGGTGCCGAACGGCCCGCGCATGGCGATGGAATCACCGGCCTGCGAGCCAATGAGCGCCTGGCTTACAGCGCCCACCGACCGAATCGTATAAACCAGGCGATTCGGGACCCCAGGGTCCCCGCTGATCGAAATCGGTACTTCCCCGACACCATAGGCGTACAGCATGCTGAACTGTCCCGGAGCAAATGCCGGCAGAGTTTCGCCGTTGGATGGCTCGGTGACAATCGTGCATGTATCGGCCGTCTCGCGGTTGACCTCCGCGATTCGCACCAGGTCCGGACGCATCGGGTCGGCCAGGTTGGAATGATTCAGACCGGAACCGCTGGCGGTCATCATGCGCGCACAGCTCCGGCGGCGCCATACATATCCAGCAGCTGCATGCGGGAAGCATCCAGACGGTCCGTGACCAGGCTCAGCAGCGCCTTCATCATCCGGTAGCCGAAGGCCGGGTCTGACTCGCAGGCCGCGCGCAACTGTGCGCCGTCGAAAGCCAACGCGCGAGCCGGACCAAGCGCGCGCGCCTCAAAATGCGCACCTTCTTCGGCATCCACCAGCGATGACCAGCCCATGGCGTCGCCGGCGTGCAAGGTCTGCAGCAGGACGGAACGGCCGGTTGCGATGATTTCGAGCACTACGCTGCCTTCCACGATCAGATAGAAGAAGCCCGGATGGGTTCCCTCGCGGAAGATAATCTGGTCGCGCGTGAACCGCACCTCACGAGCCAGCCCCGCCAGCTTTTCCAAGTGTTGCGGCTCGAAGCGTTTTAGTAATTCCTGGCTTTTGGCCACGTCGTTAAATTCCTGAATGCCGATCACTGTCCACCTCTCTCTGATATTTATTCGATGGCCGGTGCGCGCAGGGCCACCACTTCCTCTGTAAGATCGATGCCCACCGGACACCACGCGATGCACCGCCCGCAGCCCACGCAGCCGGAGGCGCCGAACTGATCGTTCCAGTAAGACAACTTGTGCGTCAGCCACTGCCGGTAACGTGACTTGGTTGAAACTCGCACGCTGCCGCCGTGAATATAGGAAAATCCGAGCGTGAAGCAGGAGTCCCAGGTACGCACCCGCTCGGCATGCTGGCCGGTGATGTCCGTGGAATCTTCCACCGACACGCAGAAGCAGGTGGGACACACCTGCGTGCAATTCCCGCACGCCAGACAGCGCGCTGCTGCGTCATCCCACTGCGGATGATCGAAGCTGTCCCGCAGCATCTCGCTCAAGCCATTGGTGTCCAGCCGTCGCGTGATGGCCTGTTCGGTGCGCTGGGTCAAAGCCTGCGACTTCCCGCGCAGCTCGGTCGAGGCGTCGGCGAATTCTATGTCGCCCAGGAGTTCCGCACCGGCTTCGGTCCCGACTTCCACCAGGAACTCGTGCGACCCCGGCTCCACAACTTCGGTAAGAGCGAGATCGAATCCCTTGGTCACGCGCGGTCCGGTTCCCATGGATGTGCAAAAACAAGTCGCGGCCGGCTCCGAACATTGAATCGCGATCACGATCGAGTTGCTTCGCCGGTCGCGATAGCCCGGATCTGTGAAGCGGTCCTCGATCAACACGCGATCCTGTATTCCAGCCGCCGCCAGCTCACACGCCCGCACGCCCAGGAATGCGTAGCGCGGCGCCGGTTCGGTATTGGGCAAAATGCGAAATGCCCCGTTGTCGCGCTCGGCTGTGAAGAGCTTCAACTCCGCCGGGTGCAGAAAGCTTTTCAAGCTGTTGGCCGCGGCGGCATATCCGAACATGGCGCTGTCTGTTCGGCGTTGCAGACGGTATTTTCCGGGCTCCTGTTCGGCCGTCCAACCAATGGGCAAATCATCTATACCTCGCACCTGGGTATAACAAATCGCTGAGTCTTTAATCGATGGTCCGATTACCTGATAACCGCGACGCTCGAGCGCGGTAATCAGCAGTCCTAAAGCATGGCAGTCGATTCGAACCGCCGAACCGATCGTCGGGCAGAGGGCAGTCATTCACTTGGGAGTGAGCAGGTCGCCCTCCAAAAACAGTCACCGAACGGAGGCGTTTTTCAGGGACTTACTCGCCATCCAGGCAGCTGTGGGCGACAACAGGTAGAGAGTTGGGGCATTTAGCGCAGCTGAACCAAAAAAGAAGGTCGGGTTCAATTAGAACCCGACCCTTCGATGACCGAGTTGGGGCCCGGAGGAGTCGGCTCCAACGCGGGTGGTACAAACTCTTTAGCTTACTACGAGCGCGGACAATGCCTGGGCGCACCCACTGCGCTTATTCTCCAGCCAAACATACCACTGATCCAGATTCGCGCCGGTAGTCGCCGAAACTTCCAGGATTTCGGAGGCGGGATTGACCTTCCTCACGTTTTCCTTTGCCTTTGCAATATCAAATTGTACATAGGGAAGAAGATCGACCTTGTTCATGATCACCAGACCGGCTCGCGAAAAAGTCCCCGGATACTTGAGCGGCTTGTCTTCTCCCTCTGTAACGCTAAGAATGACGATCTTATCATGCTCGCCGAGGTCGTAGCTGGACGGGCAAACCAGGTTTCCCACATTCTCTATAAATAGGTAGTCGAGCGCCTCGAGATCCCAGCCTTCTAGTTCCTTCTCCACCATCCGCGCGTCCAGGTGGCAGGCGCCGCCCGTGGTGATCTGCCGAACCGGAAACCCATACCTAGCCAGACGTTTAGCGTCGTTGTCGGTCTGTATGTCTCCGGTAAGTACCGCTACGCCTGTGTCGGGAGGAAACATTGCCAGTGTCCGCTCCAGTAGTAAGGTCTTTCCCGCACCGGGGGAACTGATCAGGTTTGGGCAGTATATGCCGTTCTCCCGGACACGCTCGCGGAGCGACCTGGCAATCCGCTCATTTTCACTCAAAACCTTTTTTTGTACTTCGATACGGGTCAAGGTTCCTCCAATTCCACATATGCCAGTTCCAGCTCGGTACCACTGACCGGCTCTGTAACCGCTGCACCGCAGTTTGGACAATCCGTCTCGTAATCCTTTAGAGCAAATACAGTGCCACACGTCGGGCAACGGTTCTGCCGGGAGCGAAACTCGATATCGAGTGCCGGGGGGTTCTCACTCCCTAGTACCAGCGATTCAAAACAAAACCGCAGCGATTCCGGATCCACGCCCGACCACTCTCCGATCCGTAAACCTACCTTGACCAGTTTCGAACCCGGGTGACGTTGCGCTTCCTTTTGAGCGGCATCCACAACCGAGGTGGCAATCCCCATTTCGTGCATGGCCTTTTCAGCAAATGCGCGGCAACTGATCGCCCGCCAGCATATCGACGATCCGGGTTGTTCCGAGTACCGTGCGCATCGTGACCCACCCGGCGTCCGTGCTTTTCACCGTGCCGATTCGCCGGGCATCTCGCCCCAGCGGATTCCTACGCATGGCTTTCACCAGTTCGTCCGCCACTCTCGCGTCGACGATCGCCAATAATTTGCCTTCATTGGCGACATACAGCGGATCGAGTCCCAAC
>CAZKVF010000049.1:0-5042 GCA_964556085.1 uncultured Solibacteraceae bacterium
CCACTTGCTGCTGGGGGAGGGGCATCTTGCGAACAGCCACATTCCAGAGGCTCTCGCCGAGTTGAAAAAGGCGCTGGAACTTTCCGAAGGCGATACCAATGAACTGGCGGCGCTGGCCTATGGCCACGCGGTCGCGCACGACGCCGAGGAGGCGCGGAAGCTTCTGCAGGAACTGAAAGAGCGTTCGGGACAAACGTACGTTCAGCCACTGGCTCTGGCCGTAATACACATCGGACTGGGCAACCGCGACGAAGCTTTCGATTGGCTGGGCAGAGCCTTCGCGGACAGGTCCGCAGGTCTCGTCTATTTGAAGGTAGACCCGGTTTTCGACAGCATTAGCGCGGATGCCCGTTTCGGGGATCTGGTGCGGCGCGTGGGCTTGCCGAGCGCAAAATAATTGAGTTCGCGATGCTATGCGAGAATAGTAGAAACGCGTATTGAGAGCGGATGCCGTTCGTCTTCGACATTCTTCCTGTCCTCCTGATGTTTTTGGGCGGTCAGGTGTATTTTCTCTGGCAGGCATGCCGGCTGATCATCCGCTGGATTCCCGGGACGGTGGCGCGGGCGGCGGCGATAACGGCGGTGTTGGGCCTCTATGTCGGGCTGCTGGCCGCTAACCTTTTGTCTTCGCCCCGCTCCACTCCCACGTCCACGCACATGACCTTTCACGACGCGCTCATCAGCGCGCCCTTTCTGTGGTGGATCTTCAGTTCTACTTTGGCGTTCTTCGTGGTGGTCCTGGTCTGGCTTGTTCGGTACACAGCGCGCGCCGTGCAAACAATCACGCGCCGGGTGAGGGCTCGAGCAGCAGAGGAGGCTCCGCCCTCGCCGGAAAGACGCCACTTTCTGGAAGGTGCGGCCACGGCGGCCGTAGCGTCCCCGTTCGTGGCGGGCGCTTACGGATTGTTTTGGGGCCGCCTGAATCTGCAGGTCACGAAGCAGCCGATCCGGCTGGCGAAGCTGCCGCGAGCCTTTCACGGGTTCCGGATCGCTCAGTTGAGCGACATCCACGTGGGGCCGTTCATGAGCGAAGAACAAATCCGGAAATATGTTCGGATCACGAATGACCTCAAGCCTGACGTTATCGTGCTGACTGGAGATTTCGTGACGTGGGATCCGTCAACCGCTCCCGCGGTGGTGAACGCGCTTTCCGGTCTCAAAGCGCCCTTGGGGGTTTTCGGCTCGCTCGGCAATCACGATGCATGGGCCGGCGCCGAGGATCTGCTGGCGGAACTGTTCGGGCGAGCAGGTGTCCGCATGCTCCGGCAGGAGCGCGCGGCGATTCAGGCCGGCAACGAATCATTCAATCTGATGGGGATCGATTTCACCAACTCGCGGAGCATGTCGGTCGGCGGCTGGCATCTATCCAGCCGCAAGCTGGAAGGCGTCGAGAACCTCATGGTGCCCGATACGGCCAATATCCTGTTAAGCCACAACCCGGACAGCTTCGACCGGGCGGCAGAGCTCGGCATCGATTTGAGCCTGGCCGGCCACACTCACGGCGGGCAACTGGCGCTGGAGTTCATCAGCCCGGAGATCGCGCCCAGCCGGATCGTGACACCCTATGTAGCGGGATGGTTCGAGAGGCCGGGCGGGCAGCTTTACGTGAATCGGGGTATCGGCACGATTGCCGCACCGATGCGGGTCGGCGCGCCCCCGGAGATCACGGTTTTCGAACTGCTGCGGGCGTGAAAGTGGGTGCGCGAAAAACGAGATTCAGCCGTTGGCGGCGGAACGAGATAATGAGTCATGACCATCGATGAACGGCTCGAGGCGCTGGCGATGCACCTTGGAGTACTGTCGCGCGTACACGAGGATTTCGAAAAGAAAATGACCAGCTATGCGGCCGACGTTAAAGATGCTATCCGTCGGCTGGCCAACATCGCCGCGGCGCACGACAGCACTCTTGACGACCACGAAAACAGGATCAAGGATCTCGAAAGCTGAACCTAGCGGCGGTGCTCGCGGTCTTCCTCGGCGCGGTAGGCGAGCGCCAGCCGCAACTGCCTGATCGCTTCATCGGTGGCGCGCATCGCCTCGACGCGGTGGCCCCCAAAATCGTGCGGCGCCTCGCGCATGTAAGCGCGCGCATCTTCCAGTGCTTCGATAGCTTTGGCGATGCGGGGATGACGCAAACGCTCCGGCTGCGCCGAAGTCGTTGCTACGCCCGCGACCAGCAGAATGCCCAGAACGATCCCAGAGAAAAACTTCACAAACTGTCCTCCAGGCGACGTATTGTAGCAGCACTTACAAATCTTTGGAATACGAAAAAAGGCAGGCCCCTCGGGAACGTGGCCTGCCTGAATTGAGAAACAGTTTGCTGTACGCGATTGGCAGGCGACAAGGTCGCCTGCCCCACTGCATCAGAAGTTGTACTTCAGCGCGAACTGCAGATTGCGCGCACCTTGCGAAGTGTTGACCACTCCGGTGGGAACGCTCTTCCGATAGTTCGGGTCGGAGGCATACTGGGCTGCCGAGAAACCGCCAGGAATATCATCCGTGGCATAACCGTTGACGCCGAATATGGGCGTGTTGAAGGCATTGATGGCATCGAAGCGGAACAAGATCGATTGCCGCTCGGTGATGCGGAACTTCTTCGAGAGACTCATATCGATCTGTTTGTAGCCTGGGCCGCGCTCGGTCGAAATGCCGCAGGTGCCGAGCCCCGACGTGGGTATCGACATGGTGGTGGGATCGAACCAGATATACCCGCCGCCGATGAAGTTCTGATACGGGGTGGCCTTCGAGGGAGCGTTACAATTCGGCCGGGGCTGGAAGTAAGCGCCGCTCGGATCGTAACCGAACTGGATCATCGAAATGGGAAAGCCGCCATGAGCGTTGAAGATCGTGTCGTACCGCCAGTCTCCAATCACAGCGTTGACCACTTTATTCGTGCTCTTAGCGAACGAGCGGTCGTGCCCAAACGGCAGATCGTAGTTCAGGTAGCCGTTAAAGACGTGGGTCACGTCGGCATCGCAGAGCCCGTAATCGAGTCCGCGAACGTTGTACACGTACGATTGGAAGGCGACGTCGGCTGTAGTCTGGGAGATCGCAGAATTGCCATAGCGGCCGTAGTAGCCCTGATTGTCGGTCAGGCATTTAGCCCAGGAGTAGTTGGCGCCGAACTGCAAGCCCTTGGCGAGCCGCTGCTGCGCCATGAGTTGGAGGGCATCGTAGTTCTGCACGCCAGTGGAAGTGTTGAGGCGCTGCTGGCCGGTGCCGCCGTTCTTCAGAGTGACGTTGCCGGCGAGGTAAGGGCCGGGGATGGAGGTGGTGGGGCTCGTTAAGACGTTCTGGCCCATGTTGTAGATGGCCGCGAGGTGGTCGGTGTGCGCTCCGACATAGCCTGCCTGCGCCGTAAAGGAATTACCGATCTGCCGCTGCAAACTGAGATTCCACTGGTTGGAAACAGCGGGCCGGTAATTCGGGTCTGTGGCATGCAGGCGCACGCCTTTGAAGCAGGCGGCGGGGGCCGAGGTTACGTTAGCCGTGGTGCAGGCGGCTCCGGAAGCGCCGAGCGCGGCAAAGCCCTGGTCGAGCGTGATTTGGTTGGCTGGTATACCGCCATTGGTGCCCACACCGCCCCATGTCCCGACCAGATCGGTGTTCCAGGGAGAGTTGGTGGCCAGGCGGTTAAACTCGCCGGTGCCTTCCTGGAAGCTGGAGCGGGAGAAGGCCGCGCGGACGACCGTCTTGTCATCGATGTTGTAGGCCAAGCCGAGGCGCGGCAGGAAATTGGCGATGCCATTGTACTGGTTGTAGAGCGCGCGGCTGTTGCCGTTCACTCCCGCGAGTTCGATCTGACCGCTGTACATGCCGAAATTGGTCATGCGGTTGCCGACCTCGTAGATCGGCGTGAACAACTGCCAGCGGATCCCCACGTTGACGGTCAGCTTGCGCGAGATGCGCCAGTCATCCTGCAGGAACGCGCCAATGGCATCGTTGCGCTGCCCCACCGTCCCGGCGAAGCCTAAACCATAGCCCATGTAGGCGGGCAGGCCGAGGAAGAAATCCGCTTCGGCATTACCGGTGTATGTTCCGGCGAAGCCGATCTGGCCGGCGGCACCGTCGTTGCTGACGGCTGGAATATAGTTGTTGCGGTACCGGATGAGTTGAAAGCCGAAGTGAAGGGTGTGCGCGTTTTTGGTCCAGATGGCGGAATCCGAGACCTGAATCGCGGTCTGGTGGAAGACCTCCGGGCTGTCCACCGTGCCGAAGGCGAAGGCGCCGTTTTGCTGGCCGCCCAGGGGAGCGCCGGCGAAGTAAATGCCGGGAAGGTAGGAAGTCGGTTGTCCCGGGATAAGGTTGGCACCTGCATTCGTGCTCAGCGCCTGAGTATTGGCTTCGGCGGGATAGTAAGTCATCCCCAGCCGGAAGTCGTTCACCAGGGTCGGTCTTAAGGTACGCGTGTAGCCCAGGACGGCCTGCTGGAGCGGGAACACACTACTACCGCCGCCGCTGGGTCCACTGCTGTACTGGAAGGCTTCAGAGTTCACATTGGGCTGGCTGCTGTGCATTTGCGAGTAGCGGGCGAAGAACCGGTCATTTTGGGTGGGAGCCCAGTCAGCTTTGATATCGCCCTGATAGGTGTGTGTGTACGTGCTATTGGAATTAGCCAAGTTCGCCTTTGTACCATTGCTTCCCGGCGTGCCCGGAAGGTTGGGCGCGGGTAGCGCGGCCGCGATCTTCAAGGCGGTGGGGCTGAGGCCGTTGATGCAGGGATCCACGCCCATTGTCTGTCCGGCTCCGCAGATGGCGGCCTGTGTGAGGTTGGCAGGCATGGGCACGTTGGTGCCGGGATAGTGAAGCGAAGGGCCGATGTCGCTCAGGTTTCCCTTGGCATCCGCGACGGTGAATGTGGTCACAGTGGCAGGCGTGGCGGGCAGATCGAAGCGCGAACCCTGGAAATCGGCGAAAAAGAATAGCTTGTCTTTTTTGATGGGGCCGCCAAACGTGCCGCCGAACTCGTTCCACCGCTGGCGTGGCGTGGGCTGGGCGTTAAAGTTGTTGGACCATTCGTTGGCGTTAAAGAAGTCGTTGCG
>CAZKVF010000050.1:0-16124 GCA_964556085.1 uncultured Solibacteraceae bacterium
AGAGTCGCGGCAGCATCGCCGCAGATGAAATAGCCCGGACCCGCGGATTCCGAAACCAGTCGCCAGGTGACGTCAGCGCCCCGGAAACGCAGATCGGCAGCGCAGCCATCCAGCGCTGGAGGCGGCAAATGAGTGCCGGCCGCCAGCGAGAGCTGCACGCACTGGCAACAATCTTTCCGCACGCGGGCCAGCCATGTCCAGCCGCAGGTGTGTTCCCGGAACTCGGGGATTATGCCCAGAGCGTCGGCTTCGCGGAAATAGGCGAAACGTGCCAGCAGGCGCGGCGAAAATGCATCGACGCGCAGCCGCAGTTTTCGCGATAACCAGCGAGCACTGCCAGTCGCATCGACCAGATAACGGCAGTGCAGGGGATCCGAATCCACCTGAAGACCCGCAACGCGGCGGTTGACGAACAGCACCTCTAACCGGGTTGCTGGCTGAACCACCGTGGCGCCCAGATACCGCGCTCGAGCGAGCAGGATGGAATCCAACTCCGCGCGCCAGGCCTGATATCCGAACCGCAGACCCGAAGGTCCGGCAAACGGCATGAAATCGCGACGGCCCGAACGCTCGAGGATCCATCCCGGATACCGAATGAAGCCGGCGTTCGAAACGGACTCGGCAACACCAAGCTCGGAGAAAAGGCTTTCGACATCGGGGTGCAGTGCTTCGCCGGGGATATCCCGTGGGAAGACCGTACGCTCGATGATTGCAACGGTCAAACCGCTACTGGCGGCCCCAATCGCGGCGGCGCAGCCGGCTGGCCCCCCACCCACGACAGCTAGGTCGAATAACCCCATATCGCGAAACGCGGAGTTAGGCAAGGGCGCTTCCCGCGGCTCCTCCAAAGGTGTAGTTCCATACGGTTCCAGAGTCATCCAGAGAGTATTTTTTCGCCCAACTGCGCCTAATAGTATGTGCACTTTTGGGGAAGATACGGGAAATGCGTCTTGAGCTTGGCGCTGCTGGGCGGCTATTCGTCTGCCGCCGATTGGACAATGTATTTGGGCGACCCGGCCCATTCGAGCTATCTACCCGCCGAGACGGAACTCAACCCTACCAATCTTTCGCAGTTGCAGCAACTATGGAAACTCAACGTCGGCTCGCCAGTCGCCTCGGGCGTCGCAACCTCCAATGGCACTCTGTTCTTCGGCGCCTGGGACGGATATTTTTACTCGGTCGACGCCGCGACGGGTGACATTCTCTGGAAAGTGTTTTTGGGGATGGCGGCGCCGCCCGCCGAAGCCGATTGTCAGCCCGCGATCGGCGTGACCGCCCAGCCGGTGGTGGACGGAGACGTGGTTTACGCGGGCGGCGGCGATTCGGCCCTTTATGCACTAGACCGGAGCAGCGGCAAGATCATTTGGCGAACCCAATTGGCCGATCCGCAATCGGGCGCCTACCTCTGGTCTTCCCTTCTGCTGGATAAGGGAGCGATTTACATCGGTATTGCCTCGCTGGGTGACTGCCCGCTGGTGCGCGGCGCGGTGGCGCGAATCAGCCTGAGCGACCCGTCGCATCCGCTTTTGCAGTACCTGATGCCGGAGGGCGGACTGGGAGCCGGGGTCTGGTCCACCCCAGCCCTCGATGACCGGAACAACGTGCTCTACGTGACCACGGGGAACGCGGATGTACAGGACGCGAACAGCGGCAGTTTCGGCAGCGCGCTCCTGGCGCTCGATGCTACAACCCTGGCCATTCGCGCCTGGTTCTTCAAGCCGATTGCGGATTTCGACCCCGACAGCGATTGGGGCTCTTCTCCTATGCTGTTTCAGACACCGGATGGCCGGCAGTACGTCGCGGCCAACGGCAAGGATGGCGTGATGTACGTGCTGAACCGCGCCGATCTGTCGCTGGCATGGACATACAAACTGGCCACGCTGGGAGATGATCCCGAATTGGGGGAGGGATCCCTATCGACGCCGGCATTCGACGGCCAAACCCTCTACTCCGGGGCGGGCACGAGCGATGCGGCCAACAGTTCGCCAGGTACGGTCTATGCCATCGATCCGGTAACGCACAATTCGCGCTGGGTCTACGGCGCGCGGGGAGTAGTGCTGGCGCCGGTGACCGCCACGCCCTTAATCGTTCTCGTCCCTTCTACCAAGGGGCTCGCAATACTGGACGCGGCCACGGGAGTGGAAAGCTGGAACGACCAGGGAAGCGTGGCATCGTTCGGCCAGGCGGTTCTCGCCAATGGCACGATCTTCGCGACTTACGTGAATGGCGATGTGGTTGCCTGGACGCTTCCTGATCTCGGGGGCATAGCAGGCACGCTCGCGGCATCACCCAACACATTGTGGTTCGGTTATACCACCGGCGGCGCGGCACCCGCGGCGAAAACCGTAAACCTCTTTTCAAATGCCGGCCCTCTGGGCTTCACAATTTCGTCGGATTCGCCCTGGCTCAGCGCCTCAGCCCAGGGGATCCTGACACCCGTGAGCCTTACCATTCAGGCCGATCCAACGGGCTTGGCTCCAGGGTCTTACACCGGCAGCATCACCGCGACCTCGGCCGATGGTTCCACGAACGCGACTATCAGCTGCACGCTGGAAGTCAGCGGATCCTTGCCGACCCTGGTCACATCGAATGTTTTGAGCGCGGCGACCTTTCTTCCTCAGGCGGCGGCTCCGGGCGGCCTGTTCACCATGATGGCCTCCGACTTGGGCGGCAGCATCAACCTGGCTACTACACCGAACCTGCCGACTCTGCTCGACGGGGTGACAGTTACGATCAACGGCATACCGGCTCCGCTCATTTATGTGGACACTACGCAGATCAATGCCCAGGTACCCTTCGAATTGGGCTCGGGACCGGCGACCCTCGAATTGACGAAGAACGGCGTACCCGGCAAACCCGTGCCCATTTCGATTGCTGCCGCGGCGCCACAAATTTTCCTCACCACCGGCCCACATGCCGCCTCGCTTAACCAGGATTACAGCGTAAATGCGCCGGCGAACCCGGCGATGGCAGGCGGCATGATCTCCATCTTCTGGACCGGACAGGGCGCGGTCAACAACCCCGTGACGACCGGCGCGCCGGCCATGGCGCAGTTCCTCAATACGGCCGTGGCGTCAACCACGGCCACGATCGGCGGCCAGCCCGCCGCCGTACTGTACTCCGGCCTCGCACCGGGGTTTGTGGGATTGGCACAAGCCAACTTACAGATACCGGACCTGCCTACGGGCGAGTATCCGGTTGTGCTCACGGTTGGAAACGCCACGTCAAACAGCGCCACGGTATCCATCAAGCGGCAGTAGAGCGAGCACCAGCAGTGTTCGTGCCCGCGCTACAACCTTGGGGCCGCGCCGGAGCGCTTCCGCACGACGAGATCCAGTCCCGGCGGCTGCCAAAGTTCTCCCAAAAGCGGTATCCACTTGCATCCGGTATTTACCTGTGTTTAAGTCGTGGTTGCGTTGGAATGTCACGGGGGCGATCAAGTGTTTCGGACCAGGTATGTCCGGGGATACCTTATCTCTATCATTTTCATCGGGTTTCTGGGAAAGCCGGCGGCGGGGGCGACCACTGCCGCGGGAGCCGGTGGCATCACTGCGGCGGTAGATCCGGGAGGCGCGTACGACGTATGGATTGCCAAGCCGAACTGGCATTTCGGCGGCAACATCGGTGCGCCACTCTCTAACATCAACGCCGCAATGAACATGGATGCGATCGGCCCTTACACGGAGATCTCTTTCGATTTCCAGACGGACGCGGCGCATCACGGCGCTGTGCGGGCGTACGGTAACCAGCCGGTAGTGCTGTTCACGATTACGTATCCTTCCGCCGCGCCAAATACGGTCTCTTTTCCAAACTGGAGTCAATATCCGCAAAACGTCGATCGACTCACGTATTCCGGCATCTTCGCGCCGCCTGCGTTCAACAGCTCTTCGAACGAAGGGCCCTGGGCCTTCTTTGATTCTTCGGCTAACACCTTTATTGTTTCTCCCGTCGGGCACTTTATGGTCTCGACTACCGGATTTGGCCCGAACGGAGAGCTTTCGAGCGGCGTCTCCACGCAAATTGCCACCCTGCCCCAAGGTTTCCAGCAACGCACTTTTCTAGTCGTGGAGCCGGGTATCAACCGCGCTTTTGAAACCTGGGGCCACGTCATGACCGGTTTCTTCAACAAGGCAAGGCCCGCCAACGACGCGGACGCGAGTCTGAACAAAATCGGCTACTGGACCGACAACGGCGCCACGTATTACTACCAGACCGTCAATGGAAAGTCCTACGAACAAACGCTTTCGGCGATTAAAACGAGTTTCGACCAACTGGGGATTGGCTTGGGATACATCCAGCTCGACAGTTGGTTTTATCCGAAGGGCCCGAACGCCGCCTGGAACGCCAACGGAAACGGCATTTATCAGTACGTCGCGGCGCCCGCACTTTTTCCGGACAGCCTGTCCGGTTTCCAAAGGAGCCTGGGGGTTCCGTTAATCACGCATGCCCGATGGATCGACCCCAGCAGCCCGTATCATCAGATCTATAAAATGTCGGGCAATGTGGTGACGGATCCGCAGTATTGGAACACTACAGCGACATATCTCGCCAGCTCGGGGGTCGCCACCTATGAGCAGGACTGGCTCGACGACAAAGCCCACACCGATTTCAACCTGACGGATCCGGATTTGTTCCTGGACAACATGGCCACGGCCCTGGCGCAGCGGGGACTGACGGTCCAATACTGCATGGCCTCGCCGAGGCATTTTCTCCAGAGCGTCAAGCACAACAACGTAACGACCATTCGCACAAGCGCAGACCGGTTCGTTCCCGCGCGGTGGACTACCTTTCTCTACACTTCCCGGCTCGCGACCGCTTTGGGACTGTGGCCGTTTGCCGATGTTCTGATGAGCACGGAGACCAGCAACCTTCTGGTGGCGACGCTTTCGGGAGGGCCGGTGGGCATCGGCGACCCCGTCGGCGGAATCAGCGGCTCCAACCTGCTCCGTGTCGCCCGGCCGGATGGCGTGATCGTGAAGGCGGACGCTCCCTTACTGCCGGTCGATAGCAGTTACTTCAGCGCGGCGCACGCTTCGGACTTCACACAGATACCTGGCGCGCAGATCGCCGCCGCACACACGGACTTCGGTCCCCTTCGCACCTTGTACGTTTTCGCCTACGCCCAGGCAGGTGACGCGCCCGTGACATTCCAGCCCTCCGACGTCGGCCTGGACCGGCCGACTTATCTTTACGATTACTTTGGCGGCACTGGACGCGTCGTCCAACCATCCGATACTGTAACGATGCAAACGTCCGGTGGGATTCTCTATTTGGTCGCGGCCCCCATCGGCCCGTCCGGGATCGCGATCCTGGGCGATCTCGGGCAATTCGTCACGGCGGGCAAGAAGCGGATCAGCGCGATGAGTGATTATGGCGTGGTTCACGTAAATGTAGCTTTCGCCAGTGGTGAGAAGTCGCGGATTCTGTCCGGCTATTCGCCCTCGGCGCCAATCGCGCGAGCTTCCGCCGGCTCGGCCGGTCCGGTAACCTTTGACTCCGCAAGCCAACGCTTCCAGCTTGTCGTATCCCCAGGCACAGATGGCGCCGCCGCGATAAGCATCGAACAGCCGCGCTCACGTACGCCGCTGAAGCCCGCACTTCCCAACGCCAGTGTTCAGTAGAGAGTCCCGTGGTCGCCCGGCTGGACCGGCATGATCCTTATTAACTTTTATCAGCCGGCGCGGGACGAGCACCGTGTGCTAAGGTCGAATTTGGGTGCAGTCGGCCCCTGACGGCGAAAGCGTGTTATCGCTAATCGCGGTTCCGTTCTCCGCATTGATTCCATGATTGATTCTGTTCTGAATCTCCTCTTCCGCTGTTCCCACTCCCGCCTGACCAGGCCTGTCACGCCGGTTGAGAGAGCGGGCGTTCCGCAGGAACAAAGTCAAAGTTATGTCGTGTGCCTGGAATGCGGAAAACAGTTCGCCTATGACACGCGCGAAATGCGAATTGGCAAACCGCTGCCGGCGTCGCATGCCAGCGGTGTTTTGCCGCCGGACATGCCCAAATCCAAGCGCAAACTCAAATATGCCCTATGGGCTTCGCTGCCGCTGGCATTGCTGGCCGGTTCGTTCCTGAGAAACGGCAGAAAACCGGGCAGAGCCGCTCCGAAACGGAAAGCATGAGCCGATGGGAAGCCGCGATTGTAAGCAGAGGTCCGGCTGAAGCCTAAAGCCGATCGCCCCAACGCTGTTTTAGCTAAAAGCCGATAGCTGGTAGCGTTTATCAGTGCGTCATCGAATACACGACGTAATTGACACCCAGGCGGATGCCAAGCGCTGAGTATTTCTCCGGGTACTCGGGCTCGTCCGCCCATTCCCAGGAATCGCCCACGTCGTTGTTGAAGCACATCGCCACCATCACTCGGCCCTTGTCGTCGTAGATACCGCGCCAGTGCGGCACGGCGCCTTCGGAGCGGCCGCGCTGCTGGCCGCGAATGCCCCACATGCCGGGAATGCGGTAGCGATCATCCAGATCGTAAACCGAGTGGAAAATGGCGTCTTGATTTTCGATTTCCACGATGGGCCGGTCCGGGAAGACCACCTGCATGCTTTCCATGAAGCGGTCCCATTCGTCGGGCCCCCAAAAATCGTCCAGCATCAGGAAACCGCCGCGCAGCAGGAACTCGCGCAGGGTCTTCGCCTGGGTAGTAGTGAGCTTCCAGTCGCCCATCTCGCCGGCACAAAGCCAGGGCCAATCGTAGATGTCGTCAGTGTCGTCGGGGTTGATCGGTTGCTCGACCGAGCGCGTATGGATGCGTGTCAGGCGGCGCAGCGCCGCCGCGAAGTGACGGTCGGCCCGGGGATAATCCTGCGACCAGCTGGTGCCGCCCTCACGCCAGTCGAGCCGCCCCCAGCGGTAGCGGGCAAAACGGGCGTAAGGGTGCTGGGGATACATCAGCCGGCCGAAGACCCATTCGGCCTTTTCGTCGGCATCTGGGGGAATCGGGATGTTGTCGTACCCTTCCATGCTGATGTAGACCCGAAAGGGCCTGGTGAACGCGTAGAGCGCCGACACACAAATCAGGCCCAACACCAAACGCCACATTTTCCCGCGGAGTTCCATTAGCCGCTCCGGGCAAGGCCGGCCCTGCCCCTTTTTATTGTGCTGCGGTTTGCCGTCCGCTCAGGCGATGCGCGAAAACCTGAACGTTGATATCCGAACTCTTATCCCAACCGTTCCCCTGGCCTGAAAACTCACCAGCAGCCTTGCCGGAACCATCAAATAACAGCATGACACCTTCGGCGCCATCCTGGCGCGCCGCGCTCAGCGGCGCATTGGAAGCGTGGTTGAACCACATGTATCCTTT
Source organism: uncultured Solibacteraceae bacterium (assembly GCA_964556085.1). Classification (GTDB taxonomy): domain Bacteria; phylum Acidobacteriota; class Terriglobia; order Bryobacterales; family Bryobacteraceae; genus PSRJ01. The sequence continues at coordinate 7,310 of CAZKVF010000050.1, forward strand.
GCCATTGCTGGCCGGAATCTCGCGGCCCATGCCCCAGACCCCAAAAGCATAATTCACGCCGCCATCCACCGTTAGATTCAGGCCGCTAAAGTCAACCTGCCACACGCGGAGAAATTTGCCGAAATTGTCATAAAGCGGCGCGCCGGCGCGCGTAGCCTCGGTGATGCGCACCTGGGCATTACTGGGTTCGTCATTGCCTGGCGACAGCAACGTAGAGACAACCGGCGTGAGATCGCTTCCGGCGGCACCGAAATAAAGCCGCACATCCTGGTAAAAGTCGCTCAGGTGATCGGGATCGACCTCTTCCAGCCCGGGAACGGCCCAGGTCCGAATGGAATCGATCACCCATTTCTCCCCGCGCGCGCCGAGCCTGAATTGGTCCCCCAAAAACCCCGAATCGCCCGAGGCCCACCGGACGTTGCTGCGGGCCGCACCCGAAACGTTATTCAGGTTGCCCGAAGGCAGCCCCCGGTCAACCACTAGCATCGAATCGGCAGCCCATGCGCCGGAAGCCAGCGCCAGCCAGCCCGCAATCATTCCAACGTTTGGCTTTTTCAACATGCACTTTTCTCCCGAGAATTTATTCTACATTCGTTGGTACGACAAGAGGTCAGAACCTTCGCAGCTCGTGATGAATTCTGTGGCGCCGTCTGCCCTGCGCTTTGGGGGGCAGGCGCTTTCGCCCGCAAAACAGTGGGAGCGGCTCCTGGCCTTTAATGACCCCATCATGACAGCGCCGCCCGCGTTTTCTTCGGCAGCTTCGCGAGCACCAGCCCGTGAGACTGCCGCAGCAGGCGCTTGATCTCCGCCACCGCAAGGGCATCCTCGCGCTCCAGCGCGATCCACGAAGCGAGCGCCATATAAGGAGCCGGAATCACACTGGGACGTTGCGTAAGCTCGGCGAAATCCTCCGGACTGCATTTGAACGATAACCATACCGGTGCCGGTTCAAGGCAGGTCACCGCGTACATCTTCCCGCCCACTTTGAAAACCAGATCGCTTCCCCACTGTACGGCTTCGGTGGTGTGAGCGAGCGAAAGGCAGAAGCGGCGCACCCAGTCTACATTCATGGCACCACCCGAAATCCCGTCCGCTCGAGCACCAGGGTTGCAGTTGAACCCAGCAGGACCGCACCGGAGGTGGTCGCATCCAAGTCCACGATCAAAGCGCTATCCCCACAAACCTGGCGTGCCGCGGCCACCCAGCGCGGCTCGGACGCCCGGCAATATGTAACGAAACCGATCGCACCGGAGCAAACGATACCCCTCGCGCCGGCCAGCGCACCTGCCTCGGACGGGCTCGCCATCCACGCCATTGTGGGCAAGGCGGCAAAGAAATCCCTGCGGCAAAGGCCGTTCGCGTGCCCGCGCGACCGGAGAAACATCCCCTCGCGCCTTGGCGAACCGGGCGTTTCCGTTTCCTCTGCAGCCTTCCTGAGAATGAAAATCGGTGCGGTCACGGGACTAGCGGGCATAATAGCACCGATCGCGGATGCTCCACCGAGAGAGTTACTCGCCCGCGATGACTCCGTATGATAATAAGAACAGTGATGGCGGGAGTTCGGAATCGCCAGCCGCCCTCAGCGAATTCCAATGACGTCTCCCCCGGCCGACACCAATATCACTATACTCGCCGTGGATGACGACCTAGCCGTTCTCAACTTGCTCCATCATGTGCTGCATGAGGCCGGCTACCGCGTCCTAGTCGCCAATGGCGGTTGGGACGCCATTCGCGAATTCGAATCCAGCGGGAAAAATGTGGAACTGCTGTTGACGGATGTCATCATGCCCGATCTGACAGGCCCCGTGTTGGCCGAACGGCTCCGCTCGCAGAAGCCCGATTTGCGTGTCCTCTTTATTTCCGGGTTCCACGACGCTGACCTCGTGCAACGCTTCGTAACGCGCCGAGGTTTTACTCTCCTGCCTAAGCCGTTTACGGTGGACGCCTTGCTTCGCGTTGTGCGCGAGGCCTTGGAACCGGTTCGTAACTAGCCCGAATCCGGTCTGTAATTTCATGAACAATCTCGCCGGCTACTTAACCAAAAATTCTACGACCGTTCGCGGCCTGATTGAGTCCATCCACATCAAAACATTATCTCCCTGGCGTTTCTCCTTGACGGACCACGCCTGCCGGAGGATCTTCGGAAAAGAGGTGCGTGGATGGCTCAAACCGAACAGACGACACACGAACCCAGTCCTCGCTTTCGCGTGGACGTGCAGCTACATGATCTTCTGATGAACAAGGAACGGAGTACCAGTCTGCTCCCCAAGCCCGCGGAGCCGCTGACACTTCCCGAACCCGTTTACCCGCAGCATCCCGAACTACTCGATTTTCCCGATCCGGAAGTAATACCGGATAAGCGCAAGTGGACAGCGCCACTGGTTTACCGCGCCATGCGCGGCTGGTTGTTTCCCTATATCCGCTCGCGTACGCTGCCGGGCGATTTCCACCCGATCATCGCTTACTTGTTCACGGAATGGAAATGCAACTTAGATTGCCATTATTGCTGGGCCTTTGACAACACGGTGAAGGGAATGACCGAGGATGTGGCCCGCAGATCCATCGACTGGCTGCACGACCACGGCTGCCGCGTTCTGGCGCTGATGGGCGGCGAGGTGCTGCTGCGCCCGCAGTTCGTACATAAGATCGTTGCTTATGCGTCGAAGAAGGGATTCTGGGTCTATATACCCACTAATGGCCGTCTGCTGCGCCCTGATCTAATCGATCGGCTGGGTGACGCCGGCGCCGCTGTGTTCAACCTTGCCGTCGATGCCGTGGATGAAAAGCCAGGCCTGCCCAAAGCTCTCAGCCCCATCCGCAAGTATTTCGACCACCTGGTGAAACGCCAGTTCCGCTACGGCTATTCGATGTTCTTCAACATCAACATCTGCCGCAACAACCTGGATGATGTCCGCGAGCTGACCCAGATCGCGCGTGATCACCGCATCGCCACCGATTATCACATCAACGAATCGCCCATGCTCGAACAGCCGCATTTCCGGCACATGGACCACAATCCAACCTTCATCACTCGCGAGGATTGGCCGGCTGTCGACGAGCTGGTGGACTGGCTGATCGAGAAAAACCGTGCGGGATACAAAATGGTGAACTCGGTGCAGCGCCTGCATGAAATGCGCGAATTCATGCGCGGCAAGCTGCAGGAGTGGAATTGCCGCGCCGGACATAACAACGTGATTATTCGTGTAGATGGAACCTTGGCGCCGTGCTTCCCAATGTATTCCGCCACTTATGACTGGGGCGTAGTCGGCAATCACCACTTCGAGACCAAGCAGCTTCAGGACATGAAGGAGGCCTGCCAGCCTCACTGCTTCTCCACGCTGAACCACAACCTGGCCTACTGCTACGACGCCTCACGTGTAGTCAAGTGGGTGGGCAAGCAGGCGCTGCGCGGTTTCCAAGGGACGAGCGGCAGCTTCTCGTAGAAGCCATAGGAGTCAAGCCGGAAGCCAGAAGCGCCAAGCTGTGACTTCTGGCTTCTTGAATTCGAGACTTTATAATCCTATATTGAGGGTAGGGACTTTAGGAAGGAGGCCACCCATGGAAACCGCATCTCCCCTCTATTACCAACTACCCGGCGAGGAGCTTGCTGTTTTAAACGAGCTTCTGGAGTCCGAACGTTCACGGCTCTTGGTCGAGATTCGTCATACCGATCATCGGGCCTTCCGCAACGAGTTGCGCCACCGTCTGGACATCGTGGAGCATCTGCTGGAGGAAACAGCGATTCCATAAGCGTGTACGGTGACATATTTTCAAGGTTCTAACCGCTCATCCAAGCCCCGACCGCGAGGGAGCGATCTCTCCGGTCGCAGCCAAGCCTTCACAGTGGCGCCGGTGGTCTTTGCCACCGCCGAAGGATAGCCCCTCCGAATTCCCCGCAACACCCCTTGCCCCTGGCATTCCGGCCGCAAATATAAGCGCTGCTGCGGGACAGCAGCCCCGCCTGTCCTTAGTCATGAACTCGCCCAGCAAGCTTAAAGACTACGGATTCGGTGCCGCCGATCTGCTACATTGTTGGTTCGCCCCCGCGCGGGAGGCGTAGATTGAAACCCCATGCGCAATGTGGTGATCATCGGGTCCGGCTGCGCCGGCAATACTGCCGCCTTGTACACCGCCCGTGCCAATTTGCAACCGCTCGTGATCAGCGGGCACCATCCGGGCGGCCAGTTGTCTCTCACTACGCTCGTCGAAAATTTCCCCGGCTTTCCCGAAGGCATCAACGGCCCTGACCTGGTGAGTAACATCAAAAAGCAGGCGGAAAGCTTCGGCGCGGAGTACGTCCACGGCACCGTCGTTGACACCGACTTTTCCAAGCGGCCTTTCCGCATTAATGTGGACGGAGACTGGACCGAGGCGCGCACCGTGATTATCGCTTCCGGCGCATCGGCGCGCTGGCTGGGACTCGAGTCTGAGCAGGCGCTGATTGGCCACGGCGTCAGTTCGTGCGCCACCTGCGACGGCTTTTTCTATCGCGGCAAGAAAATCATGGTCGTCGGCGGTGGCGATTCCGCTATGGAAGAGGCGAACTTCTTGACGCGCTTCGGCAGCGAAGTCACCCTGGTCCATCGCCGCGAGGAATTCCGGGCTTCTAAAATCATGCTCGACCGCGCCCGCCGGAATCCCAAAATTCGATTCCTGTTGAACACGGTTGTAGACGAGATTCACGACGTATCCGCCGGCGTTGTCACCTCGGTGCATTTGCGTAACCTTAAAACATTGCAAGCGTGGAACGAGGAAGTGGACGGCTTCTTCGTGGCCATCGGGCATATTCCGAACACCGCCGTCTTCAAGGGTCAGATCGATACCGATCCCGATGGCTACATCATTTCCAAGGGCGGTGCGCGCACGAATATCTCCGGCGTATTCCATGCCGGCGACGTCCAGGACCGCAGTTACCGCCAAGCCATCACTGCTGCGGGCGCGGGGTGCATGGCAGCCATCGAAGCGGAACGATACCTGGAAGCGGAAGGACATTGAGGTAATGCCGATGAGCAATGCTCCGATCGAACGCCTTCACCCGCCCGGCTCGCCCGCCCCGCGCGGCCCGTATTCCCCCGCAGTCCGAGCGGGCGATTTCATCTTTGTGTCCGGACAGGTACCGCAGGAGCCCGGCGATATCGCCCACGAGACTCGCCAGGTGCTCACCAACCTGAAACGCATCCTGGAAGGCTGCGGCGCGACGATGTCCGACGTTGTCAAATGCGGCGTGTTCCTGGCCGACGGCAACGATTTCGCCGCCATGAATGCAGTCTACGCCGAGTTCTTCGGCGATAGCCGCCCGGCTCGCAGCACGGTGGTCGCTGGCTTCATGATCCCCAACATCAGAGTGGAAATCGACGCCGTCGCCTACCAGCCGAAGTAGGGCGCCAACGCGTGCCGCTTCACCGGTCCAGCCTCTCAGGCTAATATGCGGTCGGTGTTTTTCAACCTCGGGAGCGCCTTTATGGACTTACCAGCCTTCTTTTGAGCGACGCGCAGCTCATAAAGGCTTTGCAGGTTTAGCCAGAACTGAGGGCTGGTGCCGAAGAAATGTCCCAGGCGCAATGCGGTGTCGCCCGTGATCGCGCGCTGCCCGTTCAAAATGCCCGTCACGCGGTTCGTCGGCACATTTAGCTTCCTGGCCAATTCGGCTGCGCTCATCCCGAGTTCCCTTAGTTCTTCGGCCAGATGCTCACCCGGATGTACCGCGGTTACTGCCATACGTCCACTCCTAATCGTAATCGAGCCTTCACCCGTTTCCCCGCAGCGAAATCGCTGGTGCGCTTATCCCGGTAACCAACGATCATTCACGAGCATACTTTCAAATTATGCGGTACGTCAAGCGTAACGATGTCGCAGTTAGCTGCTTCGTTGCTTTTCCCACCCTCGTGACATACGCTAGGAGGCTGATGCAGCAGGCCGTCCGTCTCGATGTTCAGGAATTCCTCGACCGGCAGCCTTTCTACTCGTTTCACCTGCGGTTGGGCGTGCTGTGCGCGCTTGCCGTTCTGATGGACGGTTTCGATGCGCAGGCCATGGGCTTCGTCGCGCCATCCCTGCTCCAGCAGTGGCACATCAGCCGCGTGGCGCTGAGCCCCATTCTTTCGAGCGGCCTGGTGGGCATGCTGGTGGGAGCGCTCCTGTTCGGCCCCCTAGGTGATCGCCTTGGACGCAAACGCATCCTGGTGTTTTGCACAATCTGGTTCGGAATCGGGTCACTGCTCACGGCCCGGGTGAATTCCGTCGAACCGATGCTATGGCTGCGCCTCCTCACCGGCTTCGGCCTCGGCGGCGCGATGCCCAACGCCACGGCCCTCACCTCCGAATACATGCCGCGGCGTCTGCGAGCGACTGGCGTCATGCTCATGTTCTTCGGCTTTTCCATGGGCGCGGCGATCGGTGGCTTTGTTGCAGCTGGCCTCATCAGCCGCTATGGCTGGCAGGCGGTTTTCCTTGTGGGTGGCTTGTTGCCATTGGTTACTGCGATTGCCCTGCTCGTGGCCCTGCCCGAATCGATCCGCTTCCTGTTACTCAAGGGCGGCGAAGAACAGCGCGTGGCCAGGTTGCTGCGCAAGGTTGCGCCGAATGCCCCGGCCGCGGCAAGCTACGCGCGAGTTGATGGACACAAAGCCGGCTTCCCGGTTTCGCAACTCTTCGCCGAACGCAGAGCGGGCACCACTCTCCTCCTCTGGGTCATCTTCTTCATGAGCCTGCTGGACCTCTACTTCCTGAACAGCTGGCTGCCCACGGTCATCCATGACGCTGGCGTCCCGCTCGGACAGGCCATCACCATTACCGCTTTGTTCCAGGTGGGAGGCGCGGCTGCCGCCATCGTACTCGGCCGTGTGGTGGACCGGCAAATGTCCTACGGTGTTCTGGCATGGGTCTACGCGGGCGCGGCCGTCTGCGTTTTTCTGATCGGCATGGTCAGCGGCACCGTCGCCATCGAAACTGCCGCCGTGTTTGCCGCGGGCTTCTGTGTGATTGGGGGCCAAACGTGCTCGAATTCGCTGGCGGCGGAATCCTACCCCACTCTGCTGCGATCGACGGGAGTAGGTTGGGCGCTGGGCATCGGGCGCATCGGCTCAATCGTCGGTCCGGTCTTGGGCGGGCTTCTGTTGTCGTTCGACTGGGGCATGCGGCGCGTCTTTCTGGCGGCTGCAGCGCCGGCTGTAATCGCGGCCCTCGCGGCCGCCGCGCTGAATCGCACGCCGCGCCGCCCTGGCTCATTACAATAGAGATTCTATGAAAATCGACATCTTCAACCATCTTTTCCCGAAGCGCTTCTTCGACGAGTGCATCAACACGCCTTCGGGGCCGAAAGATATAGGCAAACGCGTGCGCGAAGCGGCGACCATTGTTGACCTGGACGCGCGCTTCCGCGTAATGGACGAGTTCGGCGAATACTGCCAGGTGCTTTCACTGCCCCAGCCACCGCTGGAATACCTGGCCGGCCCGGACGGTACTCCCGCTATGGCCCGCATGGTGAATGACGGTTTTGCGGACCTGTGCCGGCGCTACCCGGATCGTTTCCCCTCTTTCATTGCATCGCTCCCCATGAACAATCTCGAGGAGTCGATCAAGGAAGCGGACCGCGCCATCAACCACCTGGGAGCGCGCGGCGTGCAGGTGTTCACGAACGTGAAGGGCAAGCCGCTCGATGCACCCGATGTGCTGCCCCTTTTTGAAGAGCTGGCGCGCCGGGACGCAGTCATCTGGATGCATCCCGCACGCGGCTCCGAGATGACCGACTATTTGACCGAAGAGAAGTCCAAGTACGAAATCTGGTGGACCTTCGGCTGGCCCTACGAAACCAGCGCCGCCATGGCGCGCCTGGTGTTCTCGGGTATTTTCGACCGCCATCCGAACCTGAAGGTCATCACCCATCATATGGGCGGCATGATCCCGTACTTTGAAGGGCGCGTCGGCTACGGCTGGGACCAGTTGGGCAAGCGCACTTCGGATACCGATTACACCGTCCTTCTGAAAACTCTCAATAAGCGGCCGCTCGACTATTTCAAAATGTTCTATGCCGATACGGCCCTGTTCGGTGGATTTCCCGCGACCCAGTGCGGCCTCGCATTCTTCGGCCTTGATCGCGTTCTGTTTGCCTCCGATGTCCCCTTCGAGCCGGCGCCCGGCCTGTACATTCGCGAAACCATCCGCTGCATCGAGGGCCTGGGACTGAACGCGGACCAGAAAAACCAGATTTATCGCGGCAACGCCGAGCGCCTGCTCAAGATGTCGCAAGTGAAAGCGGCTTGACATTCCGGCCGCGCGGCCACCCGTTCACCGGTTGTGGCAGTTGCTTTTTTCGGTGCATTCAGGCAAGCTGATAGGTTTTCAGCATTTCAATGCTTGAGCGCGTCCTTTACCACGACCATTGTTTCGATGGCGCGGCGTCCGCGGCATTCTTTAGCCGCTTCATTACCGGGGCCATTCACCCCGGCGCCGATTTCAACTACACCGGCATGGCTCACAGGGCCGCGCAAACCTTCGACTCCGGCCTGTTCGACGGGGATGAAAACGCGATCGTCGATTTCAAGTACTCGAGCAACCCCCGCCTGACGTGGTGGTTCGACCATCACCAGAGCGCGTTTCTCAGCGCCGCCGACGCAGAGCACTTTCGGCGGGATACCAGTGGCCGCAAACTGTACGACCCCAGCTACAAATCCTGCACCTCATTCATCTGCGATATCGCCCGGGACCGCTTCGGCTTCTGCGCGCCCGATCTGGAAGAACTGGTGAAGTGGTCTGTGATCGTCGATGGAGCCCAGTACGCCGACGCTCGCTCGGCCGTGGAATTGAACGCGCCCGC
>CAZKVF010000051.1:0-8668 GCA_964556085.1 uncultured Solibacteraceae bacterium
AACAAGCGCGCCGGAATACTCGCGAGGCCCTGTCCCATTGTTTTTTGATCAGGATATAATACTCTTAATGACCGTTTTCCCGCTGATCATTGCCGTCAGGCGCTAGGCCTTTGGTGGGCGCATAATCGCGTGCAGCCGATATCTGCGGCGTGCGTGAACGTGTTACTCGGAACAGGTGCATGACCCGCGGAGGCTTTTGAGATGGAACTGCGAAAACCGACGATCATTACCGACCCAATCCACCAGGTTATGAAGTTCGGGTCAGACCCCCACGTTCGAAACTTCTCAGATCTGTGATGGATACGCCGTCTTTTCAAAGGCTTAGGCGAATCTCGCAGCTCGGCCTATCCTCGTATGTGCTCCCTGGCGCAACTCATACACGGTTTTCGCACTCCCTCGGAACGGCGTTCCTCGCCCACAGCGTCATGGATCATTTGGCAGCGCAGGCACAGGGCTGGCCTGAAGGTGAGTTGATTCAGCAATACCGGTGTGAGGTATTCGCTGCGGCCCTTCTGCATGACGTAGGACATGGTCCTTTTGCGGAGTCAAAGAACTCTTGCTACGACGCATCATCTTTTGCCATGCAAAACGGCCCGAACGTTTCGAGGAGTGCTCTAAATGCAACAAAACTGAAGCGCAGGCATATCGTCACCGGGGGATGCTTCACACGGACAATTATTCTTTGCCGGGAATAAGCGTTGCGCAGTTCAGAACTCGCCTGGGAGTACAGTCGGTTCTTGCCAGCCGCACTAACAGTGAGGAGACACCGTATTTCGTGCTGCAAAACCAGGCGTGCTCAGCCCAATTTGGTTGATCCGGCAACAGCGTCGTGGCTTAATAGATGGGCGAGGGATTCTGGCAGGCGAAAGCGCCTGCCCCACAATGGTTCTCATGAGATCCTCCACTGTTTCGCTTCTGCTGTGCCTTGCCGTTCCCGCTCTTTCGCAAACCAGCGGCCGTGGAGGCCGCGGAGGCGGCTTCACGGAGCCGGATCCCATCGACTTCGACGATCACACCGGCTGGATCTCTATGTTTGATGGCCAGACTTTGAACGGCTGGGATGGCGATAAGAACTACTGGCGTGTTCAGGATGGGGCCATCGTAGTGGAATCGACTTGTGAAAAGCCCACCGGCACCATCTACCTGGTTTGGCAAGGCGGCGAGCCCGCGGACTTTGAAATGAAGCTGGAGATGAAGGGCGAGGGCGCGGCGGTGAACAGCGGCGTGCAATACCGCGGCGCCATTCTCGATCCGAATCGCGCACCACGGAGAGGCCCGGCGGGCGGTCCTGCAGGCCCATGTCCCAACGGCGCCCCGCGCGGTACCCCTCCGGCCGCGGCGACACAGGCGAAATGGGACATGCTTGGGCCGCAGTTCGATTTCGATGGCCGCAACCGATTCACCGGCCAATTCTATGAGCAGGCCACCGGCCGGGGAATCATCGCCTGGCGCGGGCAGGTAGTGCGCACGGAACAAGGCAAGCACCCCAGGCTCCTCGCGACTCTTGGCGACCGGAATGAACTGGCGGGCCACGTTCGTATCGAGGATTGGAACCAGCTCCATCTCATTGCCCGCGGAAACACCATGACTCACATCGTGAACGGCCACGTCATGTCGGTCCTGATCGACGACGATCCCACTATGTTCCGAAAGAGCGGGCTGATCGGGTTCGAGATTGAGGGGACAGGTAAAATCAGTATCCGGAACATCTGGCTGAAGAAGCTGTAAGCGAGTGGGAGCTTTTATGCGAGTGTTACTGACGACGCTTGTGTTGAGCCTGTGCGGCGTGGGAGTTTGGGGCGCCGATTGGCTTACCGACGGCAATAATCCCCAGCGCACCAATTGGCAGAAAGACGAAAAGATTCTCACCACGGCCAACGCGAAAGACATCAAGCTGCTGTGGAAGCTTAAGCTCGACAATCCGCCGCGCGAAATGCATTCCTTATTTCCGCCGCTGGTCGTGGAACGCGTGAACACCAGCGCGGGGCCCAGACAGATCGCTATTGAGACTGGCGTATCCGATAACATCTACGCCATTGATGTTGAAGCAGGCAAAGTGATCTGGAAGAAGCATTTCACCAGCAACTACACGCCGCCTACCGGGGGCATTCTGTGCCCTGGCGGCATCACCGCAACACCGGTGGTAGCGCCCGCGAACAGTCCCGGCAAGTACACCATCTATGTTGCTTCGTGGGACGGCTCTCTCCATCAATTGAATGCGGCCGACGGCGAAGATGTCGTTCCGCCCGCGAAGTTCATGCCGCCCAACGGCAAGCCATACGGGCTGAATCTGTGGAAGAACGTTATTTACACGCATACAGCGCAGGGCTGCGGCGGCAACCCGAACATGGTTTACACCTTCGACTTGGCCACCGGACGTGTGGGAAGCTGGGGACCCGCCGGCGGCGGGATGTGGGGACGTCAGGGACCGGCGATTAGCTCTGACGGCACCATGTATACCGGAACCGGGGATGGCAATTTCAATCCCGAGAGCCTGAGCTTCGGCAACGGCATAGTTGGTATCAAGCTCGATTCGCAAACCCGAACACCCGAATTGGTGGACTATTACGGTCCCTCCAACGCGGCGTGGCTATGGAAACGCGATCTCGACATGCAGGTTACTCCAGCGATTTTCCCATTCAAAGGGCGGGAACTAATGGTGGACGCCGGCAAGGAGTGCCGCGTGTACCTTTTGGATACCGCGGCCATCGGCGGCGACGATCATCGCACGCCGCTCGACCGCACACCACTGGTTTGCAATGAGGATGTGAATTTCGCTTCAGAAGGAATCTGGGGCTCTATGGCAACGTGGGAAGATTCCAGAGGCACTCGCTGGGTGCTGACTCCTTTTTGGGGCCCCAAGCATTCGCGTTTTAGCGCACCCATGGAGCACGGAACGGTGGAACACGGCGCCATCGCGGCCTTCAAAGTCGAGGAGAAAGAGGGCAAACTGCAGTTGGCGCCGGCGTGGATCTCTCGTGACATTAATCGCGCCGAACCGCCGGTCATCGCCAATGGTATCGTCTTCGCCTATGGAAGCGGAGAAGATACCGATCAAGCCTATCCGGATGTCGGCCTCGACGATACAGCCGAGCGGCGCATCCCCGGATCAACCCACGCCGTGCTGTACGCCCTGGATGCCGAAACCGGGAAGGAGCTTTGGTCCAGCGGCGACCAGATCACCTCGTGGAACCATTGGAGCGGCCTCTCGGTAGCCAACGGCCGCTTGTACATCGGCACCTTCGACGGCATGCTGTATTGTTTCGGCATACGGAAGTAGGGCTATGAGAACCGCAATCTATTTGGGAGCTCTATTCTTCGCCGGACCAATAGCCTATGCACAGGAAGCTTGCGCCGACCGCGTGCGGTCGCTTGAACGGCAGCTGGCCGCCGAGCGGCGAACGCTGCGAGATTTTGGCGGACTGACTCGTTACGGGAGCGACGACTCGGAGGTGCCGTCTCCCGCCGCGGGCGAGGATCGCGTCGTTTTCCTGGGTGATCAGATTACCGAATTCTGGGGACGCAGCGCGGCGTTCTTTGAGGGGAAGCGCTGGCTCAACCGCGGCATCGCCGGACAGACCACCGACCAGATGCTGGTGCGCTTTCGCCAGGACGTCATCAGCCTGCACCCAAAGGCCGTAGTGATCCTGGCGGGCCTCAATGACATCGCCGGTTTGCATGGCAGCGCCACCGAGGAGATGATTCTGGACAATCTCATATCGATGACGGAACTCGCGCACGGGAATGGAATCCGCGTGGTACTGGCTTCCCTCACTCCCGTCTGCGACTGCTTCAAAAAAAGCGCGGAGCGCCAGCGCTGGCAGGAACGGATCAGTGAAGTCAACGATCTCCTCCGGAAATATTCCGCCCGTATTGGCGCCGCCTATCTCGATTACTACTCGGCGATGGCCGATGGTGAGAATTTGAAAGTGAATCTGACTAGCGATGGCGTTCTGCCCAATGCGGCCGGGTACGGTATCATGGCCGCCCTGGCCGAAAAGGCCATTGCCGAGGCGCTGAGGAAATGAGAGGTGCTCCCGTAATGCGAAGATCGAGGTGGGACAGACGCTTCCGTCTGTCGGTTCTTCGGGGCCTGGTCTCTTGTGCATGCCTGCTGGCCGGAGCTGCCGCTGTCCAAGCCCAGTTAGGGCGGAGAGAAGCGGAATGGATGACCAACGGCGGTGACGCGCAGCGCTCCCATTGGATTCCCGCGGATGCACGAATCTCGCGCGAGAGCCTGGAAAGCGGATTCCGATTCCTTTGGAAGGTAAAGCTGGACAACGAAGCAGTACAACTGAATTCGCTGACACCCGCCGTTTTGATCGACCGCTATATCGGCTATCACGGTTTTCGATCTTTGGCTTTTGTCAGCGGCAGCTCGAACACCGTCTTCGCCATCGATACCGACCTTTCCCGCCTGGAGTGGGAGCATCGGTTCGCCTTGTCTGTGCCGCCCGCGGGATCGCCGGCCTGCCCGGGAGGGCTGACCGCGAATGTCGCGCGCGAAACCACGGCTGGTTACCCGCCTCTGGAGCCGGTCGGTGGAGGCCTGGGTGGACGAAATGCTCCAGCCGGGAGCGCGATGGGAGAAGCCGGAGAGGGCGCCGTGACTCTCGCACCTGCTCTTGCCGCCGCAGCGCGTGGCCCCGTGCGCCACCCCCAGCGATTTCGATTGCCTGCCGTGCTTTATGTGGCTGCCGGGGATGGCACGCTGCACTCGCTGTACCTCTCGAACGGAATGGAGGCCGGACCGCCTCATGCGTTTTTGCCGCCCAATGCCAACGCGCAAGGTTTTACTGTTTTGGACGGCGTGGCCTACGCAACTACCGCCAATTGCAGCGGCGCATCCAGCGGCGTGTGGGCGTTGGATATTGCGAGCAACCAAGTGAGCAAGTGGATCCCTTCCCACGGCGCCATCACCGGTGAGACCGGTCCGGCATTCGCCCCCGATGGAACCGTTTATGCTGTAACCGACGCCGGAGAGCTGGTGGCCCTTTCGGCCGGAAGCCTTAAGGCGATCGGCTCTTATACCACCGGGGGACAGCCGTTTAGCTCGTCGCCGGTGGTCTTCCCGTACAAGGGGAAGACACTGCTCGCGGCAGCAACGAAAGATGGACGCATTCACCTGGTGGATGGCGCATCGCTCGGCGGGCCCGACAATCGGAAGATTTTGTTCACAACCCCTGCTTATGCGAGTGATAGCGGATTCGCTCCCAAGGCGTTGGCCACGTGGCAGTCCTTGGATGGCGTCCGCTGGCTGCTAGCGGCAAGCAACGCCGCGCCCGCGTCCGGTGCGGGATTCGCGGCGACTAACGGACCGGTCACAACGGGCGCGATTGCGGCCTGGCGCGTCGAGGACCGGAATGGCGCGATCTCACTGGAACCCGGATGGCTTTCGCGCAATCTGATTTCGCCTCTGACGCCTGTAATCATCAATGGCGTGGTCTTCGCAGTGTCGAGCGGAGAATTTCAGCCCACGGATGAAGGCCTGTCGGCATCGGAACGCGTTCGGAGGTCATCGCCGGCGGTGGTATATGCTCTTGATGGCGCGACGGGGAAAGCGATCTGGGACAGCGGTAAGACCATCACCTCGTTTGTCCATAGCGGCGGCCTTTCTGGTCAGGCAGGCCAGTTGTATCTGGAGACTTTCGATGAAACCCTTTACGCGTTCGGTTTCCCGATGGAGCATTGAGCTTCGGCTCGCCGTCGCGGCCCTCACGCTGGCCTCCGGGCCTCTGCTGGCGCAACTCCCGGAAGGTCCCGGCCGCGAGCAGGCTCAAAAGCTCTGCTCTGATTGTCATGAACTGGAGCGTTCCATCTCGTTGCGCCAGGATCGAGACGGCTGGAAGGCGACCCTCAATAAGATGATCAGCCTCGGAGCTCAGGGTACAGAAGAGGAATTCTCGGCAGCCCTCGAGTATCTGTCGCGGAATTATCCTGCCCAGTCATTACCTCCCCTGAACGTGAACACGGCAAAGGCGATCGATTTCGAGACCCGCCTTTCGCTGCGCCGCTCGGAAGCTGCCGCAGTCATCGACTACCGCGTGAAGCATGGAAATTTCCAGTCTATTGACGATCTGAAAAGAGTGCCAGGAGTCGATCCCGCAAAGTTCGCCAGGAAAAAAGACGTTCTGGTCTTCTAGCCGTAGCGGCGTGCTTGCTCCCCACGCACTCTGCCGCGTCCCGCACAAAGACACAAGCCGGCCAGAGAGACGTACCCTGGTCTGTCATACACTGGCTGAATGCAATCGTGGATGGCGACGAAGAGATCCATGCCGAAACACGGGCCAACCCGCTCGCTGTTGTTTCTCGCTCTGGTAATGCTGTTACCCCGAGGGGCCGCTTTCGCTCAGATTCTCCTTGATGGAGAGTGGCAGCCGCGCTATCACGAAGACGAGCCCGAGCGGCTTCCCGGTCCCGAACTGGGCGACTTTCTGGGCCTGCCGATCAATAACGCGGCCCGCCAGCGCGCCGAAAGCTGGGACGCGTCGAGGCTCACGTTACCCGAGGAGCAGTGCCGGGTGCACGTGTCGCCGTACATCTATCGGGGTCCGCTGGACTTGCGTATCTGGCAGGAAAAAGATCCCGATACGCAACAGGTGATCGCCATCAAGAACTATATCAGCACCTGGTCTCAGTTCCGGACCATTTGGATGGACGGGCGACCTCATCCACCCGCCTACGCACCCCACACCTGGATGGGTTTCTCTACCGGTACATGGGAAGGAGACGTCCTCACGGTTCTGACAACGCATCTTAAGACGGGCTGGGTGCGCCGCAACGGCCTGGTCATGAGCGATCGTGCCACCATGACAGAGCACTTCATTCGTCACGGCGATTACCTCACTCACGTGACGATCCTCCACGACCCGGCGTACTTGACTGAACCCTTGATCAAAAGCGAAGACTTCGAGTTGAATCTGCACGCGAGCGACGCGTCTTGGGTTTATCATTGCCGCTCCGCCGAGGAAATCGCGGGCCGGCCGAAGCAGGAGATACCCGGTTACCTCCCAGGTGAGAATCCGTTTTTGTCTGAGTTTCCCAAGCGCTATGGGGTTCCGGAGAACGCCGCGCTCGGCGGCCCCGAGACTATGTACCCCGAGTACCGCGCGAACATGACCAAGTCTGAGCACCCGGTTTCGCGAGATCGCCTTGTGCCGCTTCCCGCGCCGCTTTCGGAAATCCGCGTGACGCGAATTCAAGGCAACGTGTTCCTGCTCGCGGGTGATGGTGCAAATATCCTGGTTCAGACCGGCGAGCAAGGCGTGCTCCTGGTCGATACCGGCCGCGAGGCCATGTCTTCGAAACTGCTCGCGTCAATCCGCGCACTGTCGGAGAGACCGGTTCGTTGGATTCTCGGGACAGGGCCGGATGGGGACCATGTAGGAGGCAACGAAGCCGTCTCCAACAGGTTCGGGGCTGCGCGGCACATCGAATTGGTGAACACTCCTTTCGCCAGCGCGGTGAACACGGTGGAAATCGTGGCTAGCGACGCCGTCCTCAAATACATGAGCCAACCGGATGGCGCCAGCCCTGCCTACCACTCCGAAGCGTGGCCAACCGAGACTTACACCGGCGACAGGGACGAGGTGTTCTACAACGGTGAGGCGGTCGAGATGATACACACCCCCGCCGCCCACACCGATGGCGACAGCGTAATCTTCTTCCGCAGATCCGACGTCATCGCCGCCGGCGACCTTTTCGATAGCGATCACTATCCCAAAATCGACTTGGCGCGGGGTGGCACTCTCCAAGGAATCATAGATGGACTAAACCGCATCATCGATTTGGCAATCCCGGCCGACACCGATGAAGGCGGCACCATGGTGATCCCCGGCCACGGGAGGATCTGCGACGAAATCGATGTAGTCGAGTACCGGGACATGTTAACGATCATTCGGGATCGGCTCCTGGCAATGATCAAGAAAGGTATGACGCTGGAACAAATTAAGGCGGCTCGGCCGACGCTTGATTATGACCCTCTGTTTGGAGAGACCAGCGGCTCCTGGACCAACGACATGTTCGTCGAAGCGGCATACAAGAGCCTTGTTCGGCAGGTCAGATAACGGCACTGCCAACACGGCTGGTAACCTATCCGTCTGCATACACACAGTTGATCGCTGCTACGGGTAAGCATTGAGTGTAAGTATCCTTCCGTAACTTGTGCTCGAGGTTGGTGCAAAAACAACCACTCCACCGGCACTAACACCAGTTTGGCCCCGGAAACGCAAGCAAAAAGAGGATGGGGCGGACACTCATCTCCGCGTTTGAATGGTTTGGAGAGATCTCCCTGGTCCTTAGGCTCTGTAGCGGGCCATCGGGGAATGCCGCTGCTAGACCGTTTTGGTTCGCACCTCGTAGTGGCCGGCTCTTGGCTCGATCCTCGATAGAAGCGCCCGTGCTTCCGGCTCGAAAACCGGCCTGTCGTAGTCGGAGCCGGCAAAGGCCTTAACGGCCTCCAGAGAGTCGAACAGATTTATCATTACAAATTCAGATTCCGCGGGACCGTCGGATCGAAGTACATACCCGCCACGATACCCCTCACTGCCTCTGAGGTCCGGCAGTACCTTTTTGGTCAGGAGCGTCTCATAAGCATCCGCGTTTTGCGGCGTCGTCCAGCCTCGCCAGTGGCGCGCGATCATAGAATGCCTCCAGGACAGCATACCCT
>CAZKVF010000052.1:0-4082 GCA_964556085.1 uncultured Solibacteraceae bacterium
GGGCGTCGCTACCGGGTCGATGGCGGTTCCAACTGAATTGCCTGCAATTCTAGCAGCACACACACTGATTCATGCGGCGGAAGGCGTGCTGTTCCAAGCAGCCTTGACAGCGGCTTGCGAGGCTCGCGGACTGAAAGTGAGTCGCGTGCGCGAACGGGAGCTGTGGTCGAAACTGGGTGCGGCGGTGCGCCAAGAAGTAGAGGGACTGCGGGACCTCATCGGTCCGCCGTGGGGCGCTGACCAAAAGGCGGCCACAGCGGTAGCGCTGGTAGCGCTTAAGGGCGGCTGATTACCGGACGGGCCGCCACGTCAGTGACCAGCGATGCCGGCGAACTGCTCCGCCAGGCGGTTCTCCAGAATGGCGTCAGGACTCAGGCTCGTTTCGTGGAAACCCGCGGCGAGGGAGATCTCCACAGCCTTCTGGGGCACCAGTCCGATGATCTCGGTGCCAGCGATGCCGACGCCATGCCGCGCAGCTTCGCGGCGCACGGCTTCGAACGCCACGTGAATGGGAGTCTGTTCGAAATCCGTTAAGTTCATTGAAACCTGGGCCAAGTTGCGCGAAGCCAGCATCACGCCTACGGCCTTGACGTATGGCAAGCCACCCGACGAGAAACGCACTGTGCGCGCGACGCGACGGGCTATGGCGACATCGTTGGTTTGGAGGTTCACATTAAAAGCAATCAGGAACTTGCGCGCTCCCACCACCACGGCTCCGGAAGAGGCGTGGTGATCGGGACCGCCGAAATCCGGCGTGGTGCGGCCGCGGCGAACATCCGCCAGGTTGCGGCTCTCGGGACGGCGCGCGGCGGCTTCATACAAATACACGGGCACCCGCAACTCTTCCCAAATCCGGCGGCCGGTCTCGGCAGCGAGGCGGGCGCAGTCTTCCAGGGTGACACCGCTTAGCGGAACGAAGGGGACCACATCGGCCGCGCCGATGCGTGGATGCACTCCGGAGTGTTCCCGCAAATCGATGGAGCGCACGGCTTGATGCACGGCACGGAAAGCAGCCTCCGCGGCAATCTCGGGAGGCCCGGCAAAAGTGATCACGGAGCGGTGATGATCATGGTCGGACGTGCGGTCGAGAACTGCCGCCCCGGCCGATCGGATCGTATTCACGATCGCGTCGATCTTCGTGGGATCGCGGCCTTCCGAGAAATTCGGGACACATTCAACCAAGCGGGAGTGCATCTGCCCCTATGGTATACCGGGCTACCAGGCAGGGCGAAGATCACGGGCGGGACGCGGCGCCACGGGGCCTTCTTCGTAGATGAACTCGCCGCGCTTCATGGTGCTGTGAACCAGGTTGGTCCCGAAATGGTGAGCTAGTTCGCGATAGTCGGAAATGTTGAGGATCAGCAGGTCGGCCCGCTTTCCCGGTTCCAGCGACCCGAGCTCATTGGCGCATCCGACGGCATGCGCTCCGTTGATGGTGGCGGCGGTGATGGCCTCCGCCGGCGTCATACTCATACGCAGGCACGCGAGGTTTATCACGGCTTGCATGTTGAGGGTGGGGCTGTGATGAGGATTGAAGTTGGTGGCCAAGGCCACCGGCGCGCCGGCTTCGATGATAGTCCGCGCGGGAGCGTAGCGGCTCTCGCTGTGAAACGAAGCGCAAGGCAGCAGAGTAGCGATCGTTCCGCTGCGGCCGAGAAGCTCGGCATCAGCCGTGGTGGCATGTTCGAGATGATCGATCGTGGAGACGCCGGACTCGATGGAGGCGGCGATAGCGGCGGAGGGAGCAGGCCCATCGGCATGCAGCTTACGCCCCATGCCCAGGTCTTTCGCAATGCGAAGGTACTCTGCAAAATAACCTGCCCGGCCGCTCTGCTCCTCCCAGGCCAGATCCGCAAACGCCGCCAGCCGCCGGCGGCGGATTCTAGGCAGGAATTCGGAGCAGACCCAATCGCCGGCCGCGCTAGTATCCGGTCCGCCGAGGGGGCTTCCGGACGGCACGCGCATGAGAAACGTGGATACTACGTCCAAGGGCTTCTGTTTGAGCGCCGCCAACACGCGCAGGAGTTTCATCTCGGCGCTGGGATCGGGACCACAACCGGTCTTAACCTCTACGGTGGTGGTGCCATGGCGCGCCATGACTTCCATGTAAATGCGGGCACGCGTTTCCAGGCGCATGCCTGTGATGGTGCGGATGGCGCGCGCGCCGGCGGCCAACTCCGTGGCGAACGAACCTGGGGGCGGAAACAGCAAGTGCGTGTGACTGTCGACAAATCCGGGCATCACCACCCGGCCGACGGCGCTGACCTCGACCGCTTTTTGCGCCAGGGTTAGGTTCTCGATGCGGCGTGTCGTTCCCACCTCGATCAGTACACCGTCGCGCACCAATAGCGAGCCGTCCTGAATCATGTTAAGTTCCGAGAGTCCACGGCCGCGACGCGGCTGGTTAGGCCCGCGCAAAGTGAGCATTTGGCGGGCGCCCCGAATCATAATTAGAGACGTGTGTTTTGACCCTCCAATAATCTACCATCGCTGTAAGAGGCTCTGGAGAGCCGAGGAATATGCGGACGCGCCCTGGCAGAGGTAGTATCCAGCCGAAAAAGACTTTAGAACGAGTGTTTTCCAAGGCCGGACTGGGCTCCCGGACAGAGGCGCGGAGTTGGATCGGGGCCGGAAGAGTTCGTGTGAACGGTCAGATCGTCGAAGATCCGGATCGCTGGGTGGACCTCGAGCACGACCGGATTACGCTCGACGGCAAAGCGCTGCGAAAGGCAGCCAAAACGTACCTGCTGCTTTACAAGCCAAAAGGGTACCTGACCACCTATCGGGATCCCGAAGGCCGGCCGACGGTGTACGACCTGGTGGAGGAAGCGGGCGCGTGGCTGGCCCCGGTCGGCCGGCTGGATCTGGATACCAGCGGGCTGCTGCTGCTGACAAACGACACTGATTTTGCCGAACGCGTGATGAACCCCGAGCACAAAGTGGCTAAGACTTACCTGGTGAAGGCGGCCACCAGGCTAAGCGATGAACAACTGCAACAACTCGCTCGCGGAGTTCAACTGGCAGACGGACCAACGCGGCCCGCGGATGTCCGCCGCATACGGGACGGCGCCAAACACACTTTCCTGGAACTGACCATCACGGAGGGCCGCAATCGGCAAGTTCGGCGGATGATCGAAGCCGTGGGGAGCAAGGTGCTCAAGCTGGTGCGTACCGCTATTGGACCGATCCGCATTGAAGATCTGCCGATTGGAAAGTGGCGGCGGCTGACGGCAGAAGAAGTGCGGTCACTGGGAGGGAGTTAGCGGGGCGGTTCATACCGATCCGAACACTACTGCCGCCGTTGCCAGAAGCAGCGCGGGGGGCATTACGAATGCGCCAACTTTTAGGAAGGTCCACGCGCCCACATGCTCGCCCTCGCGCCGCAGAGCAATCAGCCAAAGTATGGTCGCCAGCGATCCGGTAACCGAGAGGTTCGGGCCAAGATCGACGCCGATGAGGATCGCGTGCCGAATGTGATCCGGGAAATGGGATTGCTGCAAGGCACTGCCGACGAGCAAGCCCGAAGGCAGGTTGTTCATGAGGTTCGACAGAGATGCCACCCCGAATGACGCAAAGAACGATCCAGCAAGGGGCGGCATTCCGGAGCAAACCTGCAGCGCCTCGCTGACTCGGCGGCCTGCGCCGGCGCTGTTAAGCGCCTCCACGAGGACGAAAAGTCCAGCAACCATCGGCAAAACACTCCAGGAGACAGCACGGGCGACGCCGACAATCGTTTTCCGATTGGCGCCAGCCGCTAATAGAACGGCCGTTACGGCCGCTGCACAGGTGGGCAATCCGAGATCGAGCCCTAATGCTGACGCTGAAAGAAAAACGGCTCCGGCGAAACCAATGCCCCAGACAGCGCGCACTCCCTCAGGCGACAGTTGCACAACGTCGACATCCTCGATGGCATTCCCTGTAAGATCGCTGCTTGTAATCCAAAGCAAGACCAGGAACGTAACTCCGATGGAGAGGAGCGATGGCAAGAGGAACACTTTGAACCAGGGAACGAGGGGCGGGATCTGCTTCGCGTAGAGGACCAGGTTTGCCGGATTGGAGATGGGCAGCACGAAGCTCGCCGC
>CAZKVF010000053.1:0-7694 GCA_964556085.1 uncultured Solibacteraceae bacterium
CGCTGCGACGAGTTCCAGATGGTACACACAGGACCATCCGAAACGGAAGCACGACAAGAATTGCATTCAGGCGAGGATATGATTCAGGCTCTCCTGATTGACCCTGCTAATCGGTTAGTGGCTCATGCAGGCGAGTTTCGTCCGCGATCGTGAGCACGTTTTCTTTGAGCCGTAAAAACCTGCCGGTTCATCTGGTGCAGTCACCGCCATTTTCAGGTACATCTTGGCAGGCTTAATTTCAGCCCCTCGTGTATTCGAACCGAAGAATCAACCGGTTTAATTTTCGTGGCTCCCCGGCATGGATTCGAACCACGATTCACGGCTCCAAAGGCCGCTGTCCTACCATTAGACGACCGGGGAGGATCGGCAGATCGATTCTCTTTAGTGTAACGGCTCATCCCGCCCCCTGCAACGAACGGCTCCCGGCTGTCCCCGCTGCCGCCACCACATTTCCGATTCTGCCGGCCCAACTTCGCCGCCCATTCAGGCGCGCCGCTCGTGGTTTAATCAGCAATATGCGTTTTCCTGTCAGGACCGGATTAGCTCTCGTCGCCGCTTGTTTGTGCGCCCAAGCCCAATGGGTCAATCAACCAATCGCCGGCGCCCCGCGCACGGCCGATGGCAAGGTGAATATGACCGGGCCGGCTCCCCGCATCAATGGCAAGCCCGATCTTTCAGGGGTCTGGCAGGTCGAGGCGGAGCCGCGCGGGCCGGGACTGTTTGGTTTGGGCGAATCGCCCAACTCCAAATACTTCCGGGACATCCTGTCCGATTTCAAACCCGGCGAAGAGCCTCTCACAGCCGCGGGCGCGGAAATCCTGCGCCAGCACAGCCAGCCCGGAGCATTCAACCCCACCCTGAACTGTCTTCCCGATGGTACGCCGCACGCCGACCTCCTCCCGGAACCTTTCAAGATCATTCAAACACCCGGCGAAATGGTGATGCTCTATGAAGTGGAGACTACTTTCCGCCAGGTCTTCACCGACGGCCGTAAGCAGGTCACCGATCCCTCGCCCTCCTGGATGGGGTATTCGGTCGGCAAATGGGAAGGCGACACGCTGGTTGTGGATACTGTCGGATTCAACAATCTGAGCTGGCTCGATGCCCGCGGCCACGGCCACAGCGAAGAGATGCGCATTGAGGAGCGCTTCCATCGGCGTGACTACGGCCATCTGGAGGTCACTTTGACGGTCACCGACCCGAAAACCTTCACCAAGCCGATCACCATCAACTTCGTTGAGCAACTGCTCCCCGACACCGATCTGTTCGAGCACTACTGCCTCGAAAATGAAAGAGACGCGGGGCACCAGCCCGCCAAAGCAGGCATTAGGTGATGCGTCTGCGAATTTTCGATAGTATGCCTATCCCTGGCGTTTAGAGATTCGCGCTGGACCACCGCCGGCATGCCGCCCCAAAACCGCTCAACTTGCGCGGTTTTCTTCCGTGCGGTTGGTGATTCTAACGGGTTTACACCAACCTGCGCGGTTTTGCCATCCCCATAGGCGCATGCAGCGGCTCAGTTTGCCGTGAGCGGCATCGGAGCCTCAATGCGAATGACCACGCCGGATCGATTTGAGGACCCGATTTGGCACGTGGCTGCTCGGAATCACAACAGTGAGCCGCGATCTAATCGGCATAGCACGGCCGCGGTAAAATGACGCCAACGTGCCGCAGGCTCGTCATAAGCCTATATGGGTCCTATTGATCTCTATCAGGCCGTCGGCGGTCGAGACGTGTGCCGGCAGCTGTCGGAGGCGTTCTACTCCCGCGTGAAACGGGACCCTGTGCTGCGGCCGTTGTTTCCGGGTAAGAGTCTACGTTGCGCAGTGGACGCTTTTGCAGCCTTTCTTGCCCAGTTCCTTGGCGGGCCTGCGGAGCATGCTCGCGAGCGGTGGTGGCTGAGCCTGCGCGAATCGCATCTCCGTTTCAAAATCGGATCGCGACAACGGCAGGCCTGGATGAGCAATATGGTCGAAGCTCTAGCTGATGTTCCAGTTAGCGAACCCGTTCGGCTTGCATTGCGCGACCTTTTCGAGCGATCATCCGCCTACCTCGTAAACACCGGCCAGGCGATGGGTGAGCCGGATGCGCCAGAGCATCCCTCCGACGATCGCATCCACAGCGAAATTGCCCAACGATGGGCCGAACAGCGAGCGTTAGATGATCTCGTAGCGGCCATTCGCTACGGTAATGCGGGCCGTGCTCTTGAGTTGACCGAGACTCCAGAGCTTAAAGCTCGATTTGCGCGCGATCGTGCCGTGTTTGCACACGCCCTGGGGTTGATGATGGGATGCGGTAATGATCCGGTACTGGAATACGCCGAACGCGAATTGTTGGCCGATCCAGCGCTCGCTGGCATCCGCAACAGGTACGGTCGAACTCTGCTTCACGATGCGTCCGCTCAAGCCAACTTAAGGATGGTCGAGTTGCTGCTTCGCCTTGGCGCAGACCCCAACGACGGGCCTCCCGCCGGACGCACTCCTCTTTACTGCGTCGCGAACGAGCGCCTGGCCGGTGGTGGCAACGTCGTCCTCGCACTGGTTCAAGCCGGAGCGCAGGTGGATACGCCGGTCGGCGCCAAACGATGCACCGCGCTCCATATGGCGGCCCGGCGAGGGAACATGGAAGTCGCAGAGGCTCTCCTGGACTGCGGCGCAGATATTAACGCGCGAGACACAGCCGGAGTTACGCCGCTTCAGCGCGCGAAGAACTGCCGTCAGGCTGCCGTTGCTTTGCTGCTCGCCTCGCGCGGAGCGGATGCCCGCCTGCCTCTCTCTTATCGCGGGGGTTCGGCGCGGGCCGGCAAAGGCGCAGATCGGCGGCTCTGAGAGCGCGCCGCGCTTTCAAGCCTCCGGGCTGAACCAGCAAATTACTCCCTCCTGCCACCGCCTGGTGCTACCATGAGCCTTAAAAGAGCGTTATGGACCATATACTCTCAATTGTCCTGTTCACGCCCCTGGCCGGAATGCTCGTGTTGCTGTTGATCCCTTCAACAAACGCCCGCGCCATCCGCCTCTGGGCCAATGCCGCCGGCCTTTTGGGATTCCTGGTCTCGCTACTCCTGGTATTTGGCTTCGATCCGGCAAAAGACTACCAGTTCGTCGAGCGCGCTCCTTGGATCCCCACCCTCGGCGCCACCTACCACATCGGTATCGACGGCCTCGGCTTGCTGCTCGTGATGCTCACCACGTTGCTCGGCTTCGTCTCTATCCTCTCCAGTTGGAACGCCATACAAGAGCGCCTCAAGGAATACTACGCCCTGTTCCTCCTGCTCCAGACCGCCATGCTCGGCGTCTTCATGTCGCTCGATTTCCTGCTGTTCTTCGTCTTCTGGGAAACCGTGCTGGTCCCCATGTACTTCATCATTGCCATCTGGGGCGGCCCGCGCCGTACCTACGCGGCCATCAAATTCATCATTTATACCCTGATCGGTTCCGTCCTGATGCTGCTCGGTATCCTTACTCTTTATTACCAGCACACCCTTCAATACGGCTCGCCCAGCTTCGATATCGCCGACCTGCTTCAGACCCACGTTCCGCTCGGAATCCAGTGGTGGGTCTTCTGGGCCTTCTTCCTGGGCTTTGCCGTCAAAGTGCCCATGTGGCCGTTCCATACCTGGCTTCCCGACGCCCATGTCGAGGCCCCCACCGCCGGTTCGGTCATCCTCGCCAGCGTCCTCCTGAAGATGGGCACTTACGGCTTCCTCCGTTTCTCGCTGCCCCTGCTCCCCGACTCCGCCAAAAATCCCACTATCGTCAATGCGATGGCCATCCTCTCCATGATCGCCATCGTTTACGGCGCGCTCGCCTCGCTCATGCAGAAGGATTGGAAAAAGCTGGTGGCCTACTCGTCCGTCAGCCACCTCGGCTTTTGCACCCTCGGCATCTTCGCATTGAATCCCGCAGGCATCGCCGGATCCATCTTGCAACAGATCAATCACGGCATCTCTACCGGCATGCTCTTCCTTATCGTCGGCATCGTCTATGAGCGCCGCCACACACGCGAGATCGCCGAATATGGCGGCCTGCTCCGTGTCATGCCGGTGTTCACTATCATCTTCTTAATCGCCGCGCTCAGTTCCATGGGCATGCCCCCGCTCAACGGTTTCATCGGCGAAATCACCATTCTCGGCGGCGCCTACCAAACATCGCTGAATTGGGCCTTCTGGGCCGTCGTCGGTATCGCCCTCGGCGGCGCTTACCTGCTGTGGCTTTTCCAGCGCACCATGCTCGGCGAAATCAAGGAACGCAATCTCGGCCTGCCAGATCTTTCTTTCCGCGAAATCGTGGTCTTTGCTCCTCTGATCGCCTGGGCCTTCTGGATCGGTATCAACCCGCAGCCTTACTTCCGTATCCTCGATCGTCCCGTGGCCCAAATCGTCGAGCGCGTGCACCCTGGTTACTATGCCGAACGCCATCTCTCCAATCCCCTGGAGCCGTCCGCCGCGCGCACGGTCGCGCGAAGATGAACCACGCTGCCTATGCGCTTTCTTTCCGCCGGCTGCGTTCACGTCAATTCACACCAAAAGATATAATTGTCGTTGAAAGAGAGCTGAAATGAAAATCCGTCCTGAAGATGCCTTGGAGTACCACTCCGCGGCCCCGGCCGGGAAAATCTCCATCACCCCGACCAAGCCCTGCCGCACGCAGCGCGATCTCAGCCTTGCTTACACCCCGGGCGTTGCCGTTCCCTGCCTGGAAATCGAGCGCGATCCCAACCTCGCCTATAAATACACGGCCAAGGGCAACCTGGTGGCGGTGGTCAGCAACGGCACCGCCGTGCTGGGCCTGGGCAATATCGGCGCGCAGGCCGGCAAGCCGGTCATGGAAGGCAAAGGCGTTCTGTTCAAACGGTTTGCCGATATCGACGTCTTCGATATTGAACTGGCCACCGAAGATCCCCGAGAGGTCATCCGCACCTGCCAGCTTCTCGAACCGACGTTCGGGGGCATCAACCTGGAAGACATCAAGGCGCCCGAGTGCTTCCTGATTGAGGAAGAATTGCGCCGGACCATGAAGATTCCAGTCTTCCATGACGATCAGCACGGTACCGCGATTATTTCCGGCGCGGCCCTGCTGAACGGTCTCGAGCTGGCCGGCAAACGAATCGAAGAAGTAAGGGTGGTCTTCAACGGCGCGGGTGCGAGCGCCATCTCCTGCGCCGCCCATTATGTGAAGCTCGGCGTTCGCCTCGAAAACATCATCCTGTGCGACACCAAGGGCGTGGTCTATGCGGGCCGCACCGAGGGCATGAATCCTTATAAAGCCCGCTACGCCTCCAAAACTCAGGCCCGAAGGCTGGCTGAAGCTCTCGTCGGCGCCGATGTGTTCTTCGGCCTCTCGGTGGGCGGCGCGGTTACGCCGGAAATGGTCGCCGGCATGGCGCCTCGCCCCTTGATCTTCGCCCTCGCCAATCCCGATCCCGAAATCCCGTACGATGTTGCCCTCGCGGTGCGCCCGGATGCGATCGTGGCCACTGGCCGCTCCGACTTCCCCAACCAGGTGAACAATGTCCTCGGTTTCCCCTTCATTTTCCGGGGCGCGCTCGACGTCCGCGCTACCGTCATCAACGACCAAATGAAGCTGGCTGCCACCCGCGCCCTCGCCGCTCTTGCCAAAGAAGACGTGCCGGACTCCGTCCTACGCGCCTATGGCATCGACCGCCTGGAGTTTGGCCGCGAATACCTCATCCCCAAACCCTTTGATCCTCGGGTGCTCATCTGGGAGGCGTCCGCAGTCGCCCAGGCCGCCATCGAATCCGGAGTGGCCCGCCAGGCGATCGATATCGGCCAGTACCGCGAATCGCTCGAGCGCCGTCTGGGAAGAGCCCACGAAGTCATGCGCATCATGATTAACAAGGCGCAGCGCCAGCCCAAACGCATCGTTTTCACCGAGGGCGAGGAAAGCAAAATTCTGCGAGCCTGCCAGATCCTGCTCGATGAAAAGATCGCCGCGCCCATCCTCTTGGGAGACGAAGAAGTCATCCGCGCCCGCGCCCTCGAATTGCATCTGCACCTGGAAGGCGCAGAATTCGCTAATCCCTCCACCTTCCCGCGGATCGAGGAGTACATCGAAGAGTTCTATTGCCTGCGCCAGCGCAAAGGAGTGACTCGCACCGAAGCCGCGCAGCTCGTGCGCAATCCCGTCACGTTCGGCAGCCTGATGCTGCGCCTGGGCCATGCCGATGCCTTGATCGGCGGTCTGACGACGCACTATCCCGATACCATTCGGCCCGCTCTTCAGGTGATCGAACTGCGCCACGGCCTGCACAAAGTCGCCGGGGTTTACGTCCTGATCTCGCCCAAAGGGAATCTTTATTTCCTTGCTGACGCCACCGTCAACATCGAGCCCGGCCCCGAAGATCTGGCCGAGATCGCCATACAGGCCGCTGAAAAGGCCCGGCGTTTCGAACTCGAGCCGCGCATTGCCATGCTGTCGTTTTCCAATTTCGGCAGTACGCGCCATCCCCTCTCTGCTAAAGTCCGCCGCGCCGTCGAACTGGTTCGCGAGCGTGCCCCCGGACTTATGATTGATGGCGAGATGCAGGCAGATACGGCCGTGGTCCCGGAGATCATCGATGAAACTTACCCCTTCAGTACCCTTAAGGGAGGCGCCAACGTCCTGATCTTCCCCAATCTCGAAGCCGGCAACATCGCATACAAGCTCCTCCACCACCTCGGCGGCGCGGAGTTGATCGGCCCCCTGCTCACCGGTCTTTCCAAGCCCGTGCATGTGCTGCAGCGCGGTTCGGAGGTTAACGACATCGTGCAAGTGGCGGCAGTAGCCGTCGTCGATGCCCAGGAGGCCGGCCGCCCGTACCCCTCGCTTGCCCGAATGGCGCCGGAGTAACCAAGAATTCATAGCCAGAGGCGGCGGTGTCCTGTATACTGCCGCCTATGGCACACGTCGAAAAACACGCTCCCGGCTCATTCTGCTGGCTGGAACTGGCCACCACCGACCAGGACGCCGCCAAGAAGTTCTATAACTCGCTGTTCGGCTGGGAAATTAACGACTTTCCTATGGGCCCCGACGGCGTCTACACCATGTTCAATCTCGAGGGGCGCAACGCCGCTGCGGCGATGAGCATAAGTCCACAACTGCGTCAGCGGGGTGTTCCTCCGCACTGGATGCTGTACATAGCCACCAGCGACGCCGACCAGACCACCGCTAAAGCCAGGCAGGCAGGCGGGAAGGTTTTGGCAGGGCCATTTGAGGTTATGGAATTCGGCCGTATGGCCGCTATCGAGGACCCCACAGGCGCCCACTTCGATGTCTGGCAGTCCAAGCTGCAACCCGGAATCGGCATCACCGGCGTCCCCGGCACCCTCTGCTGGGCGGATCTCATGACTGCTGACCAGGCCGGGGCCGCGAAGTTTTACAGCGATGTCTTCGGCTGGGAAGTTTCTCCCGGACAGGACAACAGCGGTTACCTGCACATCAAAAACGGCCCTGACTTCATCGGCGGCATTCCCCCAGCGGAACATCGTCCGCCCAATGTGCCTCCTCACTGGATGCTCTATTTCCAAGTGGAGAACTGTGATGCGGCGGCCGCCAAAGCCAAAGATCTCGGCGCGACCATACTCTTTGGGCCGCAGACTCTAGAAAAAGTAGGCCGCATGGCAATCGTAGATGATCCGCAAGGTGCCGGCTTCTCCTTGTTCCAGCCGCTCCCGCACAGCTGACGCATGTGGGTCG
>CAZKVF010000054.1:0-6560 GCA_964556085.1 uncultured Solibacteraceae bacterium
GATCCGGTCCACGCTAGTAATCGTGCCGAGTCCAAAATGCACAGGCACGAGGCTGGATGAGGCATAACTCACCGCGCTGGTCATGTCGTTGTATTGATGCCCCACCTGGATCCGGGCGCCGATGCCGTCCCGATTACCGTGCGTGCCGGTCAGCTTCAGCTCAATCCAGTGATTCGGCTCCGGGCTGACATTGTGCCATAGTTCGACCGGCCCTTCCAGCGACGAAACCACTGCGTCTATTTTCCCATCCCCATCCAAATCAGCATAGCCGCTGCCGCGGTGTGCCTTCAACTCGTTGAGTCCCGCTGCGGCCGACGTATCCGCGAACGTGCCGTTTCCAAGATTGACGAAAACCGTATTCGGCTCCTTGTATACGGCCGGCTCGAATAACTCGACACGATCGTTTACATGCGAGTTCGCGGTAAACAGATCTTTCCATCCGTCGTTATTGAAATCGGCGAAGCCCGTTCCCCAGCCGCTGTGATTCTGACTGAGTCCAGCCAGGCGACTCGAATAAGTGGCATCAACGAAACTTCCCTTCCCCGTGTTGCGAAACAGTGGGAACGTCTCGTGAGCCAGAGCTACGACCGAGATATCCGGCCAGCCATCGTTATCGTAGTCCCGAAAGTCCGTGCCCATGCTGGCGACGGGCTTGCCGTCACCGCGTAGCGCAACACCGGCAAGAAGCGCGACTTCTTCAAAGGTGCCGTTGCCCCGGTTGCGGAACAGGAAATTGGGCATGTTGTCGTTGGTGACGAAAACATCGGGGTAGCCATCGTGGTCGTAATCCGCGAAAGCAACGCTCATGCCGCGGCCCGCAAATGCTGCGATGCCGGCCTGCTCGGATACGTCTTGGAATGTGCCATCGCCGCGATTGCGATAGAGCGTGCTCGCCAGTCCGTCGAAATACTTGGGGTGGCAATAGATGCGGATGCCGCGTTGGGAATCACCGCAAAACCGCTTGTCCACCGGAGAATCCGGAGCCCATTTGTCATAGTGCACAATCCACAAGTCCAGGAAGCCGTCGTTATCATAGTCGAACCAACCCGCGGCGACCGCCCACTCGCCGCTCCGGATGCCCGATTTCGCCGTCACGTCTTCGAAGCGTCCCCCACCAAGATTGCGATAGAGAATGTTGCGGTTCACGCCCGCGACGAACAGGTCCGGGCGGCCATCGTTATCGTAGTCGCCCACCGCGGCGCCCATGGAATAACCTTCGCCCGTGACGCCGGCCTCCTGTGTCACGTCGCGGAACTTCATGTGGCCTTCATTGTGATAGAGGCGGTTCCAGTACTGCGGTCCGGTCTTCTCCAGCGCCGGTAGGTCCGCGCCGTTCGTGAAGAAGAGGTCCGGGCGTCCGTCGCCATCGTAATCGAAGATCGCCAGTCCGCCGGCCATGGTCTCGATCAGGTGCTTCTCCGGCGTAGGGCAGTTATGCAGGACAAAGTCGATACCAGACTGCTGCACTACATTTTCGAAGCGAACGGGCGCGGGAGAATTGTCCGCGCGTGCCGCGTAGTACCCGAGAATCGTAGCAGGCACCGTCGCTGCCATCCATTTCCAGGCGGGTCCATGCGGCATAAGGCGTTAGTAAATCAGCTTCAGCGAAAACTGGATCTGACGCGAACTAGCGGCCGTGCGGCTTATCTCTCCGAAGCCCGGCCCCAGAACGATGTTGGAAGGCAAACCGAAGTTGACAATGTTGAATAGGTTGAAGAATTCGGCACGAAATTGCAGCGAGGCCAGCTCACCTTTCGTCCCGCTCAGGATGGGTGTGTCCTTGATCAGCGCCATGTCGAAGTTCCGAAGTCCCGGACCACGAAACGTGTTCCTGCCCAGCGTGCCAAACACGCCCTGGTTCGGCCCCGTCCCACCAGGCACATCAATCGGAATATGAAAGAACGAAGGGTTGTTGACGCCTAGTCCGAAGTAGTCTTCGCGCACCGTGCGGCTGGTGGAAAGATCCGGCACGCCAATCTGATCGGGCCTGTCCGTGTTATTCGAGCCGGCCCCGGTCTGCTGCACGCCGGAATAGATGGTAAACGGCAGGCCGCTTGAAACACTCCCAATCCCCAACAGTTGCCATCCCGCCGTCAGTTTCTTGCCAAGCGGGCGAAGCAGGGCGACCCTGTCGGCGTGAAGGTCCTGGAAAAGGCTGAACGCGAGAGTATTGTTGACGTCGAAGTTAGACGGTCCCTTGTCCTGACGGGTGTCAAACGGGTTCTGCGCTGCGGTCTGGGACACCGCGCCCGAAAAACCCGAGACGAATCCGCCGAACACGGCGCTGGTGTCATCAATCGACTTCGAAAATGTGTAACTGGCCTGAATACCAAGCCCGGACGCCGTCAGGTCCTTTTGGACGGACGCTTGCAACGCGTGATACGTAGAGTGCGAGCGGTTGGTCATCAGGACAAGCGGTCCGTAACCACTAACCACACGGCCGGAGGAATCGAACTGGGTGTATGGCGCGAACCCGGGACCTGCGCCGGTGTAGCCGTTGGGAGAATCTATGACCGGCAGCTTGATTCCTGCCGTACCCACGTAACCTACGTTCACCGTTGCGCCACGGAGTTTTTGCTCCACACCTGCCGTGTTTGTCGCGATGTAACCGTTTTTGAAGTTTAGCGCCATGCCGTACGGCGACAGCGGGGTAATCTGGTGATCTGGCGAGACCGCCGCGAGGTCTTGCTCAAAGCGCAGCACATCCATCATGGTGTTGGGAGGCACCTGCTTGGAATTGCCTGACGCGAATATGAGCGATCCCGTGGTCGAGTATATCGGCGGCAATTCGCCGGGTGTGATAGTCCGGCCAAAGGCAATGAGCTGACCCGGCGCCGCCGTAAGACGCGGGTAGACGACAAACGGGATACCTCCGGTCAGCAGGTTGTCCTGGTAAAGGTTTGTCAGCAAAGTGGTAATTCCCGATCCGGCGCGCAGCACAGTTTTTTCGTTCGCCCGCCACTCCAGCGACAGGCGCGGGCCCCAGCCGTTCTTGTCCAACTGGTACGGCGGTTGGGGATTGATGATCATCTCTGATCCCGGCCGGGCGCCCCCCAGCACCGGCGCCGAAGTGCGCTTGTTCGACTCGCGGATGCGGGATTCGATTTCGTATCGCAGACCGTAGTTGAGAAGCAGGCGGCGAGACAGCTTCCAGCTGTCCTGAAAGTACACGTTATAGGCATCGCGGTGGATGGCCGCGCCGCCGATACGCGCGCCCTGCGCAAACAAAGCCGGCGCAACGGCCGTTGTGTATGAGAATGCGCTTGCCGTCAGCAGCCCGGTGAGAGCGTCGGGTAGGGCGCTACCCGGGGGGATATCATGTTTCCCACCGAGCGAAAGGATCTCGACCGGCGAGTACGCCGTCCCTCCACCAAACTGGTAAAGCCCGTTCGGATCGATCCCGAACAGCGATGTATCGCGGTTCAGCCGCGCCTCTGCACCCGCCTTGAAGGTGTGCTTTTCCCGAGTCCACGTGAAGGTTTGCCGGATCTGCAGAAGGTTGCCGAACCACGCCTGCACCGATCCGGCAGCGGCGTTAAACGCCTCATACAGACCGTCGCCGAATGTCAACGCGGGGTCGGTGTGATCCAAGGTCGGAAACTGGGGCGTGGCGCGGGTGAAACTGATTGAAGACTGCATAGCGATCGCGGCAGACGGCGTCCGGATGTAAGAGATCACCGCATTGCGCTGCTGATCTGTGAATTGCACCGCAAAGTTTGGATCGATCACCGTCTGGCTTGGGTTCGTGGACGGCCCCGTGGTGTTCTCCATCGTGACCCGCCCGAACCACTGTGACTTATCGGAAACCCGATGATCAAATCGCGCAGAAAACTGATCCGACACCGTGGTCACTTTGGATGACGTAGCGTAGGTGCGTGCGCCGTATGGGCCCTGAGGATCGTTAGGCACGGGATAGCGGGCCAGCAACTTGGCAATCTGCTGGTTCACCGGAACCAGCAGCGTATCGCCTGGAAATGCGGTGGTGTCCTTGCCCGCGCGCTCGGCCAGGGTCGGCAGGGGAATCACCTCCGTGTCACTCAGCACTTGCCGGAAACCCTGATACTCCACGAAGTAATAGGTCTTGTCGCGTCCGTTGTAAAGATGCGGCAAGACTATGGGACCGCCATTTGTCAGGCCGAACTCGTTCCGGATAAACGGAGGGATCCGGCGTGGGTCCGCGAACGACCGCTGGTCGAAGAAGTTGCGCGCGTCGAGAGCCGAATTGCGGAGAAATTCGAATGCGGAACCATGCTCCGAGTTGCTTCCGGATCGCGTGATGATGTCCGTAAAGCCGGCGGCTCCACGCCCGATCTCGGCCGGCATCCATCCCGAGCTGGCCCGGATCTCCTGCACCGCATCGACGTTCAAATTCGTGAACGTGGCGCCGCCGATTTCAGGGTCGGTGCTGTCGGCGCCGTCCATGGCAAATACGGCGGCGGTTCCCCGCTGGCCGTTCACGGCGAACTGCTGGGTGAAATTCGCGGCGCCGCTCGTGTCCGTCATTGTACCGGCCGCTAGTAAAAGCAGCTGGCTGAAGTCACGCTTGTTCAATGGCAGAGAAGAGACAGCTTTGCCCGACAGCTGCTCGCCGCCGGTACTCTCCCGCGACCCGGAATTCTGCCCGAGGGATAAGCGCCCGTCCGCCGACACGTGAAGAATTGCTTCCAAGCCAGTACCAGGCAGTTGTAGTCTGCCGGATGAGCTCGCCGTCTCACCTTTGTATTCGACCGAGATCGCGTATTCGCCGGCTGCCAACGCGGGGAAAGTGAATCGTCCGTCCTGGGCCGTCGTGGCCGTTTTGACAGTATCGGTCGACTGCAAACGCACGATGGCAGCCCCAATGGGATTGTCTCCGCTGTCCCGCAGAACACCTGACCAGGATTTGGTATTTTCTTGGCCGCGTATTGGCCCACACGCCGCGAGCGCGACCACCGCGATCACGGCGCACTGCTTAGCTGGCACTACCTCAGCATAATGCAACCGGAGGGATGTATTTAGTTGGCGCGAAGTGTGAACGCCAGAGAGTCTGGTTTCACGATCTGCGGCACACGTTTGCGTCCTGGTTCATGATGAACGGAGGCGGCCCTCTACGAACTCGCGAAAGTTCTTGGTCACATTTTAGCTCCCGCGTTTCCAGCGACACTCAGCCCGTGCTGCCAACGAACCGCCTTCTTGTCTGCATTTCTCAAGCGTCACATTCCAAACGAGCGTGCGATATGGTTCCGCTACAATCGGACGGGAGCACACCACATGCGTAACCATTCCAACACCATTCTCGTCACGGGTGGAGGCGCCGGCATCGGGCGAGGCTTGGCCGAGGCATTCCACAAACTCGGCAACCGGGTAATCATCGGCGGGCGCAGGGAGGCCGTGTTGAGCGATGCCTGTGCCAACACTCCCGGAATGAGTTCTGTCTCATTGGACATCTCGAACTCCGCAAGCATCCAGGCAGCCGCGCACTCGATTCTTTCACAGTTTCCGGATTTGAATTGCCTCATCAACAATGCCGGGCTGCAGAGGGTGCACGATTTTTCTGCGGCCGGCGGCGTGGATGAAGCAGCGCTGGTGGAAGAGATTGAGACAAACCTGTTGGGCCTGATGCGAATGTGCTCCGCATTTATTCCTCATCTGAAAAGCCGGCCGGAGGCGACGCTGATCAACATTTCATCAGGCCTGGCATTTGTTCCTCTGGCAAGGGTTCCGGTTTACTGCGCGACCAAAGCCGCGGTCCATTCGTTCTGCGTTTCGTTGCGGCATCAGTTGAGACACACCAATGTAAGAGTGGTCGAACTGATCCCGCCGTGGGTCGACACGAACCTGGACAAGGGGAGGCGGAGAACCGCCGGCCCCACGCCGATGCCCTTGCCACAGTTTATTTCAGAGGCGATGGACGGGTTGGCCGGAGACGCCGATGAAGTTTGCGTCGGTGATGCAAAGTTCCTTCGCGCCAGCGCGGGAATGGGTGAGGCGTTTACAAATGCCTTCTCGCGAATGAATCCTTAGGAGGAAGCTGCCTCTCGCACTCCCGGAAGCGGCCTTTGCCCTCAGTGATTCTGCCATAGCTGGCTATCGTGGCTTCAATGTTGCGGCTGCGCGACCGGATCGGTTGGGGATTGCGGGATTGCAACGAATAGCGGACTCCCATCGCCAGAATCTGTAGACCTATTCGACAAGACATAAGTTCGGCGGAAGCACAGTTCGGCATCGGGATAACGGCGGCGCACGGCCTCAGCTAACTGAACATCGATACTGCGTACCTCCCCGGACTTGGCATCGGGAGGTGAGTGGAAATGGAGCGCGTACCGCTGCCGAAGGTGAGCCAGCGTCGTAGAGAGTGCAGAAGCGTCATCCGCGGGCAGGCTGTCACCGCCCGACTGTCGTGCGATCTCAGAGGTGCCCGCCGCTTGCGTGCCCAAGATAATGCCGTCCAGAGGTCCACCGAGCCGTCCCTGTGAAGCGGTACGGTTAGCCATCTGGTCCGGAACGATAAGTGCGCTTAATACTACGTTCGCCTTCTCCAGGGCGCCAGAAACAAGGGCATCTTCGCGCCCGCAGTCTGT
>CAZKVF010000055.1:0-17137 GCA_964556085.1 uncultured Solibacteraceae bacterium
GTGCCAACAGCCCGGGGATGTCCGATGCCATTTTCGATGATGCCATCGCTCGCCACCATCACATTTGGGTGGGCGAGAACCATCCGCATCATTTCCTCGGTGTTATCGAACTGCGCGACAAAGCCCCCTTGCTTGCGGTACCGCTCAAATGACTCTCGCGCCAGCCGTTCTCCCGTGGGCGGCCACAGGAGTCTCGCATAGTCTTCGGGCGGCCGGTTCTCCCATCCGTTGTACTTAGCAGAGGCGATTTCGGTCATGCTTGCCGTGTACGGGTAGGCTTCTGTGGTCACGTCCAGGCCACGCGCGCGAACGCCGTCGAAGATGCGCAGCGCTTCAGGCGTTTTCACTGTGGCCGCGCTGTTCAAGTGGACAATGTGCAGCGGCACACCGGCGGCAACCGCATCCGTAATTACTTCCTGCATGGCTGGCACGACATTGCCCGCCCGCATGTGCACAAAAACGGGACGCTTGAACTTCGCGGCCAGGTAGAACAGGCTCAGAATTTCATCCGGGCCGGCAGTGGGTGTGTAGGTGATGCCCGTGCCCATTCCGAGGCCGCCCTCATCCAGTCCCTTTTCGACCGCCGCCTCGATCATTCTCTGCTCCTCGGGCGTGGCGACGCGGTTCATCGCGGCATCGCGCGGTAGGAGAGCCCCGGAATCGTGCATTACGGCCATGCGAGCAGGAATATGGCCGGAACTCGCTCCAAAATTGATCAGCGCCTTGCCCTCGCGCGCCGCGTACCACTCGCTCACGGGTGACACGCCCGCTTCCAATTCGAGCGCCGTGGTGACGCCGTCCATGGCTTTGTACCGGTAGGCTTCAGGCGTTTGCGAGTGTTGGTGCAGGTCGATGAAACCCGGAGCGACCACCATGCCGGTAGCATCGATTTCGACCTTGCCCCGCAACTGATTGGT
The DNA here is from genome assembly GCA_964556085.1 of uncultured Solibacteraceae bacterium. Classification (GTDB taxonomy): domain Bacteria; phylum Acidobacteriota; class Terriglobia; order Bryobacterales; family Bryobacteraceae; genus PSRJ01. The sequence goes on from CAZKVF010000055.1 coordinate 918, forward strand.
CGAGATCGCCGCGATCTTCCTGCCACGGATTCCGAGATTGCGGACGGCGTCAAGGCCCGACTCGGGGTCCATGACACGGCCACCGCGCAAGACCACATCGTAATTTTGCGCGGCGAGCAGAGAAGGAAGCAACAGGATCAGAACTCGCATCGACAGTTCATCTTACACTTTCCGGAATTCCCCACATACCCGTCTGCGCTACCCTGGTATCTGAAATGAAACGGCGCAGCTTTCTGGAATCCGCGGCGGCGTTGCCCTTGGCCGGGGCTTTGCGGGCCGCCCCCGCCCCTTCTTTCGAATCGCGGATCATGCGGCTGAATCTCCAGCACACCTGGACCACCACCATGTCCTCGAGCGCGTATCGCGACACGCTCCAGACGTCCTATTCGCGCGACGGCATCACCGGACACGGCGAAGGCGCGCCCATCGTCCGCTATAAAGAGGACGCGGAATCGGCACGCAAAGCGGCCGACTCCGTCCGCGACTTCCTTCTTGCCTCCGACCCAATGCAATTCTCGAAGGTTATGACCCAGGTATTCCATCGCGTGGATGGCGAATGGGCGGGCAAGGCAGCTATCGACATCGCACTTATGGATTGGGTGGGCCAGAAGCTCGGCATTCCGCTCTACACTTATTTCGGGCTGGACCCCAAAGACACTCCGCTGACCACATTTTCCATCGGCATCGATACGCCCGAAATCACCCGACAGAAGACACGCGAGGCAGCCGAGTACCCCATTCTGAAAGTGAAGGTCGGCCTCTCTACCGACGAGCCTACCATTGAGGCCGTGCGCAGCGTCACGAAGAAACCGATTCGCGTCGACGCCAACGAGGGATGGAAAAACAAGGAAGAAGCGGTCCGCAAAATCAACTGGCTGGAAAAGCAGGGCGTCGAGTTCATCGAGCAGCCGCTGCCCGCCGAGATGATCGAGGAAACGCGCTGGATTCGCGCTCGCGTTCATATCCCGGTGATCGCCGATGAGGCCTGCCGCCACGCTTCGGATATCCCGAAGCTGCGCGAGGCTTTCGATGGCGTCAATGTGAAGTTGGATAAAGCCGGCGGAATGCTCGAAGCTTATCGCATGATCGAAGTGGCCAAGGCCATGGGTATGAAGACCATGCTGGGGTGCATGGTCTCGAGCTCGGTCTCTGTGACCGCCGCGGCCCATCTTTCGCCTCTGGTCGACTATGCCGATCTCGACGGCAATCTTCTCATTGCCAATGATCCCTTCCACGGCGTACGCGTGGAAAAGGGAAAGTTGATTCTGCCGAACCGCCCGGGTTTGGGCTTGACGCCTGCCAAGGCATGAGGCCCCAGCAGCCCTGACTCCGGCCGAGGAGTAAAATCGCACACCGCTTCACCGCACGGATGCGCTACTCTGATTTGTTACAAGGACATGAAATTGCCGAGAGCCAAAATCAGCGCCCTGGGGTGCTACACGCCGCCGCGGGTCCTCACTAATCAGGATCTGGAGAAGATGGTCGACACCAACGATCAATGGATCCTGGAGCGAACCGGCATTCGCGAACGGCACATCGCGGACGCGCGCATGGCTACCTCCGACATGGCGATTGAAGCAGGGCGCTGCGCGCTGATGCGGCGCGGTCTTGATCCGGCTGAGGTCAACGCCATTATCGTGTGCACGGTGACTCCGGACATGCTCTTCCCCTCCACCGCCTGCCTTGTGCAGAATGCCCTGGGTGCGCGCCGCGCGTGGGGCTTCGACCTCGTGGCGGCGTGTTCCGGCTTTGTCTATGGCCTGACAACGGCGGCTCACCTGATCGCCGCGGGAACCCACAGCAAGGTCTTAGTCATCGGCGCGGATACGATGAGCCGCATCATCGACTACACCGACCGGTCCACATGCATCCTTTTTGGCGATGGAGCCGGCGCTATGCTCGTCGAGGCCGCCGGCGAGGGCGACGGCGGCGCCGGGTTTCTTGATTTTCTCGGTGAGATCGACGGTTCCGGCGGCGATTATCTGAAGATGCCGGCCGGAGGCAGCCGCCTCCCAGCATCACGGGAAACCGTGGACGGGCGCCAACACTTTGTTCATCAGGAAGGCCAGCAGGTCTTCAAATACGCGGTGCGCAAGATGTATGAATCCTGCGCGGAGCTGTTGGCGCGCAATGGCCTGACGGCCCGCGATGTCGGTGTGCTGATCCCGCATCAGGCCAACCGGCGCATCATAACGGCTTGCGCCGAACGCTTAGGTATTCCCTTGGAGAAGGTTTCGATCAATATCGAACGGTACGGCAACACCACCGCCGCGACCATCCCGCTAGCCACACAGGACGCCATCGAGCAGGGGCGCCTGCGCAAAGGCGACATCGTAGTGTTTGCCGCCGTGGGCGCGGGCTACACTGTGGGCGCCGGGCTCTGGCGCTGGGCCTACTGAGACGGGGACCGGCGGTCGGGGACCGTGGGCCGGGACGATACCGGCCGCAGCCGCACGCCCACTTCTTTGTCCCTGGGCAGGTCCAGAACCAGCACGCCGCCGCGGTCGGCAGGGTCTTCGAAAATCTCTTCGTCGTCCACTTCGACTTGATACACGTGGTTGGGGACAAGGCCGACGACGATGACGGCATCCTGCTCCTCCGCCAACTTTAACCGGAAACGGGAATCTCCGAAAATCACCACGGCGCTACGCAATGCCAGCGGCGGGGTTCTGGAAGGGCTGACGGCGTTCACACGGCCATCTCGAAACAGTTGCGCCGAGCCATTGAAAAAGCCGAACCAGTCGGCTCCTTCCTCCCAATCTGAGCGGATGAAAACCGTGCCGGATTCCGGGTTGTGGTAGACGAGCGGAAGCAGCGTAAAGCTAAGGCCGGGCTGATACGGATTTGCCCATAGGAACTCGTAGGGCGCTCCCAGAGCGCTGCGAAGCTGGAAGTGGTCGTGCATCAGCCAGCCTTGCAGATACTGGCTCTCTTCCGCGTTCGTGTCGAATGCCACCATAGCCAGCTCCGCCGCGCGCGATAACGTGGCAGCGCGAAGATCAGGCAAGGAGGGCGCTCCGCCAGCCGTCACGGGCGAAGCGCCGATCCGAAAATCGTTATCTTCGCCGGAATACGTGGCGGGATAGTGGCTCATCAGGTGTTCGATGGGAAACTGCTTGAAGAATCGGGGGCTCGCTTCTCTCAAATCGAGATTGGTGTTATCGCGAATGGCATGCAGGATCTCCCAAAGGGGGTACGCATCTTCGCGTACGATAGCCGCGCGGCCGCCCGCCAGAGCGGGAGCCATTTTCCGTTCCCACCAATCCCGCACGATGCGCGCGAGTTCCCGGTTAGGGATGTCCGGCACGTGATCGAACAGCGCTACCGCCCCCAGAACCCGGGAGCGGACGGCGGCCATACTCTCATCGGCGGCGGTTTCGGCAATCCGCTGCTGGATGCGGTCAGCCAGTTTGTGTTGCTCGGTCTCGCTCAACAGCTTCTGGCACCAGTCAAAGACCAGAGCAAGCTGGCGGAGGTCCTGAGGCTGCCCGGCAGGCGCGGCCAGGGCCCACGCGACCGCTTTACGGCCGGCGGGGACGTTACCCGAAACCTGGTAATACAATGCCTGCGCGAAAGCGCTTTCCGGCATGGGAGCCTCGCCCGACACGTAGGAGTCAAACTGCTGCCACGGGGCGGTGGTGCGCTCCCGTTCGCGCTGCAGCAGCCGCAGCCGGGCAGGCCGTAGAAAAAGTCGCGGGTGATCTGTAAAAACGACAACTGGATCAGACCCGCTCTGAGGGGCTCCCGATTTCGGTTGGGCAAGGGCCACCTGCAAAATCGAACTTGCCAGTAGCGTTGCCGCCAAAACGGGGCGCATTCCGCCATTGTGTCATAGCGACACAGCGCCTGACCCGGACGCCCCGGCGGAGGCTTGGGCCGGACACATAAGCATAAATATTTTCAATCATTTGCACACTCAGAGGGCTGGCTGCCGGGTTGCTCATTCATGGGGGAATTGGCGAAGTAGCTTTTAACCTGCCCTCTGCAGCAACAGCGGGCGAAGAGAAGGTGAGATTAAATGAGACAGCGTGCTTGCGGGAGCCGGTGTTTTGCAGGAGATTTACTCACTCTTCCTTTTTGCTGGCGGTTGCCGCAGAGGGGTTTTTTAAAGGACTCTTAGCGATCTCCCCAAGGGATCTCAGGTAAGCGGCCCTGCGTGGCGTTTCTGGTGGGGAAAATAGGACGCGGACCCCGGCCAGGAATGACGGATTGTACCAGGCAGCCCGCCGCCGGATCCCAGCCCTACTTGGGCGAGCCGCATCGGAGCCGGCCTCGAAGGTCTGGGGGCAGGCACGATGCGGTTTTTCTTTTGGGTAACGGGTATTTGTAGATTTACGGACCAAATAGTCTTAAAATTAAGTTAGTGCGAAGCTTGCTCTGGACAGAAGACAATTCGGTGTTCGTCCCCGAGATGGATGAGGAACATGAGGCGTTGTTCCATCTCTTGAACGAACTACGGCGCGCGGTACTGACCGGCGATCCATTGGAGCAGCTCGAGCGCCAGGCGGGACGGCTTGCAACCCGGACGGCGAGTCACTTTCAGCATGAGGAAAAGCTGATGCGCGCCTCGCGCTACTCGGCCATGGACTGGCATGAACGGCAGCACCAGACTGGACGCGCGAAGCTCGCTGCCCTGACGGATGCCATCCGGGGCCACGGAAAAACACCGGTGTTTGAAGCGCTCGAGGCCTTGGCCACCTGGATCCTGGATCACGTCAGCGTTGCTGATCACATGTTGGGATCGCATCTTCGCAACTACGATCGGGAACAGGCGGCAGCGAACAACTAGTGCGCCTTGGCCGTCGCTACTCCGGCGCTTCAGCCGGGTTCAGCCAGCCCGGCAAGCCCTTCATGATAAAATTGGACATAGAATGCAGAAAATTTCTGTGAGTCTGACGCTGGCTGAGCTCGAGAGCACGGTATCAATGATGGATAACCAGTTGTTTCGGATGAAATTCATCGATTCCAAGCTCCCCGGGCATATTCATCGTCCCGAAGCGCTGAAGATTGCCGAAGCGGCCTCACAAGCTTTCCAGGAAGCTTTGAAGAGCGCCCGCGGTTCCGGTGCTCCCGTAAGAAGCTGAAGTGGCAACCAGGGCCAAACGCCGCCCCGCCATCAGGCTTGGGCGGTAAGTCATGAAAGCCGCAATGTTACTGTTCACCCTTCTGGCCGGCATTTCCACGATGGCAGCGGACTTGAAAGTGGATCACGTGACCGTCGCAGGCCAAGATCTGCATGCATTGCAGCGCGCTTTGGAGACGGCGGGGATTCCCAGTGAATACGGCGGACCGCATGCCAACCACGCCACGGAAATGGCGCTGACCAGTTTCCCTGATGGTTCTTACCTGGAACTGATTGCCATCCAGGCGAAAGCAGAACCGGCCGCTTTGGCGGCAACCCCCTGGCGGAGATGCATGGAAGGAAATGCCGGGCCGTGCGGGTGGGCTGTGCGCCCCGCCGATATCGCCGCCGAAACAGAAAGGCTGCGGAAAACCGGAGTTGCCGTCACGCCGCCCGCGAAGAACGGGCGCCGGCGTCCAGATGGCGTCCAACTGGACTGGGAAACGGCGCAGGTCGGCACCGGAAACGGCGATTTCTTTCCGTTCCTGATCCACGATTTCACGCCGCGCGACCGCCGTTCTTATCCAAGCGGCAAGCCCACCACTTCGACGTACACGGGCGTCGCAAGAGTTGTCCTGTCCGTCGAGGACCTGGATGCGGCCATCGGAAAATACCAGCGTGCCTACGACCTCTCCGCGCCGCAGCGGCAGGATGACCCTGCCTTCGGCGCGCGGCTGGCGTGGTTCGAGGGAACTCCCGTCGTCCTGGCGGCGCCTAACGGCCCGCAATCTTGGCTGGCGGAACGCCTCCGCCGTTTCGGCGAGACGCCGTGCGCATTCATTTTGGGACGTACCGGCGGCTTAGCTGGCCACTTGCAACTTAGTACCTGGTTCGGCAAACCAGTTGCCTGGATGTCGCCGGATGCACTTGGCTGGCGCTTAGGCGTGGAGTAGCCGGGCGGCCTCACACCGGCCGCCAAGACAGCCGGCGCTACCGTGCAGTTTCGGTCGACACATTTCAACCCATCGAGTGCGCGGCCTCAGGCTGGATTTTGTAAATCACGCGGACTTCACCCTGCCCGCGGTAGGGGTAGCGATCCTGGTTGATGTACTTCTTGGTCAGCTTGTCAATGTGCGCATCGGCCCCATCTTCGGTAATCTGGACCACACGCCCGCGGATGGAGACGTGGCGGTAGGGGTTGTCCGGGTCCTGAATATCCAGCCCGACGCGTGGATCCCGGCGCATGTTCTTATCCTTCACACGCCCTTTGGCTGAGTTGATTACGATGTTCTTACCATCGTATTCGAACCACACCGGCGAGACTTGAGGAGTGCCATCCGGCATGATCGTTGCGAGTTGAGCGAAAGCCTTCTTGTGGAGCAAATCCTGGTATTTTTCCGGTATCGCCATGCTTGTCTCCTAATTTGAATCGGGAATAATTCGAGAGTACACCATGCGCGGCGGCGTGGGCACGGGTTATTTTAGGATGAGTGCGCCCCCCAACAGACAATGCCGCGACTAACGCCAGAACTATCGCAGTGATAGGGGGCACGGGAGCGGAAGGCGGCGGCTTGGCGTTGCGTTTCGCCAAATCCGGCGTGCGCGTGCGCATCGGTTCGCGCACCATGGGGAAGGCTGAGGAAGCGGCGCGTCGGATCGCGGAGTTGACAGGCTCCGGCGAGATCACGGGTTACGCAAATCCTGACGCCGCAGCGGGAGCTAACATTGTATTGCTCACGGTGCCGCTCGCCGCACAGGTGGAAATTCTTAAATCGATTCGCGACAGTTTTCAACCGGGAGCAATCCTGGTGGACGCTACGGTGCCGCTCGAAATCGCCATTGGCGGGCGCCTTTCGCGCACGATTACGCTGTGGGATGGATCGGCGGCGCAGCAGGCCTCGCGCCTGGCGCCGGAAGGCGTTCGCGTGGTTGCCGGATTCCATGCATTGAGTGCCGAAGCACTGGCACATCTCGACCGGCCGGTGGATTGCGACACCCTACTTTGCGGGGACAACGCCGAAGCCAAAGCTGCGGTGAGCGAGCTGGCGGCGCTGATTCCGGGCGTGCGCGCCGTGGACGCCGGCTCGTTGGATAATGCACGGCTCATCGAGAGCGCCGCGGCCCTGCTCATATCCCTGAACCTGCGGCACAAGGTGCGTAATTCGGGACTGCGGATCACCGGGCTCGAAAAAACCGGGGAGAGCCGCCAGTGAAACGCCGGCCAGTGGTGGCGTTTGCGGGTGGTGTGGGCGCGGCCCGTTTTCTCGATGGACTGGCGCGCGTCCTCGCGCCCGAGCGGCTTTTTGTCATTGGCAACACCGGCGACGATGCCGAGATCCATGGCTTGCACATATCGCCCGATCTCGACACGGTGACCTATACATTGGCCGGCTTGGCGGACCGCAAGCGCGGCTGGGGAATCCGTGGTGACCGATTCCGTTGCCTCGAGGCGCTGGGGCGTTTGGGCGCGGAAACCTGGTTCCAGCTGGGGGATTGTGATCTCGCGACGCACATCTACCGAACGGAGCGGCTGCGGCAAGGCGCGACGCTCACGCAAGTCACCGCCGAAATCACGCGCGCGCTGGAGGCGGGCGCGACGATCGTGCCCATGTCCGATGACCCTGTCCGGACGCGCATCTGCACGGCCTCGGGCGAACTCGAATTTCAGACTTATTTCGTCAAACGGCGCGCGCGCGACAGCGTGGCCGGTTTGCGCTTTGAAGGCTCGGATCAGGCGGCGCCGGCTCCCGGCGTTCTGGAAGCGATCGAACAGGCTGAAGGGATCGTCGTGTGCCCGTCGAATCCGTTCATCAGCGTGGGGCCAATCCTGGCCGTGCCCGGCATCCGCGAAGCGTTGCGGGAAAGGCGCGATCGCGTAGCAGCCATTTCTCCCATCGTGGGCGGACGCTCGCTGAAGGGCCCGGCGGCCGACATGATGCGGAGCATGAAAATGCGCTGTGCCGCGGCGGAGGTAGCCTGTCTTTACGCCGATTTCGCCGGGACGTTTGTCCTCGACGAGGTGGATCGCAAGCAGGCCGCCGAAGTAGAGTCCCGCGATGTGCGGCCGGTGGTCACTAATACGATCATGAGCGGCCGGCGCGAGCGGAAGTCCCTGGCACGAGCCGTAATGGAAACACTGGCGGTGGAACCGTGAGTGGAGAGGCGGGGCAGGCGTGATCTTTGCCATCCTGCCGGTGAAGAACCCGAAAAACGCCAAGCAACGGCTCGCAGGATATCTGCCTGCCGAACACCGGGAGGCCCTGGCGCGGATGATGTACGAGCAGACCGTTGCGTCGTTATGCCGCGCGCGCGGGTTCGACCGAGTCATTGTAATGACCAGCGACGCGGAGATCGCCGGCCACGCCCGTGAACTTGGGGTACTAGTGCAGGAGGAAGTCGAGCAGTTGAGCCACAGCGCATCGGCCGACGCAGCCTGTTTACACGCCATGGAACTGGGAGCCACCGCGGCCGTCCTGGCGCCGATCGATGTCCCGCTGGCCGTTAGCGAAGACTTCGAACGGCTGGCGGCTGCTGCGAAGGCAAAACAGCCCAACCTGGCGATCGTGCCTTCGGCCGATGGGACCGGAACCAACGCGCTGGCGCGCACCCCTCCCAATGTCATTCCCAGCCGCTTCGGACCAGGCAGCTTTCGCATTCACCTCGATCTGGCTGCCGAGCGGGACGTGCCCACCGAGGTGCTGCGCCTTCCGGGGCTCATGTTCGATATCGACACCCCGGAGGACGTGGCCGAATTGCTGGCGCGTGCGCCCCACAACCGGGTCGCGGCTTTTCTGCAGTCCACGGGCCAATTCCGGTCATGCACGTGGAAATAGCCGGGCTGGGGGGACTTGGCGAAGTGCTGCCTGGCAACGACTTGGCTGCACTGATTCGAGAGGCGGCGGCCAAAGAGCGCCAGTCGATCGATGGCTCGGTGCTGGTTGCGATCGCGCAGAAGGTGGTTTCCAAGGCCGAAGGCGCCATGGTAGACCTGCGAACGGTCGAGCCCTCCGGCCTCGCTCGATCCTGGGCGGAGGAGTGGGGCAAAGACCCGCGCCTGATCGAGGTGATCCTCGCGCAGTCGCGGCGCGTCGTCAAGATGGATCGCGGCATTCTGGTCACGGAAACCAGGCATGGATTCGTTTGCGCGAATGCCGGCGTGGACCAATCCAATACGGTGGGTGACGATTTCGCGACCGTGCTGCCGGATGATCCTGACGCCTCCGCCCGGCGCCTGCGTGTGGCGTTGGACTGTGGCGCGGTGATAGTGACGGACACATTCGGACGGCCGTGGCGAGAGGGCCTGGTGGATATTGCGATCGGAGTAGCGGGCCTGGAACCCCTCGAAGATTATCGCGGCGCGACCGACCGGCGAAGCCGCCCATTGACTGCGACGATTATCGCCGTGGCCGACCAGCTCGCTGCGGCCGCGGGCCTGCTGATGCGCAAACCGGATGGCGCGCCGGTGGTGCTAATTCGCGGGTTTAATTGGCGGGCGGGAGACGGTTCGGCGCGGGCGCTTCTCAGGCGGCCGGAGATGGATTTGTTCAGGTAGGAATGGAAATGTGGCGCGGGTCCCCCTGACCCGCGCGGAGTGCCTTGGCCCGCTGTCGATTTGGCGGCTGACTTAGGACGGCCGGGGGCCGGCCTGCAGACCTGGGGGTCTGCCCCAGGAAAACCAGCTTTTATTGCGCGACCTGGTGCGAAATCAAGGTAGCCGGGGTCATGCCTTGGGGCCTGGCAAAATAGCTTTTCTCATCCAGGCGGCGGTAGAAATCGCCGGCAATTTCGGCTGCCACGGGTCCGCTGACCGGACGTCCGCCGGTCAATAGAACCACGGCGACCAGCTTACGGTCTCCCAGATCGTTGAATGACCCGAACCACCCAAGGTGCGCGTGATTTTCGGTGCAGGTCCCGGTTTTGCCGGCGATCGGCTCATCCTGCCGTGCACGGTGGGCCGTACCGGTTTCCACCGCCTCCCGCATACCCGGTTTGATCGCCGGAATCTCATCCTGGATGTCCAGTCTCCGCTTGATCCGTGGCACCAGCGCGGCGACTTCCTGCTGGCTGGTAGGATATTGCAGGTAGTACAACGTGCCGCCGTTGGCCACGGCGCTCATCAGCGCGGCCAATTGCAGGGGCGTCTGGGAAATCTCCTCGCCAAAGCTGCTCAACATTCCAACGCCGCCGTTCGCCGGAGGCGCGGCGGGAAAACGGCCTGTCTTTTCCCCAGGGATGTTAAGCCCGGCCTTTTCGCCGTAGCCGAACAGATGCGCGTAATAAGACAACCGGTCAAATCCCAGCTTCTGGCCAAGACTGGCAAAGAACAGATTATTGGAGCGGGCGAGCGCGTAAGTTAAATCCATATTCATTCCGCCCACCCGGAGCTTATTGCCGGGCTCGACCACTTTTTCGCTGAGGGCCGCCAGCGCCACCGACACTTTGATGGTGGAGCACGGTTGGAAACCGGACGCGAGGGCAAGCTTTTGGTTCACCATCGTCAGGATCCGGCCGGTGGAGGAATCTACCACCACCACTGAGCCGTTGTACGGGCCCAGGGCGGCCACAGCCTCTCTCCGCACGTCCAGATCTTCCCCATCGATATTGTCACCGTTGGTGGAATCGGCATAAGTCGGTTCCGTCCATGGACCGCCGCGAACCACGCCGAGCGGTGCAACCGTCGTGGGTCGCGCCAGAGCCGGCCGTACCGCGGTAGCTGTGGTAACGGAGGCACGCACTACATGGCTACGCTTCTTCTTGGATTTGGTGGTGGTGGCCGAAAGCTCGCCGCTAAGAGATAAAAGAATCAAAACAAAGAAGATCGAGATCTGGACAAGGCAAAGCAGATAGTGCCGTCTCATATGCGCGCACGCGTCGGGTAACCTGGGGGAACCACTTTACAAAATTCGACCGGAGCAGCCGAACTACTAGATTCTGCGCCCTTCGGCCTCATCCCGTCAAGATACTTTCGTCCCATCGTAACCTAAGAAGCGCGCATCCGCCCAATCGACTTCAAAAAAAATTGTGGCGGCGCGCGCATTGTATTCTCGCTCATTTCTCGAAATCGGCGGAATTTATCGAAAGTTCATACGGTAACAGGGGCCGTTACCATAAAAAACACATGCACTCAAAAGAATTGGTCAAGCTCCAGGCTGCCGTCGTGCAGTGCGAACTCTGCCCCAGGTTACGCGAGCACTGTAAGGCCGTCGCAGCGGCGCGGCGCCGAGCCTACATGGATTGGGAATACTGGGGTAAGCCGGTGCCATCGTTTGGCGACCCCGATGCCCGCTTGCTCATCGTGGGACTGGCCCCCGCCGCGCACGGGGGCAATCGTACGGGGCGCATCTTCACCGGTGACCGCTCCGGGGATTGGCTGTACCGCGCGCTATACGAGACGGGATTCGCTTCGCAGCCCACGAGCATCTCCCGCGACGATGGTTTAATCTTGCGCGACGCATATATTACTGCCGCTGCCCGGTGCGCTCCCCCCGGTAACAAGCCTACGCTCCGGGAACTTGCCAATTGCCGCCCGTTCTTCGAACGCGAGATCGATTTGTTAACGAATGTTCGGGTGGTGGTGGCGCTGGGCCGGATCGCCTTCGATCAATATTTGACGGTTCTCCAGAAGAGAGGCGTTATTAAGAGCCGCGGACCATTCCGGTTCGGCCACAATGAGCAGTTCCAAACCGCTCCCGGAGCGCCCCTGCTGATCAGCTCTTACCACCCCAGCCAGCAGAACACCTCAACGGGGAAGCTGACCCAGGAAATGCTGCTTGACGTCTTCCGGCACGCGCGAAAGGCGGCAGGGCTTCCACACCTTGACACCCTCGTTCCGCATCCTTAGTCTGAGAGGCGTTATGGGCAAGCTTGTGTCGCTTCTGCTTCTCGCTTGTGCGGCGTCGCCGGCGCAGTGGCTCCAGATTCCCTCCAAGAACACGCCGCGCACTAAGGATGGCAAGCCGGACCTGTCCGCGGCCGCCCCCCGCAAACCAGATGGCAAGCCCGACCTGACCGGCATCTGGGGCACGGAAGGCCCGAAGTACCTGGCGAACATCGCCGCCGATTTCAAGCCGGGCGAACTCCCGATACAGCGATGGGCCGAAACGCTCACCAGGGAGCGCATGACCGGCATACACGCCGCCGAGGAATCGAATGCCAATTGCCTGCCGCAAGGCGTGCCCAGAATCGACGCCACGCCCAATCCGTTCAAGATCTTGCAGGAGCCGGACCTGATGGTCATTCTGTACGAAGCTTTCGGACAGTTCCGGCAGGTGTATCTGGACGGCCGCGAGCTTCCCAGAGACGCGAACCCCACATGGCTCGGCTATTCAGTGGGCTACTGGGACGGCGACACGCTGGTGGTCGATACGACCGGCTTCAATGGCAAAACCTGGCTCGACCAAGCCGGCCACCCGACCACCGACGCACTTCATGTGACCGAGCGCTTCCGCCGCCGCAATTTCGGCCACTTGGACATTCAGGTGACCATCGACGACCCGAAAGCGTACACCAAACCCTGGACAGTCACCGAGCCCATGCAACTGCTCGCCGACACCGACCTGATCGAGTTCGTCTGTAACGAAAACGAAAAAGATCTCAAGCACCTGGGAAAGAAATAGGACAAGATAATGTTAACGGGCGTGGCCTTTGGCCGCGCCTGTGGCAATGCGACACGGTTTTTTGCAAGGAGCCGCTGATCTCGAATTAACCGCCCACCAAGCTGTTCGAACCGTTTTCCCACTCCTCGATCAGCCGCTGCCCGATCTCGTCAAACTCGGGATGGTCTTTTCTATATAAGCGGACTTCTTTCGCGGTCTCCTCAATGGCCTCGCGTATGCGCTCCAGAACCTGTCTGATCTTCGCGGGTGTGCCGCCGCCCCTGGTTTCGCCGAGTTTCCTCAGTTCCTTTGATGTCGGCCATCGAGTCGAGCCATTAAGTGTCAACGCCAGGCGATCTTCGGGCAGGTACACTGATGTGGTTACGAGGTCATAAACGGGCGCCAGCCGCGCTTCGCCCTGGACGTCGTCGTAGACAATCCCAAATTTCTTCAGGTGCGCATCGCCATTGCGGAGCGCACAATTGAGTGCGATCAGAGTGAACAGCTTCTCCGTATCCTCGTTAACGTGAGTGGAATTCGCAAACTGCGCGAATCGCTTCAGTACCGAGGTCTCGTAACTGCCGCGATATTTTTCATCGGTCCTGCGCGCATTGAGTACGCCGAAATCCTCGAATCCTCGGTAGGTTCCGTCCATGCGCAGATCGAACCGGTCGATCACCAGGGCCGCCCCGTCTTCGGCCAGACGGAAGGGGGGCACGTCGAGTCCGCACTTGCACGCCACCCTAAGGCAGAAATACTCGTTGGCGGAGAGCTGCGGATATTCATTCGGTTCCCACAGCTTCACGATATGGGTCGCGCCTTTGTAGCTCTGCGAAAGCCTCCCGTCCTTATGCTCCATCTCCGCGAAGGCTTTTTCGTCGCGCACGAGGACCTTGGGCTGTACGCCGCTGATACCGGAAAACGAGGCGAACTTCTCAACCAGGTAGCGATACAGGTCCCCGCCGCGCTTCCGTTCGAGGATTTCATCGATCGACTGAAACGGCACGTCCTCCTGCAACTGCTCCTTGTCGCCGGTATAGCGGATGCGGCCGACCTGCGAGCGTCCGACGATCGACAGCAGATCGAATTCGTCAAAAGCGCCGGTTGCTTTCGCGAAAGCGAGGCGGATGCGCTCGCGCAGAAATCCTTCGGGCAGGTTCATCTCGAAGATGGGAAGCAGGCCAAAAGGCACGCTCCAGGACGGAAGGCGCACGGGCATAGTCACGGAAACGGCGCGCGGCTCGGGCGTGCCCGGGAGGTAGGCGAACGTGCTGCCACGCTCGCCGTGACGATCGAGAAATCCCGCCTCGGCGGCGTCAGTCCAGACCTTGATCATCACGATCCTCTTCGATCAGCTCTTCAAGGGTGGGCCGTTGCGATGTGGCGGTTTGAATCCGCAGCTCGAGGCCAAGTGCGGCGAGCAATTTAGTGAGTTTCGTAACCCCAAGTTCGCCGGCGCGTCCATTTTCCAGTGCCTCGAGTGTCGCTCGGCTGACTCCCGCCTTGCACGAGAGCTCGGCCTGCGTGAGTTTGAGCGCTTTGCGGCGATCAGCTATCTGCTTGCCGATGGCAATCAAATCCGCCATTTGCCTAGTATACTAGGCATTTACCAGGATTTGGGCCGACTTGCCTAATATATTAGGCATAACCAGGACATTCACTTACCAACTCAGGATCTCGCGCACATTGCGCGCCAGGCGCTTGCTCACGATGAACTCCTGGTTATTGTGGAGCGTGATCAGCCAGCGGTTGCTGCTCAAAGCGGCCATCTTGCGGACGTGATCCACGTTTACCAGCGCGTTGCGATGCACGCGCCGGAAACTGCTGCCTTCGAGCTTTTGCTCGATCTTGCGCAGGCTCTGCGCCGCGAGATACCGGTTTTTGGCGGTGATGATCCAAACCAGTTCGCCCTCCGCCTGAAAGGCCAGTACTTCGTTGGCATTCAAGAGGATAAATTCGCCTCCCGAGCGGCCAATGATTTTGCGTGGTGCAACGGCCGCGCCCGGCGCGCCGCCGGCAACCTCCTGCAGCCGCGCTAGTGTTTCGACGGGACCCAGGCGCCTGGCGAGCAGTTCCCGGGCCCGGTCCAATGCTTTCACGAGGCGTGCCTGCGCCACCGGCTTCAGCAGATAGTCGATGGCGCCCTCTTCGAAAGCGCGGATAGCATACTGATCGTACGCAGTAACAACGATCACTACCGGTACGTGCGGGCCGCCTCGGAGTTCCTGGATCACTTCGAAGCCCCCCATGCGCGGCATCTGTAAATCCAGCAGGACCACATCCGGCTTGAGGGTTTCGATCTCCACCAGGGCGCGCGTGCCGTTATCGGCTTCGCTCAGGACCTCCACCTCGGGCTGCTGTTCCAGCTCCTCGCGCAGGATGCGGCGGGCAACCGGCTCATCATCCACTATAAGGACGCTCATATTCCGGGATGCCACGTTCTTGGATATACCAACGTCCCGGCGGCGGCCAGAGGACAAATCCACGAACGGCTGCGAGCTCTCCGTTAGCGGCATCTTGCGGAGCACAGGCGGGCGTGGACGGCGCATACCGGCACTCACACCGTAACCGTCCGGGAGGCGGCTAGGCCTGCAGCGGACGGTACCAGAAAGCTCACCGTGGTGCCGCGCGGCGTCGATTCCACATCCAGGCGTGTGGCGTCGCCGAAGCACAGCCGCAAGCGCTGCCGGACGTTTTCCAAACCCATTCCGGGGCCGGAAGCTGCGTTGCGCACTGCCGGGAAGCCTTCGCCATCGTCACTGACGGACACATGCACACCCTGGGCGCCCCGCCTGGCTCGCAGCCGGACCGTGCCCTGCCCGCGCGCCGATACCCCGTGCTTAACAGCGTTTTCAATCAGCGGCTGCACCGAAAGTATTGGAATCAAGGCCTGTTCGGCGTTCGGGTCTACTTCAATCGCGGTTCGCAACTTGTCTCCCAGCCGGAGGCTTTCGATCTCCAGGTAAGCGCGGACAATCTGCAGCTCTTCGGCGAGCGGGATCAGAGCACGTTCCGGTTTCAGGCAATAGCGGAAGATCTCGGCCAGGTTCAGAACCATGCGCCGGGCTTCAGCGGACTCCCGCGGAATCGCCCCGTAAAGCGTATTGAGCGAATTGAACAGGAAATGGGGATTGATTTGCGACTGCAGGGCGCGCAGTTCCGCCTGCGAGACCAGGCGCCGGATTTCGGAATTGCGCAACCGCTCGACCTGCTCGACGACAACAGCGGCCATCCGCGCGAGTTCCTGCAGATCTTCGCTGAGGTAACGCCGCCCGCCGTCGCGCCTTCCCAGAAGCAGGAGAGCGCCGTCGCCTTTCATGAATCGAACCGGCACGGAAACAGCGTGCTCGCCGGGGGGCGCGATTAACGCCGGTTCCAGCGAAGCCGTTTCCTCATCCCAGGCCGGGATTTCGTGAACTTCACTGACGGGCGTCCGCATGAAGCGAGCGATGATGGCAGCCGCTGCCTCCAGGAATCGCCCTTCGTTCTCGGCCTTGTTCCCGGCTTCGCGGATGGCCCGGACAGCAGGTTCGCGATCGGAGCGGCCGAAGACCACGCGCGTT
>CAZKVF010000056.1:0-15004 GCA_964556085.1 uncultured Solibacteraceae bacterium
AAGACGGCGGCATCAGCCACCTCCGCCGGATCGGTATTGCGGCGCAGGGGGGCATGCTTCGGTCCCTCTTCCAGGATTGAGGAGGCGCCCTTGATAGCCCGCATCGAAGCTGTCTTCACGGCCCCGGCTGAAATAGCGTTCACGCGGATCTTTTTGGGACCCAAGTCGCTGGCCAGATAGCGCACCGTGGCCTCGAGCGACGCCTTGGCCACGCCCATCACATTGTAGTTCGGCACTACGCGCGTGGAACCCAGGTAAGTAAGCGTAGTCAGCGAACCGCCTTCCCTCATCAGCGGCGCCGCAGCCCGTGCGATGGCGACCAGCGAATAGGCGCTCACATCCTGAGCCAGCAGAAATCCGGATCTGCTCGTCTCGACAAACGGCTTGGCGAGATCCTCGCGGTTCGCGAACGCCAGGCTGTGGATCACCGCGTGGAGCGGGCGCCCCAGCCGCGCAAGGCTTTCCGCCAGTGCGGCCAGTTCCTCCTCTTTGGTGACATCGCAAGGCAGCAGGGCGGCAACCTCCCAGCTTTTGGACAATTCTTCGATGGACTGTTTCTGCCGCTCGTCGAGATAGGTAAGCGCTAACGTGGCGCCGGCACGCGCGAAGGCGTCCGCGATGGCATGAGCCAGGCTCCACTTATTGGCTATGCCGAGCACCACGGCCAGCTTGGAGTCTAATAGCTTGGGCATGAGCAACCTACAGTGTAGCGTTCTGAGCCGCGACCGTCAGGGAGCGTTCCAGCCCATGCCCCGTGTAGACTGGAATTTCCGAGCCGCAGCAAGCCCGTGGATCTCACTACCCCGCTTACCTATGTCAAAGGAATCGGTCCGGCGCGAGCCGCCATGCTGGAAGCCAAAGGCCTCTGCGTGGTGGAGGATCTGCTGGCGTACGTGCCCTTCCGGTACGAAGACCGTTCGAACGTCAAAACCATCGCCCAGCTAGCCCCCGGTGAAATGGCAACCGTCACGGCGGAGGTGCGGTCCGCCAGGCTCGCCGGGTACAAACGGCGCAGCCTGGGCATGTTCGAAGCGCGGTTCACAGATGCATCGCGCGCCATTCTGGTGGGCAAGTGGTTTCATGGCGGCTACCTCGCCAACGTGCTGGCCGAGGGTATGAAAGTCTCGCTCTTCGGCAAAATCGAATTCGACAGCTACACGGGTGAACTGACTGTGCTGCACCCCGAGTTCGAGATTCTCTCCGGCGACGATGATGAGGCCGAGGCCGCACTGCACACCGGTCGCGTCGTCCCGATCTACGAAGCCGTCGCGAAGATCACCACCCGAGCCTTACGCTCACTCATCCACCGCGTTCTTGCGTCGCTCGATCCGCTCGCAGACCATATCCCCGACCATGTTCGCCGCCAGCTCAAATTGATGGACCGCTGGACGGCCATCCGCCAGACGCATTTTCCCCCGCCCGATGCCGACCTGCACCTGCTCAACCAGTTCCGCTCTCCGGCGCAATTCCGCCTGATCTTCGAAGAGTTCTTTTGGCTGGAATGCGGCCTCGCGCTCAAGCGCTCGACCGCCAAAGCTCTGCCCGGAATCGCCTTCGAAGTTACTGACCGCGTGCGCGAGCGCGTGAAGGCGATGCTGCCTTTCAAGCCGACGGAAGCGCAGAAACGCGTGATCCAGGAAATCGCCTCGGACATGAAGGCTCCCCGTCCAATGAACCGTCTGCTGCAGGGCGACGTGGGCAGCGGCAAAACTATCGTGGCCGCGGAAGCCGCGGTAATCGCCATCGAAAACGGATTTCAAGTTGCCGTGCTCGCGCCCACCGAAATCCTGGCCGTGCAGCACGGTTTCTATTTCCGCCAGATCCTCGGCAAGCTGGGTTATGTAGTGGCCTTGCTGACCGGCTCGTTCACCAGCCGCGAAAAAGCGCAACTCAAAAGGCTGGTCGCAGAAGGACTGGCGCATGTGGTAATCGGCACCCATGCTCTGCTTGAAAAGGACGTCGAATTCAAGCGGCTCGGCCTCGCCGTTGTAGACGAACAGCACCGCTTCGGGGTGATGCAGCGCCTGGGGCTGGTGCAGAAGGGCCTCCATCCGGACGTGCTGGTAATGACCGCCACGCCCATTCCCCGGACGCTGGCCATGACGCTTTACGGCGATCTGGACGTCTCGGTAATCGACCAACTGCCGCCGGGCCGGAAGCCCATCGTCACCAAACACGTTACTGCCGACCGCGTGGAGCAGGTTTACAGTTTCCTGAAGAAGCAGATCGACGAAGGCCGCCAGGCGTATGTAGTCTACCCCGTGATCGAGGAATCGGAGACGCAGGCCATGAAGGCTGCACAGCAGATGTACGAACACCTCTCGCGCGAGGTTTTCCCGGGGATGGCCGTGGGCCTGCTGCACGGGAGGTTGGGCGCTAACGAAAAAGAATCGGTGATGCAGCGGTTTAAGGATAGCGAGCTCAAAATCCTGGTCTCGACCACCGTCATCGAAGTCGGTGTGGACGTCCCCAACGCTACGGTGATGCTGATCGAGCAGGCCGAGCGCTTCGGCCTGGCGCAGTTACACCAGTTGCGCGGGCGCGTGGGACGCGGCGCCGCCCAGAGCTACTGCATCCTGGTAACGGAAAAAATGAACGACGCGGCCCGGCAGCGCATTCGCACGCTGGTGGACTCGAACGACGGCTTCTACATCGCCGAAATGGACCTGAAGCTGCGCGGCCCAGGCGAGTTCTTCGGCACGAAACAAGCAGGCCTGCCCTCGTTGCGCGTGGCCAACATCCTGCGCGACACGGAGATCCTGGAAATGGCCCGCCGCGAGGCCGTGGATTTCGTGGCCCGGCCGCCATCGGCGGAAGAACTGGATAAGGCTGCGGCGTATATCCGCGACCACTGGCAGCGCCGTTACGGCCTGGTCACGGTCGGGTGATGCGAGTGGGGTTATGCGAGTGATTGCCGGCGAATTCCGTTCGCGCCGCCTGAAGAGCATTCCCGGCCTGGCGACGCGCCCCACACCCGACCGCCTGCGCGAGACCCTGTTCAACATTCTCGCGCCGCGCATCGAGGGCGCCATCTTCCTTGATGGCTACGCCGGTACGGGCGCAGTGGGTGTTGAAGCGCTCAGCCGCGGCGCCCGTCATGCGTTTTTCCTGGAGCGCAACCGTGGCGCAATCGAAGTGATCCGCGAAAACCTGGAGTCGCTCGGCCTGGAATCGCGCGCCACGGTGGTGACCGGCCCCGTGCTGCTTACGTTAACCCGCTACCCCGCCGACATCGTCTTCCTCGACCCGCCCTATGAACTGGAGCGCGAGTACACAGCAGCGCTCGATGCGATCAGTGCTTCCTTAACCGAGCCGCGGCCGCCAGGGAGCGGTCCTCTGCTTGCCGTGATCCAGCACTCCACTCACCGCGCGCTGCCCGACGCGCACGGTCAGTTGCTGCGAACCCGGGTCGTGAAGCAGGGGGATAACATGCTGAGCTTCTACCAGGTGGGGTAGCGGGCAGCCACGCCAGTTCCAAGACTTGAGAATCTCGATTTCCTTTGTTCTCAACGACTCGCCCGCGGACCTCGCCTGATCTCGCGACTCGCGTGCTACCGTGAGCGTGAGAGAGCGGTCACTCACCGCGCGGTAAAGTCTCTCGTTTGGTGTTCCGCGCTGCGCCGGGTAAGTGCTCGGCGGCAGACCGCGGGCGGGCATCGCCGTCCGAAATGGATTTAGGAATTGCCCCCGTCCAGTTCGCAAATTTTCTCTCAACTGTCACTACATGTGTCACTTCTTCTCCGTTCGATCTTCCTTCAGCACTCTTCGCATTCCCTGCGCTCGCTGTGCTCACTCACGGTCGGCCTGTCTCACCGCTCAAATGCCGTAAAGCTCCAACACAAATTTACTAAACGAACCGATAAGGGGCCCAACTTTCGAAATGCAAATCGTTAGGAACAATGAAACGAACCCGAAACCCGGCCTTAGGAGCGGCCGCTGCGCCGTACTCCAATGCAGCCGCCCGGCCCTGTTACCCTGAAGCATGGCCGCGAACCGCGCAGTAGGGCAAGTCGAGCAAAGCACCAATGAGGGGTTAAAGCGCGGGCTGGGTCTTTTCGATTCCACGATGCTCGTCGCCGGTTCGATGATCGGCACCGGCATCTTCATCGTGTCCGCGGAGATGGCCCGCGAAGTCGGCAGCGCCGGCTGGCTGCTGGTTTCGTGGCTGATCACCGGCGTACTCACTCTGGCAGCGGCGCTCTCCTACGGTGAACTGGCGGCCATGATGCCGCGCGCCGGCGGCCAGTATGTCTACCTGCGCGAATCCTTCTCGCCTCTCTGGGGCTTCCTCTACGGCTGGACGTTATTTCTGGTGATTCAAACTGGAACCATTGCCGCGGTAGGGATTGGGTTCGCCCGTTACCTGGGCGTGTTGTGGCCGCGCATCTCGGAAAGCAGCTATATCATCCCTCCGATTCATCTCTCCCGCGGTTATGCAGTCTCCCTGTCCACGGCGCAGTTGGTCAGCGCCCTGGTGATCGTGCTGCTCACCTGGACCAACACGCGCGGGATCCAATACGGCAAGCGTGTGCAGAATTTTTTCACCTGCGCCAAGCTCGGCTCGCTCATAGGCGTTGTCGGGCTGGGCATTTTCGCGGGTTGGAATATCGAGGCGGTCAGGACCAACTTTACCCACGCCTTCACCGCTGGCGAGTACACGCCTGTGGTGCCCGGCCTCTCGCTCGAAACGGCTTTCGGCCTTCTCGTGGCACTCTGCGTCGCGCAGATTGGATCGTTATTTGCCGCCGATGCATGGAATAACATCACCTTTACCGCTGGTGAAGTCCGTAATCCACGGCGGGACGTGCCGTTGTCGCTGGCGTTTGGGACTTTCATCGTGATCGGTCTCTACACTCTGGCCAACGTCGCGTACGTGGTGGTGCTGCCCCTTCAAAAGGTGCAGCATGCAGCCTCGGATCGTGTCGCAGCGGCTATGCTCGAAGCCGTGATCCCCTCCGCGGGTGCAGCGATTATGGCGGTTGCGATCATGATATCTGCCTTCGGCTGTGTCAACGGCATGGTACTGGCGGGCGCGCGGGCCTACTATGCCATGGCCCGCGACGGCCTCTTCTTCCGCTCCGCCTCCCGGCTAAATCAGGCCCATGTACCGGGGGTCGCCCTCGTGCTGCAAGGTGTCTGGGCCGTCTTTCTGATGCTCGTCCGCACCTTCGATCCCGCTACCGGCAAATTCGGCAATCTCTACGGTGATCTGCTCGATTACGTGGTTTCGGCGGCCCTGATCTTTTACATTCTGACAATCGCGGGAGTCTTCGTGCTGCGCTTTCGCTCGCCCGAGACGGAACGGCCCTATCGCGCGTTTGGGTATCCGATCGTGCCGGCTCTTTACATCGCTGCCGCGTCCGTGATCCTGGTAATTCTTTTCATCTACCGGCCCTCAACTACGATTCCAGGGCTTATCATCGTTCTACTCGGCGCGCCGGTGTTCGTGGCGTTTCGAGCCCGCGAAAAGCGCACTATCACGAAATGAACGGCGCGAGGACTTAGGGTGCCTGGCCCTTCAGGTTGGCGTAAGGCTGCTTCGAACGAAGGTTACGATCCGTACAAACAGCCGTGCCTGAGGAGCGGCTTTTGCTCGGAAATTAACCTCTTCCGATTGAGGCCACCCAGGCGCGCTCTCACCCGCGGGCTGATAAAATGTTGAAGACGATGCTAAAGCGCTTCATCCTGTGGGATTACCCCCGGGCGAGCTGGCAGTACGACGTGATGGTGGGCATCATCCTGGCGTTTGTTTTCCTGACACCGCGCGCCTGGTTTCGCGATCAGCCGCGAATTCCCAACGTCAGCAGCATCGCTTTGCTCCCTTCGGAAAAAGGGAACTCTGTCTTCTTCGTCAACTCCGCACTCCTGGCGGGCATTCCTGAACCGGGACGCGCCGCCAAGCTGACCGAAATCCTACAGGCTCGCACCAGCAACCGCCGACTGGTGGTAATCCGCGTGGAGCCGGTTCTCGATTCGGAGGGCGAACTCGAAGGCTTTATGGCGTTTGCCCGCTCCTGACGCACGGCACGAGCAAGCTGTCGAAATTGCACACAATGAAAAAAGCGGTACCAATCGGACGAATTGCGGTTTTGGGCTTATTTTTCGCAGGCGCCGCTTTTGCCGCCGAAGGGACGCTGGAATCCACTCTGGCCAAGATGGACCAAGCCGCGGCGGCGTTCAAAGATCTAACCGCGCATCTGACCAGAACGCATCACACGGCCGTAATTAATGAAGATACCCCTGATTCCGGCGAGATTCTCATCAAGCGCATAAGGCCGCACGAATTGCTGATGCGGTTTGACATTGCGGAGCCTGACCCTCGACAAATCGCCGTGGATTCCCGCCGCGCCGAAGTGTATTTCCCCAAAAGCCAGACTGTTCAGATCTACGACATCGGCAAATATAAGAAACTGGCGGATCTCATCCTACTATTAGGTTTTGGCACGACATCGAAGGAACTGGCGGCGTCCTATACCATCCGCTTAGGCGGTGAAGAATCTGCCGGTGACCAAAAAATGACTCGATTGGAGCTGTCACCAAAGTCCGACGAGACGCATCTGAAGCGTGTAGACCTCTGGATTTCGGAGGCGACGGGTCTGCCCGTCCGGCAGAAGCTCTATTGGCCGGGCGACGATTACGATGTGGCTGCATATAGCAATATGAAGACGAATGCGAACCTGCCTGACGCGACCTTCAAGCTCGAATTACCCAAAGGCGTAAAACGCGAATTTCCCCAACGTTAGATCCCGGATGAAGACGAAAACCAGCGCCGACAGGCTGCAGTATTTGGACTGGCTTCGCGGTATCGGAGCCTTGGTCATGCTGCAGGGACATGTGTTCCATTCTTTCTTAAAATCTGACTTGCGGGCCGGAGGGCCATATCTGTTTTCGCAGTTCATCGGCGGAATGCCTCCGGCAATATTTCTCTTTCTCACGGGCATCACACTGGCGTTTCTCATGGACAGTGCGGAACGTAAGGGCTTATCGCCTGGCGAAAGGCTCCAGGCAGTCTGGCGCCGCGCGGGCTACCTGTTCCTTCTCGCGTTCGCGTTTCGCTTGCAGCTCTGGCTGTTCGCCTGGCCGTCACCATGGACCGACCTGCTGCGTGTAGACATTCTCAACTGCATGGGCTTTGCCGTGGCGGTGATGTCGGTTATGGCGCTCTTCTCTACGGGCGAGCGCGTGCGCTTGTGCGCCGCGCTCGGTCTCGGGATCGCCTTTGCCTCTCCCTGGATTTCGCAAATCGGGTGGCCGGCAGGACCTGCCGTCTTGCGTGCGTACATCGTGCCCGACTACAACTTTTTCAGTTTTTTCCCCTGGGCCGCCTTCCTGGCCTTTGGCATGAGCGCCGGAAGTATTCTGCGGGTCATGCGCCAGGAGTCTGTCGAGCGCGCAATGCAATGGGCCGCGCTCCTGGGCAGCGTGCTGATTGTGGGCGCGAACTATTTCGCCAACCTGCCCTTCTCCATTTATGAAAAATCGGAGTTCTGGCTGAACAGCCCGGCGCAGGTCTTGATCAAGTTGGGGGTTACGCTGTTACTGCTGGCATTTGCGTTTCTGTGGATGAGATACGGAGCGAAGCCCGGTTGGAGTTGGGTACGCCAGTTCGGCACGACGTCACTGCTGGTCTACTGGGTTCACATCGAACTGATATACGGCCGGTGGTTCTGGTATTTCAAAACCAATCTGACTGTAGCCGAAACGCTTGTAGCCGCGTTCGTAACAATCCTGTTGATGCTCGGGCTCAGCACGGCTAAGACGTATCGCGCTGTGATCTCGTCCCGCATGGTTGCTGCACTGGCGAACCTCGGCTGGACATTCAACGCGAAGCCTGAGCGAGTCCCCGGCGACTAAGTATTTCGGAGCCGCGACCGTGAGGGAGCGTTCTTGCCTCAGTTCTGTTGTACACTCGTCCTGTCCCATGCTTGCGGTTCGCTTGGAGAATGGCTGTGTCGAGACGGTTGCCATAGAGCGCCCTCATCGTCGCGAAGGATTTGCCCTCTTGCGGCTCCTTTGCGCCGGCATCTGCAATACGGATCTGGAACTGCTGCGCGGCTATTACGGTTTCGCAGGTATCCCCGGACACGAATTCGTCGCGGAGGTGGTGGAAGCCGATACGCCTTCACTCCAGGGCAAGCGAGTCGTCGGTGAAATTAACGTTGCCTGCACGAAGTGCGACTGGTGCCGCCGGGAGCTCGGCCGCCATTGCCCCCACCGTACCGTGCTCGGCATCGTCAATCAGCCGGGAGCCTTTGAGGAGTTCTTCGTCCTTCCAGAGCGAAATCTCCACGTTCTCCCCGAGAGCATCACCACCGAACAGGCGGTGTTTACCGAACCGCTGGCGGCCGCCTGCGAGATTCTGGATCAAGTCGGGATTTCGCCTTGTTCTCCGGTGGCGGTGATCGGCGATGGCAAGTTGGGGCTGCTGATCGCCCAGCTCCTGCAGGCCCACGGCTATGCGGTTCACCAATTCGGCCATCATCCAGATAAGCTGCGGATCGCCGCGGCCGCCGGCGTCAGCACGGAAATCGCGGGCGATGCGGTTCCGGTCGGAGCGTACGATTGGGTCGTGGAAGCCACCGGTAATCCGGAAGCATTGCAGCGGGCCGTGGCGATGACGCGGCCGCGTGGCACGCTGATCCTGAAGTCCACCGTGCATGGCTTGGCCGGCATCGACACTGCGCCCATCATCGTGAACGAATTGACCCTCGTGGGATCCAGATGCGGCCGCTTGGAAGCCGCGCTGCCGCTGCTCGATCACGGTCTGATCCGGGTGGATGAAATGGTCACCGGCCGATACCGGCTTGCCGATGCGCCGCAGGCATTTGCGCGCGCCGCTGCACGGGGCTCACTCAAGGTTTTGCTGTACCCGTGAAGGGACTACCCCGCCGGGCCTAGGCAGAAGCTCCGGCTCTAGGCTTACTCCGCCAAGACGTTAATGGCGCCGACGCCGCCGCGCACATCGACGTGGATTTGTGTTTTGGCGCTGCCGTAGAGGTCATTGACCCAGTGGCGGCCCTCCTGGCGGAGGCCGCGAACGTTGATATCGCCGATACCGCCCTGGGCGACGGCATAGATGCCCGCATCGGCGGGCAGGCGGACGGTAGCTTCTCCAACCCCGCCCCGAATCCGGACCGAGTAATCGCCCCTGGGAGTGCCGCGCAGATCCAGATTGATCTCGCCGACGCCCATGTCCACCTGAATGCTGCGCAGGTTGAGGCTGCCAAGGTTCAAGCGGGCCTCGCCAGCTCCGAAATGGATCAGAAGGTCCATGGGAATCTCATCATTCAGCCGGAGGTCCCAATCGTAATCGGCGTTGCCGAAGTGCCGGCCACCCTCCGGTTGCCGTACGGTCAGGTCGGCGCGGCCGGCAAAGCTGCGGTAGCGCACGTCCGGCTTCCAGGCGGACACGTTGTAGCGGAAGGCTGCGTCCATCAGGTCTTCGGCGCCGCCATTGACGCGCAGTTCGCCGGCACCCATGCGAAGATCCACGCGGGCGGCTTCGGAAGTATCGCGGGGGATGGTCCGGGTCTCGTGTCTCTCCGGCCCACCCACGTTCTCGACCACGCAACCGGTGAAACACGCTGCCGTCAGGATCACGGGAAGGAGTCTGGCGGTCATGGTTTCACCAAAAGAAGATACGCGTTGGAGGGCAGTATTGTTCCGCACGTCTGGGCAGGAAATGCCATCAAAGGCAGTGTAATACTCTCGCCTGCTATGCTGGCATGTGGTCCGTCGTTCGGCCGTAGTGCCCATTCTCGCCTTGATGGCTTGGCTGGCGCCGGCGTGCCGCAAACCCGCGCCGAAAATTGTCGTGCCCGAAGTCTTCCGCGTGAAGTTTGAGACCTCGCAGGGCGACTTCATCGTGGAAGCCACGCGCGCGTGGGCGCCGCGCGGGGTGGACCGGTTCCACGAACTGGTCCGCCGGCGCTATTTCGACCAGGGCCGCTTCTTCCGTGTGGTGAAGGGGTTCATAGCGCAGTTCGGGGTACACCGCGATTTCAACGTGCATGAAACCTGGCGCGAGTTCTTCATCGTGGACGACCCGCCCCAGCAGAAGAACCTGCGCGGCACATTATCGTTCGCACAGTCGGGCCGCAACACACGAGCCACGGAGATCTTCATCAACCTGGCGGATAACGTGATGCTGGACGAGCAAAATTTTGTGCCGTTCGCGCGCGTGGTGGAAGGCATGGACGTAGTAGACCGGCTTTATTCCGGATATGGCGAGATGCGGCCCGTGGGCAAAGAGATCGACCCGGGGAGGGTCGAAGGCGAAGCGAACGAGTATCTGGTGCCGCGATTTCCCAAGCTGGACTACATCAAGACGGCGCGCTTTGTGCAGTGAAAAAAGAGGGCTAGGTCCCGCACCCTTAGCACAAATGAAAAATGACAAATGGATGTCTGACTTACTCGACTTGCTCAGCCGGGCACGGGTATACGACCTCGGACAAACTTATTTCACGGGGATGCCTCACTTTCCCACGCATCCTCCCTTTCTCTATGGTCTGACGCGCCAGCATGGCGAACAAGTGGGGCCGCAAGGACACAGCTCCTCGGCGGACGCCATTGCCCTGGGGAGTCATGTGGGAACACACATCGACGCGCTCTCGCATTTTTCGCGCGAAGGCAGGCTGTTCGGTGGCGAGGCGGTGGTGCAGTCGTACGCCGGCGGCATGGGCCGGCACGCGGCCGATGGCATTGGCCCAATCATTCGGCGCTCGGTGCTGCTGGATATTGCCGGCCTCCTCAAAATGGCGGCGCTACCGCGGGAATTCGAGATTCTGCCGGAACATCTGGACGCGGCGGCGGAGGGGCTGGAGATTCAAGCCGGCGATGTCGTGCTGCTGCGCACCGGCTGGGCGGCATATTTCGAGGAGCCGCGGCGGTTCCTTCCGTATGGCCACTCGCCCGGGCCATCGGCGGCGGGCGCGCGGTGGCTGAGCGCGCGCGGGGTGTTCGCGGCAGGCTCCGATACGCTGACCTTCGAAAAAGTGCCGGCCGAGACCATGCCGGTGCATGTACACCTGCTGGTGGAGTGCGGGATTCACATAATCGAATGCCTGAACCTGGAGGAGATCGCGGCAGCAGGCGCGCGCTCGTTTGTGTTCGTGGCAGCGCCGCTGAAGATTCGAGGGGCGACCGGAGCGCCGGTGCGGCCGATAGGGCTGGTGGGTGGGTGAAAAGCAACGAGCCGGCGGCAGGCGAAAACGCCTGCCCCACGTTGGCTCTAGTGTCTATTCCGGTTTTGCTCTGCTGGCCGGAAGGCGTCACGGAGCCATTCGATTTGGGGCGGCCGGGTCAGGATGATGCCGACGATATCGAAGCGGACGCGCTTCCACTCGACCCCAGCACGACGCGCATAGTGGCGGCCTGTGTGGGCCAGGTATTTCTGTTTTTCGGCATCGACCGCGCGATCGGGAGGGCCGAATTCGCCCGTGGCCCGGGTCTTCACCTCAACAAAAACGAGCGTCTCGCCGTGCCATACCACCAGATCGATTTCGCCTCCTCCGGCCGGAGGGCGGTAGCGGCGGGCCACCACAGTGCAGCCGTGGCGGCGCAGGTAGCGATGCGCCATGTCTTCGCCGATGCGACCGGGATCATCCCGAAGCATACGGCGGCGCAGAGCGTCGGCGGCGCGATAGAGCAGTGAGATCATACCGCTCCCTCACGGTCGCGGCTCCGATACTTTTTTATTTCAGAACTTGGAATTCGAATTCGATGGCTTTGCCGCGCACGAGGTAGCAAAGGTAATACTCCCAGAAGCGGCGGTAACGTGGGAAGCGGTTCACTAGTAATTCGAAGCCGAGCCATCTCCAAAAAGCCAGTAGTCTCACGCAGACGGAAATCTCACGGAATTTCGCCTTGGAGTAGTAGCCGAAGCCGCCATGATCTTCGCCGAAGTAGCGAAAGCTGAAGCTGGTGAGGTGGTTCTTGTGGGTGGGGTCGCAAAAGGAGCTGAAATCGGTGTAGTGCGGCGTCACAATGCGGAGGGTCCCTCCGGGCCGTACCAGGCGGTGAAATTCTTCCATGGCCCGGATGACATCGCTCAAGTGCTCGATGACATGAATCGCGGTGACGCGGTCGAACGAGCTATCCGCGAAGGGATAGGGAAACCGGTCGAGGTCGGCGAGTACGTCGGCGCGGCTGGCGGGATTACGATCGATTCCGATGGAACCGGGCTGCTTGCGAATCCCGCAGCCGACGTCGAGGGTACGCATCAACTGGCTGTCGGGTTGGCAGGCGACAAGATCGCCTGCCCCGCTGCCTCACGGATACACTGTTCGAGCGTTTCCAAAGCGAAGTCGCACTGGTCGCGGGAAACGACCAGGGGAGGGCTCAGGCGGATGGTATTCTCGCCGGCGCCCAACGCCAGCAGCCCGCGCTCGAAGGCTCGCCGCAGAACCTGATCACGCAATTCCGGCGCTTTCTCGCGCGTGGTCTGGTCGCGCACGAATTCGACGCCGATCATCAGCCCCAGCCCGCGGACATCACCGACGATAGGGAAGAGCCGCGGCCACTCGCGCAGCCGATCCATCAGGTATGCCCCCATGCGAGTGGCGTGAGCCAGGAGTTCCTCTTCGAGCAGCGCAATGGTGACCAGGGCCGCAGCGCAGGACACGGGATTGCCGCCGAAGGTGGAAGCGTGCGCTCCGGGGGGCCAAGTCATCAGATCGGCGCGCGCCACGGTGGCGCCCAGAGGCATGCCGCTGGCAATTCCCTTGGCCAAGGCCATTATGTCGGGGACAGCGTCGAAATGCTCCGCCGCCCACATCCTGCCCGTCCGCCCCATGCCTGACTGCACCTCGTCAAAAATGAGGAGAATACCATTTTTGGCGGCGACGCGCGCCAGTTCTTCGAAGAACTTGCGCGGCGGGACAATATAGCCGCCTTCGCCCTGAACCGGTTCCACTACAATGGCCGCGGTCTCTTGGGGTGGCGCAATGGTTTTGAACAAAGTATTTTCGATGTAGCCGACACACTCCACGGCGCAATGTTCCGGCTCCTTGCCGAAGGGGCACCGATAGCAGTAGGGATAGGGCGCGTGGACGACGCCGGGGATCAGAGGGCTGAAGCCGCGGCGCTGCACGGCTTTGCTGGCAGTAAGGGCGAGCGCGCCCATGGTGCGCCCGTGGAAGCCGCCGAAGAACGCGATCAACGTGTCGCGGCCGGTGGCATAGCGTGCCAGCTTGATGGCGCCTTCGATGGCCTCAGCGCCGGAATTGCCGAAGGAGACACGCCGCGCGGCGTCACCTGGAGCGAGGTCGCTCAACTTCTGGGCCAGCGCCACCATCTCTTCATAGTAAAAATCCGTTCCCGACATGTGGATCAGTCGCGCGGCTTGCTGCTGGATGGCCTCTACGACTCGGGGGTGGCAATGTCCGGTAGCGACCACCGCGATGCCGGCATTGAAATCGAGAAAGCGGTTGCCGTCCACGTCCTCGACCATGGCTCCTTCGCCCCGCGCGACGACCACCGGGTAGGGACGGGTGTAGGACGGCGAAACAAATTCGCGATCGCGCTCGATAACGGCGCGGCCGCGCGGCCCTGGCAGCGGGCCCAGAATGCTGGGAAGGTCCGGACGAACCTCTTCCCGGATGGAAACCATATCTCCTCCTTTACTTTCCGCCAATGAACAACCTTTTCCAGCGAATCACGCCGCACGAAGGGGAGGACTAATCGGAGCCGAAAAGCCCGGGCCGGGAAGTGGAGGGAGTGTACTCCATGTAGCTATTTTATCTCGCATGTGTGCCTGGAATGTAATTTCTGCCCATCGGGCAATTCCGCATTGACGCGTAAAGGGCACAAATTGGCAAGTGTCGTGCAGAAGGAGTGCTGGAGGACCGAAGGTATGCGTGTGTGTTCATGGGTTGGCGTTGCGGTTCTATTTGCACGTGTGTCACTGGCGGCTGAGGTGGCACCGGCTTCGGTCAAGCCTTCGCCGTGGGCGGCCAGACCACCGGCCGAGGAGCTTTCTGCGCAGCGCGGGGAATTGGTCATTCCGCAGGGAACGGTACTTCGCGTCCGGATCGATCAGTCTGTCGATACCCGGCGCAACCGGCCGGGCAACCGGTTTCAAGCCACTCTAGCGGAACCCGTGGTGCGCAATGGCGCGACGGTGTTGCCAAAGGGCACGCGGTTCACGGGCCACGTAATGGAATCGAAACCTTCAGGGCGGCTGAAAGGGCGCGCGGTATTGTCGTTGACGCTCGATTCCTTTCGAGCGAATGGCAGAGAATACCAGGTGCAAACCGGTGGGACGACTCGCGTCAGCGGGAGGCACAAGAAGCGGAACCTGGTCCTAATCGGCGGCGGGGCGGGCACTGGAGCGAGTATCGGCGCCATCGCGGCCGGAGGCTTCGGAGCGCTGGTGGGCGCGGCAGCGGGCGGCGTCGCCGGGACCGCAACGGCGGTGATCACGGGCAAAAAGAACGTGAGCGTGCCCGCGGAAACGATGCTGGCGTTTCCGTTGAGATCAGCCGTGCGGCTCTGAGTTTGACAGGCGAAAGCGCCTGTCCCACTCTGTCTCGCAACTTCACTGGCCGAAGACGCGGGCGAAGATGCGGTCGACGTTCCGCAACTGGCGCTCGAGGGAAAAGGCCTCGGCGAGCTGCTCGGGCGTGAGAAATTTCCGGATGTCGGGATCGGCTTCGATGGCCGCACGAAAATCGCCCTCGCTTTCCCAGGCCCGCATAGCGTGGCCCTGCACGACACGATAGGCTTCCTCGCGTAGCATACCGGCGGCCGCGAGGTCGAGTAACAACTGGCCCGAGAAAACCAGGCCGCGCGTCATCTCCAGGTTGCGGCGCATCCGCTCGGGATAAACCAGCAGCTTGTCCACCAGGTTGATGGTCTTGTCAAGCAGATAATCGGCCAGGATCGTGGAATCGGGCAGAATCACGCGCTCGACCGACGAGTGGGAGATGTCGCGCTCGTGCCAGAGCGCGATGTCCTCGAAGCCGGCTTGCGCGTTGGCCCGCACCACGCGGGCCAGTCCGCAGAT
>CAZKVF010000057.1:0-7060 GCA_964556085.1 uncultured Solibacteraceae bacterium
CGCGGCCGAGGGCATGATGTTCACCGACTACTACGCCGAGGCAAGCTGCACGGCAGGGCGGGCGAACTTCGTCACGGGCGAAATCCCGCTGCGCACCGGGCTGACCACGGTGGGTCAGGCCGGCGCCGATGTCGGCCTGCCTGACGAAGCGGTGACGCTCGCCACCGTGCTGAAGTCGCTCGGCTACGCGACCGGACAATTCGGCAAGAACCACCTTGGCGACCTGAACAAGTTCCTGCCGACGGTGCACGGCTTCGACGAGTTCTTTGGCTACCTCTATCACCTCGACGCGATGTCGGACCCCTACTGGTTCGACTACCCACAGGACTGGATCAACAAGTATGGACCGCGCGACCTGATCCATTCGTGGGCCACCGACGCAGACGATCCCACAGTGCAACCACGCTGGGGCAAAGTCGGCAAACAGCGGATCATCGATGAAGGACCACTGGCGCCGTTCCCGAATATGGCGGGAAGGCAGAACTGGCAGGAAAGCCGCAAAGCGAAATACGACATGGAGACGTTTGACGAAGTCCTGGTGCAGCACAGCAACGCCTTCATGGACAAGGCTAAGAAGGACGGCAAGCCATTCTTCATCTGGCACAACACCACGCGCATGCACGTGTTCACTTTCATCCCGCCGAAGTACCAGGCGATGATGAACCACACCAGCAACTACGGCCTGGAAGAGGCCGGCATGGCACAGATGGATGACAGCGTGGGTGCGTTTCTGAAGCACCTGGAAGACATTGGCGAAGCCGACAATACGATCGTCATCTTCACCACGGATAATGGCGCGGAAGTCTTCACCTGGCCGGACGGCGGCATGACGCCCTTCAACGCCACCAAGGGCACCGTTATGGAAGGCGGCTTCCGCGTGCCGGCCATGATCCGCTGGCCCGGAAAGATCAAGCCGGGCACGGTAGAAAATGGTCTCTTCTCGGGTCTCGACTGGCTGCCCACCCTTGCTGCCGCGGCAGGAAACCCCAACATCACGGACCAGCTTCTCAAAGGCGTTAATCTGTGCGGGCAGACCTATAAGAACCACCTGGACGGCTATAACCAAATGCACCTGCTGCTTGGCAAGGGACCGTCGGAGCGCCATGAACTCTTCTACTTCGGAGGGCCTCATCTCGGCGCTATCCGCATCGACGATTTCAAGTTCCAGTTCTACCAGCAACCCTGGGGCTGGCCGGGCGAAAAAACCACCACCGACATGCCCTCGATTGTCAATCTCCGGCAGGATCCTTTCGAGCGGACACCATCACTCCGGGGTCAAAGCACCAACGATATGGGTGGTGGCTATATGAACGACTTCTACGCCCGCGAGTTCTGGCGCTTTGTCCTCGTGCAGAAGCAAGTGGCGGCGCTCGCGGCCACTGCGGTCGACTATCCTCCGATGCAGGCGCCGGCCTCGTTCAATCTCGAAGCGGTCAAGCGGCAGGTGGAGGAAACCATCAGGCGACACCAAGGAGACTAGTCTGCCTTCGGAGCCGCGACCATGAGGGAGCTGTTCTTGCCGGCGCTTTACACCGGCGGCGTTCCGTAGGTGTGGAACGATTCGATCGTCTTTAGCCCCCAGGCCTGGCCTTTCTTGCGCTCGGCTTCCGTCCAGCGGATGGGTTTCCAGTCCGGCGCCAGGATCAGTCGCGCGCCCGCGTTGGCGATCTCCACGCGGTTGCCGCCCGGTTCGTACACATAGAGGAAGAAGGTCTGTTGGATGGCGTGTTTGTGCGGGCCCGTTTCGATATAGACGCCGTTCTCGAGGCAGACATCGGCCGCCAGGAGCACCTCCTCGCGGCTGTTCACCGCATACGTCAGGTGGTGGAAACGCCCCTTGGTTCCCGTGTGATCGCGTGTGTATGCGAAGTCGTAGCTCTTGTTGGTGCACGTCATCCACATGGCTGCCTCGGTGCCGTTGTCCAGCACGATCTGCTCCGTCAGGCGGAATCCCAGGTATTTCTCGAAAAACTCGCGGTTGGCTTCGATATCCACGGCCAGTCCGTTCCAGTGATCCAGCCGCCGCACATTGGCGCCGCGCGCCGGGAATTTCTGCGCCTGGTTCTTGAGCGCCGGGCGGAGTGGCGC
Source organism: uncultured Solibacteraceae bacterium (assembly GCA_964556085.1). Taxonomy (GTDB): domain Bacteria; phylum Acidobacteriota; class Terriglobia; order Bryobacterales; family Bryobacteraceae; genus PSRJ01. The sequence continues at coordinate 2,089 of CAZKVF010000057.1, forward strand.
CGGTGCCTCATACCATTGCGTCTCGTAGTACAGCTCGATGCGGTGGCCGTCGGGATCCTGGCAGGCAAAGGCCCGGCCATGCGCCAGGTCGCCTTCCGTCCAGCCGAGGTCGAAACCTGAACCCTTAAGCGCCGCCGCCCGCCGCTCCAGTGCCTGTGGGCTGCGAGTGCGGAAGGCTACGTGCCCCAGGCCGGGTAGCTTCGATGCGGTCAGCTTCAGCGAGTGCCGCTCATAATCGTCGTAAGCCCTCAGGTAGACCGAGTCGCCTTCCCGCCCGCTTTCCGTCATCCCCAGGACGTCGGTGAAGAAACGCAGACTCTCCTCCGGTTTGGGCGTCAGCAGCTCGAGGTGGCCCAGGTGCGCCACATCCATGATCGGTTCAGTTTGCATAAGCGCGATTCTAACCCAATAACGGGCTGGCTCAGGTTGCGGCCCACTATTCCCATACGCCCCCGGCAGTAGGGTTCGCGTTGACACCCCCCAGGGTTTGAGCCATACTTTTTCCAACCCGGTGGAATTTGTGCAATCTTGCCGAAACCGGCGCGGAGGAACCTTGGATACATACCATGAACACGCTCGCCTTGGCATGGACCGGCCGATTGCGCGCCGCGATTTCCTCAATGGTGCCGCCATCGGGATTGCCGGCATCTCCGCCGCGCTGAGTGGCGCAAGCGATATGCGAGCGCAGGCGCAGCCCTCCGGGCGAGCCGCGAACTATCCTCCCGCGCGCACGGGACTGCGCGGCAATTATCCCGCATCGGTCGCCGAGTTCGATCGAATCCGCGCCGCCGAGTACGCTCGTTTTCCGGTGCCCGACAGTGACATACATGAAGAATATGACCTCGTCATCGTAGGCGGGGGTATTTCCGGGCTTGCGGCCGCGCACTTTTACCGCACTGCCCTGGGTACCGGCCAGCGCATTCTTATCCTGGATAACCACGACGATTTCGGCGGCCACGCCAAGCGGAACGAGTTTCAGTATCAAGGACGGACCTACATCGGAGTTGGTGGAACCCTCGGCATTGCGACTCCTTTCCCTTACAGCTACCCCGCGAAATCGCTGGTCCGCGAGCTGGGAATCGAAGTGGAACGGAACTCCGAGTTTTTCAATACCGACCTGGAGCGAAAATACCATCTCGCCACGGCCACGTTTTTCGACAAGGAGCACTTCGGTGAGGACCGCCTGGTTTTGGGCAATCCGCGCTGGCCCGAATTTTTCGCCAATGCGCCGCTCTCCGCGGCGGCCCGAGCGGACCTGATTCGCGTGCATGGCACGAATCCCGACTACATGGCCGGTTTGAGCGAACACGAGAAACGCGCCAGGTTGGCCAGGATGAGCTACCAGGACTACCTGCTCAGCATCGCCAAAATGAGTCCGGATGCGCTGCCATTCTTTATCGGCTCGGGGGGCCGCAACAACAAGCGCGTGGATACCATGCCGGCTCTGGAGGCGGCCGAACACGGCTCTGTAGGCTTCGACGGTCTTGGCCTGAAATTCGAACAACCGTTTCGCGAGGGCTCGTACCTCTTTCATTTTCCGGATGGCAACGCGTCTCTCGCGCGGCTGCTGGTCGCCAAACTGATTCCTTCCGCCGTTCCGGGGAAGCAATCCATGAATACCATCCTGGATGCGCCCGTGGCATACGAAAAGCTCGACGAGGCCGCGTCCAAGATGCGGATTCGCCTCAGTAGTCCCGCAGTGCGCGTGCAACACGATGGCGTGCCGGAGAACGCGCGTTGGGTGCGGGTAGCGTACCGTAAGGATGGCAGCCTTTCGGCCGTCCGTGCGCGCTATTGCATCTTGGCCTGCTACAACGCCCTGATCCCCGCGTTACTGCCGGAGATCCCCGAGCGCCAGAAAGAGGCGCTGGGTTATCCGGCAAAAGTGCCGATGATGTACACCAATGTGCTGATCCGCCGCTGGAGCGCCTGGCAGAAGCTCGGCGTCTACCGCGTCAGCGCGCCCGGCATGTACCACACCAGCATGTATCTCGACCCGGGATCCACAGTTGGCGGTTACCGCGGCGCGACTACTCCCGATGAACCGATGATCGTGCATATGGTGCGCAATCCCAATAAGCCGGGGCTGCCGCGCAAAGAACAGAATCGCGCCGGTCAACAAGAACTCCTGTCGATGAGCTTCGAGGATTTCGAACTCAAGATCCGCGAGCAGATGGCTCGCACGCTCGCGCCTGGCGGCTTCGATCCCCGGGAGGACATCCTCGCTATAACTGTCAACCGCTGGCCCTACGGGTACGCGTACACTTACGACACGCTCGCAGACCCGGATGTCCCGCCCGAGCAGCGCCCGCACGTCATCGGGCGGCAGCGCCTGGGCCGCGTCACGATTGCCAATTCGGATGCCGGCGCCGCCGCGTTCACCAATCAGGCCATTGACGAGGCAAACCGCGCGGTGCAAGAGCTACTCGTCCTACAGGGCCTGACCTGACGCAGTCTCCCTGCTATGCGCAGGGCGTGGCGCGAATCAGGGTTGGCTCGAGGTTGCAAAGAAGCTGCGGAGAGTACGCCAGAGAGCGTTTGGACCAGGAAGGCCCTGCGGTGGTTGAAGCATTGAAACGCGGAAACCTCATGCATTCCGAGCGCGGCCCGATCGAGCTCCACTGATCGCGGTCGGACCGCCTTATTTTAGAAGTTCGCCTTCAACGCGAACTGCAAAATGCGCGGGTCGAAGGCCGCCTGCGGCTGTCCAAAAGTCGATGAGGCTGCATTCTGCGTCATCGTGGTGAGTGACGCAATCAAACCCGCGGGCGAAATATTGCCTACGAAGTTAGGATGATTGATGATATTGAACGCCTCTGCCCGGGCCTGGAGAGTGAAGCGCTCGGTCATGCGGAATTCGCGGCTCAGCCCGACGTCAAAGTTGAAAGTCCCCGGTCCCCGCACGGCGTTTCTTCCCAAGTTCCCGTAGCTTCCGACAGGTATCGACGTGGAGAAAGCGGCCGGATTGAGGAATTGCACGCAGATGCTCGAATTTCCGCAGTTGCTGGAAGTGGCCCGGGCGTCCGGGAGGAGCTGATTTGGCCGGTCATTGCCGAGGCCGGTCCGCGAGAAGTCGGTTCCCGATGAAGTGCTGCCATAGTTGAGATTCAGAGGTTGGCCGCTAGAGGCGTGAATGAGCGGCGAGAGTCGCCAGTTGCTCAGCAACCGCTTCGCCCACGCATTACCACCCGTCCACCAGCTTTCGGCCACCAGGCTGGTATTGAAATTGTAGCGAGTGTCGAAAATGCAGGGGCCCCAGTCCGCATGCCGGTTGAAAACTTGTGAGTTCGTCGAGCCGGCCAGCGCAGCGCCGAAATCGTAATCAGACAGGCAATAAGAATCGGTGAAGTTGACGCTAAGTTGGAAATGCTGCGCGAGCCGGTGCTGCACGGACGCCAGCAGGCCCTGATAGCGGGCCACCGCGCCGTCGTCCATCGTGTCGATGCTCGCGTAGTAAGTGCCGGTAGCAGGGTTGTTCAGGAAGAGCAGGCGGCGTTGATTCGTATTCGAAACCGTGGAGCACGTCGAATAGTTCACGCCCGCGATCGTGCAGGACCCCGTCCCCAGATACTGTGCGGGATTCCTTTCCTCCGCGATCCAAAGATGAGTTGTCTTGTTTCCCAGGTAGCTTATCGAAGCGATCCAACTTCCGCCGAACTGCCGCTGATATGTGACGTTCCACTGCGCAACATAGGTCGGCTTGGGGTTGATCGGCATGTTGATATAGGTACCGTAGTTCGGGAAGAACAGGTTCCCATGCTGCGGAAACGGATTGCCCCCTGGGTAGCCTGCCCAAGGATTGGTCAGCGTCCCGGTTGCTCCCACATCGATATCGTTGCCATACGGAGGGTTGGTGGTTTCGCGTTCGTTAAACCAGGTTTCGGTGGAATCGTAAAGCAGCGCTCCGCCGATGCGAAGTGTCTGCTTGCCATCGCCGTTGGGATTCCACACCCAGCCGACTCGCGGAGCGAAATTGGGCAAGTGGCCGTTCCACATGGCATCAGGGATTCCCGGATCTCCTTTGAAAAAGAGGCCGGGCGGCGCCGTTGGATTCACCGTGCTCCGCTGGCCGGCCAGAAAAGCGGCCATGCTGAACGAAGTTCCCCGCCCATATTTGTCGGGATCGGGAAAGGTCGGTTCCCACCGCACACCAAAATTCACAGTCATCGTCCTGGAGAGCTTCACGCTATCCTGCGCATAGAAGCTCATCACCCACTGCCGCAGATCGTCAGGAGTAGCGTTGGTCTGTTGGAAATCGCTCATGCGGCCCAGTAGGAAGTCGGCCATTCCCAGGCCCGTGAATGAGCCGTTGAAGGCCGGCGCGCCATTTTCGTCAAAGCCGGAAATAGTGTTGTTCTGGACCCGAATGAGATTGAATCCCAAGGCAATTTGATGCTTGCCGCGGATCAGGTCTACATCATCTGCCACCTGGAATCCATTGAAATTGAAATGGCCCGGCGCACATGTGCCGCAGAACGTCGTAAACCCGCCGCTCATGCTGGAGATTAGTAGAAAATTGGGAACCGCACTGTACATCTGCGAGCCGAGCATGGTCCAGTTAATCGGGGTGTTCGTAGGTCCCCGATTATCCCGAATCCGATTAAATGTGAAGTGAATGGCGTTGAGCGTGTTCGGGCTGAAAACGAAGTTGTCGCCGATTGTCACGGATTGCGCCCGCTCGAAGTTGCCCGGCTGCGTGGTGGTGAGCAGGTTCTTCCCGTCAAACGTCGGGGGATTCTGATAATCAACGATGAAATACCGGCCGTACAACGTGTGCTTGGCGCTCTGCACCCAGTCCATCCGGCCGATCCACTGATCTTCATCTCCGGTAACCGGAATGCCGTACGTCACCTTCCCGCACTGATCGGCCGAACTGACGGGCAGATATTTGGTCACGGCCATGGCGACGGGGTCCAGCATCGTCACGGGGATTCGGTTGTTTTGGAAAGGCCCCCCCAACGTAATCCCCCTT
>CAZKVF010000058.1:0-8197 GCA_964556085.1 uncultured Solibacteraceae bacterium
TCGGGCAGAGAAACCTCGGCCGGAACCATGCCCAGTTTGCGAACGGTTTCCAACGCCGCGCGATCGACATCGGTCGCAGGAATCTCTTTCATCCACCCCGGGATGTAACCCGCACGCAGGCCGGCCACCGGGGCGGCGGCATCGAAGTCGAGCCGACTGGGCACACCGGCAACGTCTCCGGGGTCGGGGCCGGAGATCGCTGCGAGAACGAGGAGCGAGTCTTCCACGCTGCGGGTCATCGGCCCCAGCTTGTCCAGCGACCAGCAGAGCGTCATGGCGCCCGTGCGCGGCACGCGGCCGTAAGTGGGCCGCAGTCCCGTGATGCCGCAGCGCATCGAAGGCCCTACGATGCTGCCTCCGGTCTCGCTGCCGATGGAGAAGCCGACCAATCCGGCGGCCGTTGCGGCTCCCGGGCCCGCGCTTGACCCCGACGATCCCTCTTCCATCAGCCAGGGATTCATGGTTTGCCCGCCGAACCAGACATCGTTGAGCGCTAGCGCACCGAGGCTGAGCTTCGCTACCAGTACAGCGCCGGCATCGTGGAGACGTTTCACTACAGCCGCATCCTGCGTGGGGACGCGGTTACGATATGGCTCCGCGCCGTAGGTGGTGGGGATGCCCGCCGTGTCGAGTAAATCCTTGGCGCCCCACGGAATGCCGTGTAACGGCCCGCGGTAGTGTCCCGCGGCGATCTCGCGGTCAGCCTGGCGGGCCTGCGAAACGGCCAGATCGGGCGTGAGTGTGATGACGCAACGGAGCTTGGAATCGAAGCGCTCCAGGCGATCGAGATAGAGTCGAGTGAGCCGCTCCGAGGTAAGCTGCCGCGTTTCGATCCAGCGGGAAAGCCTCGTCACCGGCGCGAAAGCGATGTCCTGATCGTTAGATGGGAGGCGATCGTCCCGCACGCCGGCTGAGCGGATGAAGCGGTCGCGTAAGGGAAGCGCTTCGTGCCCAGGCAATACGGGATTCCAACTTGACGCGGGTGCGACGGAGGCTGGTGGAGAAAACTTATGCGGCCCGGTGCGACGCTCGTAAAGCGGCGCCATGCTCTTGCGCCAGTTGCCCGCGGCCATTTCGCGTTCGGCGCCGCTGAGTTCGAACTGCACGAGTTTTTCGGCCTCAGCGAAGGTGGAAGGCGAGACGGGTGGCCCTGCATCGGGCGCGGTGCCGAAGGCCGGCGGAGCTCCGGGAGGAACGGTCTCGGAAGCGGACGCAGGCTTGCGCCGGCACGCCGTGAGCAGTGCCGTCAACGCCGCGGAGGCGCCTCCCAGAAATCGCCGGCGCGAATTCGACATGTATTTCTCCGAACCACATTGTAGCGGACGCTGGACGTGATACCCTTCCCATCATGATCCGCCTGTACTGGCTGCTCCTGGCGCCGGTTGCGGCCTTGGCTCAACCGGCGACTCCTACCTACTCCAACCAGGTCGCAGGCGATTTTGTGGTGCGCAATTTCCAATTCCACTCTGGCGCCACACTGGACGAACTGCGCCTGCACTACATCACCATCGGCAAGCCGACCCGCGATGCCGGCGGCCATGTGAATAACGCGGTGCTCATTTTGCACGGAACGGGAGGCTCCGGCGAACCATTCCTGCGCGGAAACTTCGGCGGCGAGTTGTTCGGCCCCGGCGAGCCTTTGGACGCGGACACTCACTTCCTGATTCTTCCGGACGGCGTCGGACATGGTAGATCAAGCAAGCCGTCCGACGGTCTCCACGCGCGGTTCCCTCATTACGATTACGAGGACATGGTGCGCGCCCAATTCCGGCTTTTGCAGGATGGGCTGAATGTGGACCACCTGCGCCTGGTCATAGGCACTTCGATGGGGGCCATGCACACCTGGGTCTGGGGCTATTTGTATCCGGATGCCATGGACGCGCTACTTCCGCTGGCCAGTGCTCCAGTGGAGATCGCCGGACGCAACCGCATGTTCCGGGCCATGATCATCCAGGCTATCCGCGGGGACCCGGAGTGGAAGGGCGGCGAATATACAAATCAGCCGGTCAATGGCCTCATTGCCGCCGAGTACGCGCTGTGGATGATGACCAGCAGTCCGCTGCAATTGCAAAAGGTCAACCCAACGCGGGATAAAGCCGATTCCGCGGTCGCCACGCTGCGCGAGCGGGCCAGGCAGCTCGATGCTAACGATATGCTCTACCAGTTTGAGGCCTCCGGCGATTACAACCCCGAGCCGCACCTGGGGGACATCCGGGCTCCCCTCTGGGCGATCAATTCGGCCGACGACGAAGTCAACCCGCCGGAACTCGGGCAGGTGGCGCGAGAGATCGAAAAGGTGCCGCATGGCCGATACATTCTGATCCCGACAAGCGATCAGACCCGCGGGCATGGCACGCACTCGCAAGCCGCGGTCTGGAAGCAATACCTTGTCGAACTGCTCCAGATCACAAAGCGGTAACACGCACATTCTGGAAGGCCGGCGGACGGGCGTCAGCATTAGAATTGAAGCAGACGGGGAAAAAAACCATGCGACTGCTCAGAGTCTTTCTGCCGGTCGTGGCGATAGCGGCTGGATTGTGGGGGCAACCAGCCGATAAGCCGCTGACAAATAGTGATATCGAATCGATGCTGGGGGCCGGGTTGCCGGAAAGCACGATTCTGATGAAAATCCAAGAGGCGGCTTACCGTGGGCTGGTAGATCTGAATGCCTCCTCAAGCGCGTTGATCAATCTCAAACAGAAAGGCGCGAGTGAGCCGGTCCTGGACGCCGTGGTGTGGGCCGAGCCGTTTGGCGCCCCCCTGAAACAGCTGCAGGCGGAGAACGGCGCGGCGCCGGGGCTTCCCCCTACCGGGGGCCTCTACTACACCAGTGGCTCGGGGTGGATCAGGCTGACGTCCTTCCTGCTGTGGCCTGCAGCGCATTCCGGCTATCTCGGCTGGGGCGCTCCTTTTCGACGTGGCCACGAGTTCAACGTGCCGCTCGAAGGCAACCCGGCGGATGTCCAGATCCGCGAGGCGAAGCCGGCGTTCTATCTCCGGCAACCTGCCTCTCAGAGTTGGCAGATCGTGCGCGTCACATACAACGACAACAGGCCGACGATTCGGTTCGTTAACAGCGGTGAATTTGCCGCCAGAGATCAATTCGCGGCGAACGAAGTGAGCAAAGTGCAGATTACGCGTGTGTCGAGTCAGGTCTTCCGGTTGCAGCCGGTGGCGCCGCTCCAATCCGGCGAATATGCGCTGTGCAGTGTGGCAACGGGCGGCCCCAATTTGAACGTCTGTTACGGCTTCACTGTTCATCGTTAGTCGCGGGCAGATACTCAGGACCGCTCCCTGACGGTCGCGGCTCCGAGTGGAGCCTCGCGCGTAAGCGAGCGATTTTGACTCTACGGCCCACAACCCCAACTGGCTCGGCTGATCGGATCTTCTCAGGTGCTACCTGCCGAAGTCGATGTGAGCTCGCTGCGGATCGGTTCCGAGCAACTTGACCTGCAAGCGGTCGCCCACGTCCAGGCCCTCTTCCCCGCGAATCAGCCGCCCCTCAACCGGAGGGTTCAGCGCCCGCACGAAAACTCCTTTGTCAGTGACTCCCGTCACCACAGCCGAAAAGGTCTGACCCACACGGTGCTGGAGGGCCACCGCCGCAATGCGCTTGACCATGTTGCGCTGGACGTGGCGGGCGGCGTCTTCCTTCAACGTGCAATTGCGCGCGATAACTTCGAGTTCGGCATCGGAGTAGGGGTTTGTACGGTTCTCGAGGGATTTGAGCAAGCGCTGCGTAACCAGATCGGCGAAGCGGCGGTTGGGAGCGGTGGAATGAGTGTAGTCCTGAGCAGCAAGGCCGAAATGTCCCGGTTGTTCATCGCCCGGGCGGGCTACTACGTACTCGCCGGATCCCATCAGCTTCAGCACCGCAAGCGAAATATCCGGGTAATGAAGCGGATCGGCTGCGCGCCGGCGCACGAGAAAGGCGTTCAGGGCTGCTGGATCGGGTGTCGGGGGAAGGCGTTCGCCATATCCCTGGGCCAATTCTATGATTCGCCCCCAGCGTTCGGGATCCTTAACGACCCGCCTGATAGTGGCGATACCCGCGCCGCGGAGAGTTCGCGCCATGCACTCGTTTGCCGCGATCATGAAATCTTCAATCAGGTGTGTCGCGCGGTTGGGGTGGCGTGTGCCGATATCGCGCACATGGCCGTCGGTGAAGACAGGCTGCGCTTCCAGGCGCTCGAACGTTAGTGCGCCATGGCGATGGCGGGCCGACGCCAGTCGCTGCGCGGCTTCATCCTGAAGCCGCAGTTGCGCTTCGAGTTCCTGGGAAGCCGCAATACCGGCCGGTGGCGGCGCGGCGTTCTCCAGCCAGGAACCGATTGCGTTGTACGTTAGTTGCGCGTGATTCCGGACCACCGCCCGATAGATAACGCTCGACTGAATCTCCCCTTCCGGCCCGATCACCATGTCAATTACCACAGCGGAGCGATCTTCATTTGGAGCCAGCGAAGTCAAGTCAGTGGAAAGCCGCTCGGGCAGCATAGGAAATGTGCGAACGCCGGCGTAAACGGTCGTGGTCTCAGCGGCAGCGTAACGATCGATCGGTGTGCCTGCCGGCACGGACGCCTCCACGTCAGCAACCGCGACCGCGACGCGAATGTTGGTGCCGGAACGTTCCGCCCATTCGATCTGGTCGAGGTCGCGGGAGTCGTCGTTATCAATCGAGGACCAGGGCAGCGAACGCAGGTCACGGAGAGACGTGTCCGGCCTCGATTCGATGCTTGCGAGCTGCTGGGAAACGCCGGCCGGAAAGTCAGGGGAAAAACCGTGATCGATCATTTCCTGCCTGGCTGCGGCAATCAAATCGAAGGCTGCGTGTGCCATTGCAAATCCCGAGAGTAGCATGCAGGCTGTTCGTGGGGCAGGCTCTCAGACTGTGAAACGGATTTGATTTCACTGGGTGTTCCGGAGCGCGGGCCGGCTGGATTTTTTTGGTCGCGGCTATACCATATGAAAAGGAACCGCTTCGTGGCCAGAATCGCGCGCTCTGAAACACCCACGGTCCTTTCCGTCACCGGTCTGCGAAAGCAATATGGCGACCTTGTGGCAGTGGACGGAATTTCCTTCGAGGTCAGGGGTGGGGAAATAGTCGGGCTGCTCGGTCCCAACGGCGCCGGAAAGACCACGACAATTAGTATGATTCTCGGCGTGCTCGAGCCGACCGCCGGCGAGATCCGGATCGAAGGCGTTGACCTCGCCGCGCGCCGATCCCAGGCTCTCGAACTTACCAACTTCGCGGCGGTTTACACGCCGTTGCCGGGGAATTTGACGGTCGAGCAGAACCTGCGCATCTTCGGCCTCCTGTACGGCGTGAGGAAGCTCACCACGCGAATCGCAACCCTACTGCAGCAGTTCGATCTCGAGGCGTTCCGGGACGTGAAGTGCGGCGCCCTTTCCTCAGGAGAGCAGACGCGAGTCAGCCTGGCCAAAGCCATGATTAATGCTCCGAATCTACTGCTTCTCGACGAGCCCACCGCTTCGCTCGATCCGGCCACCGCCCGCGACATCCGTGCCCGGATTCGAGAGTTTGCGGCGCAGGGGCGCACCGGCGTGTTGTGGACCTCGCACAATATGCATGAGGTGGAGGAGGTCTGCGATCGCGTGCTGTTCCTCTCGCGGGGTAGGATTCTGCTCGAAGGCGATCCCAAACGGCTGCCTGCCGAACACGGCAAGGACAACCTGGAAGAGCTGTTCATCACCGTGGCGCGCGAGCCCCTCGCCTTGGAACGGGTTTAGCAGCATGGCCCCTTATCGCACCGCCGCCATCGTGCTGCGCCAGTTTTATCTGATGCGCGGCAGCCCTGCCCGCGTCCTGCCGCTATTTGCGTGGGTCGGGATTGACATGGTCCTGTGGGGCTTCATCACTCGCTACCTCAACACCGTCGCAGGGGCTGGTTTCAACTTTGTGCCCGTCCTCCTCGGGGCAGTGCTGCTGTGGGATTTCTTTATTCGCGTGATGCAAGGCGTGACCACCGGCTTTCTCGAGGATGTCTGGTCGCGCAATTTTCTGAATTATTTCGCCAGTCCCCTTGCCATCTCCGAATATGTCGGCGGCCTGGTGCTCGCCAGCGTCGGCACGAGCGCGGTGGGGCTCGTGTTCATGCTGCTGCTGGCCACTACGGTATTCGGCCTCTCTTTCCTCTCGTATGGCGTAGTCATTGTCCCGTTCCTGCTGGTGTTGTTTCTGTTCGGCATCGCGCTGGGGGTGTGCGCCACCGCAGTGGTGCTACGGTTCGGACCGGCCGCCGAGTGGTTCATCTGGCCGATACCCGCTTTAATCTCCCCCTTCGCCGGAGTCTTTTATCCCCTCTCCACGCTGCCCTGGTGGATGCGGGCCGTCTCCCGCCTGCTGCCGCCTTCGTACGTCTTCGAGAGCCTCCGCGCGATCCTCGCCGGCCGTACCGTTTCCTTTGCTGTCCTATTGGGGAGCCTCGGTCTGGCTCTCGTGGATGTGCTACTGGCGGGGTGGTTCTTTGCGCGGATCTATAGCCATGCGGTTCGCACCGGTCTCATCGCTCGCTACAGCGCGGAGACCCTGGGGTGAGCAATCGCCGGCCGAACCTCGCGGGTCATGGCTGGATCAATCCGAGCTTCGCGGCCGCAGCTACAATTTCGGCGGCCGGAGGCGCGGAAGCCGTTCCGCCGTAGACGCCATTTTCCACCAAAACCGAGAGGGCGATCTTGCGGCCCGCACCGCCATACGGGGCGTAGCCGATGAACCACGCGTGCGAGGGAGCGTCCATCAGCTCGGCTGTTCCCGTTTTTCCGGCGATGGGAATTGTGCCGGCGGCCTGGCGGCCTGTCCCGCCGGTGACCACCTCGCGCATAAAACGCCCGAGTGTCTGCGCCGTTTCAGCCGGCAGCACGGGCTGCGGCGCGCCAGTGCGCGTGTTGGTCTCGTCCGTAATCCATCGACCTTGCGGCATTGCGCCGCCATTCGCGACCGCGGCAGCAACGCGCGCCATTTGAAATGGCGTCGCCACCACCTGTCCCTGGCCGTAGGCCGCTTGCGGCAGCGATTTGTTCAGTTGCCGGGCATTGTTAGGCGCGGCTGCCGCAATCCCCATCTGGTTGGCCGTTTCCCAGAGCGCCGATGCGCCCACATCGTATGTGCCCAACTGCGCAAAATAGGCATTGCAGGAGACTACGATCGCCCGCTCCAGGTCGAGCGTCCCGTGCGGCTCCGTGTCGCGGATATCGTCGCGGATCGGGCGCTTGGAGCCTTTAATGAAGTTTCCCACACGGCCATCGGGCAGGCGGATGCACTGGTAGGTGCGATGCGCAAGCTGTGGGTCCTTGCGTAGCGCTGCCATTGCGGTGACCAGCTTGAAAGTTGAGCCGGGAGGATAGAGGCCATAGCGGGCCCGATCGAGCGAGCCTTCCTCGGCTTCTTCGCTGCCGTCGCGTGTCATCGGATAGCTCACCGCCGCGAGGAGGTCGCCGCTGGTTGGATCCAGCACGACGGCCGCGCCTTTATCGCGCCCCGCTTTTTGTAGCGCTGAATCCAGAATCGCCGCCACGCGCACCTGGAGGCGCGCATCAAGCGACATGCGGACATCGCGCGGGCGATCGAGCACGCGGCGAACCTCGGAGTTGTCCGGCTCGTAACGATGGCGCAGCAACGGCACCAGTTCGCGGTAATCATAGCGCACCACCCGTTCCATGCGGCCGCTTTTGGGATTGGGCACTTCGACTAACGTGGCGCGATCGTCATAGCCGCGCAGGCGCCGCGCCGCATCGCGCTCCACAAAGGACGTATTCGTCGCCCCCCATCGCGCCCGGGTGCGCGTGTCGCCCAGAAGTTCGAAAGTGAGGCCGCCGAAAGGATAATGGCGGCTTTCCGTGCGCGAGCACGCGCGATCGATGTCAATGCCAAGCTGCTGGTACTCCTGGCGGTGCCGCTCGAGTTCGTCCCAGTTGCTGGTTGCCAGAGGCAGGCCATTGCGGTCGTAAATGGTGCCCTTGGGGATTTCTCGCGTCACCTCCTGGAACCGCGGATTGTACTGGAAGCGGCGGCCGCCATCCGCCTGCATCACGAGCGTGCCCTGGCCCATAATGGCGGGCCCGCGGAGGACTTCGACGTAAGCCGCTTTGGCAAGGACCGCTGCGCCTGCGAGGGCGAACGCCAGCATCAGGACTTTTGCAGGTGGAGCGAAGGCTGAGGAAACGGCAGGCGAAACCGCCT
>CAZKVF010000059.1:0-5288 GCA_964556085.1 uncultured Solibacteraceae bacterium
CCGCGCGCGGCCATTTGAGATGCATGTCCTTACGCAGAATGAACTGGAAAACACCCGTGAGAGAAGTCTCCATCGCCGTGATGTCCACTTCTCCATTCCCCATACCGGCGTGGCCGTCACCGACTTCGAACAGCGCGCCGCGCGCGTGTACCGGTATGAAGAGGGTCGTTCCCGCCACCAGTTCCTTATTGTCCAGATTGCCGGCGTGAATTCCCGGCGGAGCGCTGTTGATCTTGCCGGCCGCCTCGGGCGGAGCGACACCCATGCTGCCAAAGAATGGTTTGAGCGGAAGCTCGATTCCGGGCGCGAATGTACCCACCCGGCGCTTCCGATCCAGCGGAATGATTTTCGTCCTGGTTCCTGCGAACTCATCCGGCAGAAATCCGGCGCCGTTACGAAAGGTGTTATACGCGAACGGAACGTCCATGCGGATGTCTCTAATCCTTACTTCGAGCACGTCGCCCGGCTCAGCACCCTCGATCGCCACCGGTCCCGTCAGCAGATGACCGCCCGGGCCGCGCTGGTTCTGAGGAATCTCTGCATAGAGCGCGCGCAAAGCAGGCGGAACCTGGTCCGGCTGCAAGCCCGCTTCCTGAAGCCGCTCAGGATTTCCTGAGACCGTCTGGATTTCTACGATATCTCCGGATTGAACGGTCAAAACGGGCTTCGCAGCTGCCCAGTAATACCCCCAGGCGATAGTTTGCGGCATGACCTTCAGGGTGTGCTCAGCACCGTGAAGAAGCAATCCGGTGCAGAGGCCAAAGAAACCAGTCAGCAGAGTGTAGGAGGAGCGGGTTTGTGCCATGAGTCATTTTCACACTCCGCCGGGTTTACCGCGAAGGGCACGTGGCGCTCAATAGTGGTACCGGCACGCAAGGATGCGAATCCTGCTCCACCCACCAAGCGAGATCTTCGAAGCCGGCAGCGTCAAACTCCAAGCTTCTCAATCGCAGCCTCGAGCGGGATTCCGCCATTTCGGTGCTCGCCCCAACTTCAGTTTACTTCCGCGAAGTAACTGGCTCACTTTCCGATCATGCGCGGCTCCACTGCCGCTCCAGGTCCGGGTCCAAACGCTCGGCCGGCTCCAGTCCCGCGAGCGGCTCGCAGCCCGCGACCCGCACCAGAATGGCGTGAAGCTGCCGCACACCTTCGGTGAGTGCCGCGGGGCCAGGCTGCAGGATGTACGTCGACTTCACTTCGTAAACATGACCGAGGCGTACGGCGTCGATGGCGTTCCAGCCGCTGCGCCCCCGAATCTGGTCTTTGTTCACCTTGCGGCCGCACCAGGAGGCGATGACCACTTCGGGGTTGGCCGCGAGAACAGCGCCCGGATCAACAATGCGATTCCTGGCGGATTGCTGCCGGCGGAGCTCCGGAAATACGGGCTGTCCCCCGGCCACTTCGACGAGCTCGTCCACCCATCGTATGCCGCTGATGAGCGGTTCATTCCATTCCTCGAAGAATACACGTGGGCGGCGAGGAAATCGCGACGCGGATTCCACGATGCGCGCCAGCTCGCCGCGAAGCCGCTCCGCCAGTTCGACTCCCGCAGTTTCGGCGCCAACAACGCGCGCCAGCATCAGCATCATCTCGAAAATTTCGTCCATCGACCGCTGATTGAAAACCAGAACGTTGACACCCGCCTGAATGAGATCGTGGGCAATTTGGGCTTGCAGGTCGGAGAAACCGATGACAAGATCCGGCCGCAGCTCGATGATCTTATCGATCTTTGCCGAAGTGAAGGCCGAGACTTTGGGCTTCTGCCTCGCTTCTTTCGGACGGCTCGTAAATCCGGAAACCCCGACGATGCGGCTATCCTCGCCCAACAGATACAGCGTTTCCGTGGTCTCTTCGGTAAGGCAGACGATACGTTGCGGCCCGGCAGTTCCTTTCGCCGTCACACACTAATCATCGCAAAGGATGTGAATGATCCTCCAGTCATCGGCGAAGCGGCCGCCAAGCGCGGCCGTCGCGCCGGATGAGTTCGTCGGCGGCCTCCGGTCCATCGGAGCCCGGCTGATATTCGTGCAGGCTGCCGCCGCGGCCCGCGGCCCATGCGTCGAGGATTGGCTGAATCACCGCCCAGCCGGCTTCGATCATATCGGCACGTTTGAACAGGCTGGAATCGCCGATGATGGCATCGTAGAGTAATGTCTCGTATCCCGTCTGGCGCCTGTCGCCGAAAGCGCGGCGATAGTCGAATTGCATTTGCACCGTAGTCGATTCAATTGCCGGCCCGGGAACCTTCGCGTCGAATTCGATCAGGATGCCTTCGTCGGGCTGAATGGCGAGCACCAGCGAATTCGGCTCGGGGAGCGAAGCCCCGCTGCGCCGGAATAAGGCCAGCGGTGCCTTGCGGAACTGAACTACGATCTTGCTGTCGCGCTCGCGCAGCATCTTCCCGGTTCGCACATAGAACGGCACGCCCGCCCATCGCCAGTTATCGACGGTGAATTTCAACGCCACAAAAGTGTCGGTTGACGAGCGTGGGTCCACGTACGGTTCGCCGCGGTACCCGGCGTACTGGCCGCGCACCACGCAGTACCTGCATTGTTCCGGATCAATTGGTTGGACCGCTTCGAGCAGCTTCACCTGCTCGTTCTGCAGGGCGTGCGGCGAAAACGAGCTTGGCGGCTCCATCCCGGTTAATGCCAGGAGCTGCACGAGGTGGTTCGGGACCATATCGCGAAGCGCCCCGGTGTGGTCGTAGTAGCGGCCTCGCTGCTCGACTCCCAAGGATTCGGCTACCGTGATCTGCACGTGATCGATATAGCGCCGGTTCCAAATGGGCTCGAAGATCCCGTTGCCGAAGCGGAAGACGATAATGTTCTGCACCGTCTCTTTCCCGAGATAGTGGTCGATACGGTAAATCTGGTTGTCGCGCACAAGGCTCAACAGCTCGCGGTTGAGCGCGCGCGCCGATTCCAGGTCGTGTCCGAATGGCTTTTCGATGATCACCCGCCGCCACCGCCCGTTCCCTTCATCCATCAGCCCTTCGCGCGAGAGGCGCTTCGTCAAACTCAGGAAAAACTCGGGCGCGGTGGCCAGGTAAAACAGGCAGTTCCCTTCTGTGTGGTACTCGGTCTCCACGCGGCGGAGCGCTTCCTGCAGACGCTTCCAGCCCTCCGGGGCCTCAAAGTTTGCGCCGATATAGCGAACGCGCGAAGCGAGCCACTCGACCACCGTATTGTCCGCCTCGGAACCGATAGCCTTTCTCAAATCCGCCGCAACCGCGTCGCGGAACTCCTGCTCCCCCCTCTCGGAAGAGGCGAATCCGATCACGGCAAAGTTGTCCGAAAGAGCGCGCTGGCGCGCCAGGTTATAGAGCGCCGGGAGAAGCAGCCGCTTGGAGAGGTCGCCTGTGATGCCGAAGATGATCAGGGCACAAGGACCCGCCGGCGCCAGCAGGCTGGTTGCCTTATCCCGGAGTACGACGTTTTCTGGAGCCGCGATTGTAGCCATACTTTAATGCGCCGGCAGCGGAACCTGTCCACCCGCAGGGCTCGTCCTGCCCCAAGACCGCAGACGGAAACCGAGGGCCATCAACATCACGCCGAAGAACAGCGCGTAGACACCTACCCAGATGGCGATCACCAAGGCGCCGGCCAGCGGCGCGATCATCAACAGAATTCCGAATGCCAGGGATGCGATGCCTCCCAGAATCAGCAGCCACTCGCCACTGATGTGGCGCCGCAGGCGGATCGCCGCCGCGATCTCGAGCACGCCCGTGATGATGGCCCATGCGGCGATCACATAGACCAGTGCAATCGCGGTTATAGCAGGCCAAGCCAACGTCACCACGGCAGCCGCGATCCCCACGATGCCTTCGAGAACGAGGACGCCCCAGCGGTCATGGTGTTCCATGGCGCGCACCGCGCCGACCAGACCGCTCACGCCGTCAACCAGCGAGTATCCAGCAAACAGAAAAACCAGGACCAACAGCGTGATGCCCGGCCAGGCGAGCGCCAGCACTCCAAAAAGGACCGCCGCTAGGCCGCGAATCACGAGCGCCCACCAGTTTGTCGCCAGTGCAAGTCTCATCGAATCTCCTCCGTTCTTGGCCACTAAAAAAATGCCGCCTCCTCGACTGCTTCTCCTTGTGGTATTTCCTTTGCAGGTACGCTTCCACAGGGGCGCCGTCAACCATCCCTAATCGTATCGATGCGCTTAAACGTCCCTGACTGTTCAGTACTTGGAGTGACGCCTACCTTTTTCGAACCGGCAACGGCCACGCCAGGGATGCGCTTACCAGCGGCTTCCGCGCCGCTCTGTAAGGGTAGGTCGCGTGGAAAGGGTCGCATTTAGTTCGCCCCGAATACGGGTTGAATGTAAGGACTCGAACATTGAGGTTAGGAGCCCAGCCGCTGCCGGATTGGCGCCCTCTATCTCTTCCTAGACAAGCTACCCTGAGCTGGTCTCTCTCGTCTGAGGAGCATTCTCACCGCTCGAACCGGAGACATGCCCGGCCGATATAGATTTCGTCGCCTGGCTTGAGTTTTTCGCCGCGGCGGTTGCCGCTGGGGACATCGAGAGCGCGGCCGTCGCGGAAGACACGCGTGCCGAATTCGCTCGCGTCGTCACATAGGCGATATTCGCCAGCTTCGTAGGTAACGTGCGCATGCTTGCGCGAAACCGTGGCGTTGGCTTCGTCGGCGCCTTCTTCAAACACGATGTCGTTGCGCCGGAGTACCCGCTGCTCAGCGTCAGTCACTTCGGCCATGCGGCCGATATTGGTGCGCGGCTTCTCAAGGCTGTACTCAGCGTGCTGCGCTTTGCCACGTACTACCGTAAGCCGCGCTTGCGAGGTGGGGGCCGGCAGAGGCCGGTTGTAATCGTACTCGATCGCGAACGGTTGGGCGCCTGTTTCCGCGGTGCGGACTTCGACCGCGAAGCCCCGCGGGACCTCGCAGTCGGACCCCTCCAGTGCTTCGCGCAAAGCCCCTTCCAGTTTCTCGCCGAACGCCGCCTGGTACAGCGCGCGCCGGTCCGGGTCGGGAGAGGCAAGAGTCACGACGATACGCGGATAAGGAAAAATGCGGCGTCCACGGCCGGCAACCTGAATCTTGCCGGCCACCTGCTCGAGAATTGCGCGGTTCACCAGCACCAGCTCGTCCGACTGCGCCGGGCCGAAGGTGCGCTCGGTGAAGCGGCGGAACCCGGTCTCGATGGTGCGCTCGATCTCCGAGAAAAAGCTCATGGGAGCACAGGATGCAGAATGTAGAATACAGAGTTCATGCGGTTTGGTGGGCAACGCTCTTCGTAAAAAGGCATAGCCAGCCCTGCCTTCC
>CAZKVF010000060.1:0-9916 GCA_964556085.1 uncultured Solibacteraceae bacterium
GAGTTCCGTATCGGCCAGGCGCACGCGGTCTCCCGCGGTGGGGCCGTACAGATCGGCATAGGCGCGCCTTGAAAGCCGCGTACTCATAACGCTCCATTCACCTGGCCGCGATGACCATAGACTGCCCGCCGGCCGCCGAACTCGACCAACACCACATCCTTTTCCTCGCCCGGCTCGAAGCGCACCGCCGTGCCGGCAGCAATATCCAGGCGCATGCCATAGGCCGCTTTCCGGTCAAAATCGAGCGCGGGATTGACTTCTGCAAAGTGATAGTGACTTCCCACTTGCACAGGCCGGTCGCCTGTGTTTCGGACCGCCAAGCGGGCCACGCGGCGCCCCGCGTTTAACTCCAGGTCAGTATCGCCGACGATGATTTCTCCGGGTTGTATGCGAGCATGCTGCATTGGGGATTCCTACTGAACAGGATCGTGAATAGTTACCAATTTCGTTCCGTCGGGAAAAGTCGCTTCGACTTGCACCTCATGAATCATCTCCGCCACTCCCTCCATAACATCATCGCGGGAAAGAATGGAAGCACCCATGGACATAATCTCAGACACGCTTTTGCCGTCGCGCGCGGCTTCCAGTATTTCGGCGGAGAGAATAGCCACCGCCTCCGGATAGTTCAGCTTTAAGCCGCGGGCGCGGCGTTTGCGAGCTAGTTCCGAAGCCGTGAAAATCAATAATTTTTCCTGCTCGCGGGGCGTTAAGTGCATACCATCTCCGGTTAATTGATTTTCCGTGGAGGAGCGGCGACACGGCCGCACAACAGCCATTTGGCGGCCCTCCAGATGTCCACCCATCGCTCCCGGAGGCACCGTCCACTTGTCGAAACGCCACGGATCACAATACCGTGGGACTGCAGACAAGTTACTCCCCATAATATCGCGGCATTCGATTCCTCTTGCGCGGTCTTCTGCAATTCCGATTCGAGATTTCGCCAGTAGGCCGCCGGTTCGCCAACGCGGCAAACATAACAGGAGGCGAAATGGAGAAAGGGCCCCAGTCTCGAAAGAGAATCGAGGGGCCGACGCAGAGGCGCCAGCGTCCATTTTTCCATCGCCACGGGCTCGCCCCCAGCAACTACCATCAGGTTAGAAGCCAGCGACTCGTACTGGAATACTTCGCCGGAGGCTTCACGGCCCGGAGACACACGCTCCCACCAGATAAGAGAAGCATTCCGGCTCAAGTTTATAGAGACGGTTTGCTGGAACCGGGAGCCAGCGTACGGAATCAATTGGTCCGGCACATATTCGAGGTACGATCCCTCTCCCAACTCGACCTCGCAGTGTTGCGCCGCGGTGTGGGATACGGAACGGCTGCGGTAGATACGCGTAGCACCAGTAGTGGTAACCTGAGCCTGAGCCGAGGCCCCCAGCTCGATGCGGCAGACGAGCGAGTCGGTATCGAGCACCCCGCCAGAGAGGTTGTGAATATGAGCGAGCGTTTCCCCGGATGGTGTGGGAAAGCCGCGCACCACGCGCCAGGGAGGCTGCTGCCGTTTCACTCGCAGGATGGTAGAGCCGCTGGTCTCTCGTTCGAAAGAAAGATGAAGTGCCGGCGCGGCCATAACTAGCTTATGAACAACCGTGTGTGCAGCGCCGGATGACGCGCCGAAGCCAATTCCGCAAGGAATGGGAAAGAGTCGATTGAAGACGGAGCCGTGACTGCCCCCCTCTGGGCCACACGGAGGACGTCTTCTTTCAAGGCCCAAAGGATAGCCTGCGCGTGAGTCTGCCCCAGCGCCATGAGTCTCTGACAGCACCCGGCAAGCGTCGCGAACGATTGCTGAAGATATGCCGCGGCAGCCAATTCGGAATCGATTCCAAGCGCTCCCGCAGTCAGGCCGAAGCAAGCCGCCAGATGAACGGGGATTCCCCGTTGCGCCGCGATCTCATTTACCTCGCGTATCAAAGGGGAGTTCACCAGAGTAGCGGCCAGCTGAAGAAATCGTCTGCCCATGCCTGCCGACGCCTCGCGTGATTCGCGTGCCAGCTTACGAGCGCCCAACTCAAGGTTCCACGCCAGCCATGGCTCGATAGGTCGGCCGTCACGTCCCAGCGTGCAACTGGCGGCGCAATAACATGCCTCAAGGGCGCCGGCTTCTTCCAAGTAATCTCTTAGAAAGAATTCGATGTTGTCAGGGTGAAGGAATCCAGCCTCCGTGAGCGTTTCTAAACCGAAGGAATGAGCCGCGCCGCCAATCGGGAGGGCGCTGTCGGCGAGTTGCTGAAGCTCCAGGAGCTGACGGTGAGAGACAGTAAGCATGCGCCGATATTGACCTCAGACGAAGAGCGCCCGGACCGAGGCGGGCACGGCGTCACGGCAAGCCGCTTCATCCCATCCCAATTCGGCCTGGACCACGTCGAAGAAGGCGCTGCGGGTTACATCGTGTCCCTGAAGTCGGCTTGCCACAATATCGGCGCTGAACAGTCCGCGGCTGGCAGTCAGGTAGCCGGCGTTCTCGATCAGATCATAGTTTCCCCAACGGCTCCGGTAAAGACCCCGGCGGTCCCAACGGACGGCTGAATACAACGCCTCGTTAATACCATAAAGTTCGAACAAAGTCCCATATAACTTTGCCAGGTCACAGCACACCCGAGCCATGTAAGTAAGATTCGGCCCGTGCCAGGCAGCACGCAGCGGCTGCGGCAGGAAACCGAACATATTCGTTATGCTCAGGCGGGTCGGCCCCTTGAATTTGGCAAAACTGATCATCTTCGGCGGCCTCCGGCCCTGGTCACAGCCGGCCTGTTCGAACAGAATGCGGGGGACGAATTGAGCCAGCTCCGGATGATGGAGGGTCACTCCGCGCTCTTTCAGAGCCTGTTTCACCTGTTCGGCGGGCACGCAGTCTTCATCCCAATACAACTCGGTTACATTCACATACTGTGCGCCATGACGGGTCATGACTTCCGCCAACCCGGTTCGGCGCAGGTATTCGGCATCCTGCTGGCGAATCCATGCGCGGTTCTCGCGAGCTTCTGTTTCCCAGTCAAAGGCAGCGCCGCCTGAATTCCGGCTGCTTGTGTGGCCCTCGAGGACGATCGCCGGACAGGGCAATGCGCTCAAGAGTAAATCGAGGGCTGCCGGGTCGGTGTATGTTCCCGTAGCGTAACCGTGCCAGGACACTTTCACCAAGATGCGCTCCGGGCGTTCGCCCAAGAAGAGCTCGCTTAGCAGGTTGGACATGTCAGAACGGCAAGTCACCGAAGCAATGGTTCCGCTGCCCAACTTTACGGCCGAAGTCCTCCGGATCGCAGTTGTTCTTGGAGAAGGTTGCCGCGCCTGCCCCCGGGCGCGCTTCTCGTTCCAAAGGCGCGAAATTCTGCTCGTGAGCCACCGAGTGATCGCGGGGTGACTACCCGGAGGCTCGGCCAGCCGCCAGCCTGCCGCTCCGGGATGATCCTTCAGAAAATTGCTTAAGATGACTTCGCTATAGTCAAAGTACTCCGATTTCCAAAGCATCTGCGGCACGATGACCCAGTCGATTCCCATGCGCAAACACTTCTCTAGTGTGGAAACCAAGAACGGCCGCTCGTGACGCAGAAACCCGACCTCTCCCGCTGCGAGGCCCAAACGTTCCCACAGAAGCCGCATGAGCCGGTAGCTTTGAGCCCGGCTGGAAGGGTCTCCCTGGCCGCCAGCCGCCACAATAACGCCGGCTTTGTGAGGGGCCGCGCCACTGGTCGCGAGCGACTGCAGGGCTTGTGCCGCCAGGCAATCCACCACCAGGGAATCGCCCGGATCGAGGTCATCGTGGTGAATCGCCATCTCAGGGAATTCCCGCCGAGCTTCGCCGAGTATCCGTCCCAGCATCTCGCGCTGGAGCAGACCAAACTCCAGAGTGAGGGGCAAAACGAAAAGCTCCGATGCGCCTTCCGAAGCTGCCTGCGCAAGGGATCTCGCCAGTGTTTGGTCCATCCGGCCCAACCGCACTATGGGATCAAAGCCTAGGATGGGAGCGCAGGCTTGCGCGACAGCTTGAGCCTGTGCCTCCTCGACACTTACATCCGCGACCAGAAGGAAGGCCCCAGTGTTCGGCCGGTCGGCAGGCGGAAGCGCCCGCTCCAGCAAAGCGGGTGTCACGAAGCGAGCTTCCCCCCGATTCGCCCGTGTTTCACCATGGTGGCCAAGACGTCCACCATTGCGCGGACGGCCATGAGCGCCGTGATATCGGAGATATCGTAAGGGGGAGAGACCTCGACCGCTTC
Organism: uncultured Solibacteraceae bacterium; assembly: GCA_964556085.1. Lineage (GTDB taxonomy): Bacteria > Acidobacteriota > Terriglobia > Bryobacterales > Bryobacteraceae > PSRJ01. Next base: position 4,215 of record CAZKVF010000060.1, read on the forward strand.
CATCGCGACAATACCCTCCTTAGCGACGCCTTTGAGAATGGCGAGGGCCTCGCGGGGGAGGAAACCGCCGGGTTCGGGCCAGCCGGTGCCAGGGACAAAACCGGCATCGACAGAGTCCACATCGAAAGACAGGTACACCGCGCTGGCGCCTTTCCAGGCGACCTCCAGAGCGATCTCCACGGTTTTATCGATGCCGATGCGCTCGATATCCTGAATGGTCAGGACTGTCGAGCCGCGTTCGCGCCCTTTCTTCACGCCCGGACGCGGCACCTGCCAGCCGCCGATGCCCACTTGCACCAGATTGGTGGGAGGGCAATTGGGAATGTTGGTGGCATGAAACCATGGACAGGTGTGCATGATTTCATCCATGTCTTTCTCCTGCGTGTCAATATGGCGGTCGAGATGAACGATGCCGACCTTGCCTTCGACCGATTGCGCGACGCCGCGAACGCAGGGATAGCCGATAGAGTGATCGCCGCCCATGATCATCGGCATAGTGCCGGAAGAGAGCACGTGCGCTACCGCTTTCGAAATCTGATCGTGGCTCTTGGTGATGTTGGCGGGACAAAACACATCGCCCACGTCACAGATCTTCAGCGACTCGCGCAGATCCACCCCGAGTTCGAAGTTGTAAGTAGTATAGAGCGAGGAAATGCGGCGGATTCCCTGAGGGCCGAAGCGCGTCCCGGCACGGTAAGTGGTGCCGATGTCGAACGGAACACCGAGGAACGCAACGTCATATTCGCTCACCCTGCGTACATCTTCCAGGTAGTGCGTTTTGAGAAAGGTGTTGATGCCCGACCAGTGAGGCAGCTCGCCGCGCTGGAAGCAACTGATCTCGGACTTATCCTGGATGGAATCGACGCACTCGAGGCCGAATTCTTTGCCACGTCGAACCTCTTCTTTCCATTGGCGGGCAGGGATCTCCGCTTCGTCGCGGAGGGCCTTCATGCCTTCGAGCTCCGGTAAAGAGAGCTCTCTCTGATGTTCCCGATGCCGCGGGGCATGGTTCTTGTAGAAGGACATAGATCTTGATCGAATTGGTCGGCCGCTTCAGCTAAAACTGGTAGCGTAGCGCAAATTGCATGGAGCGCGGGTCGAGTGTGCCCTGAAACTCTCCGAAAGTTTGCGGCGATTCCAGACTCAGGCTGGGATTGGTGAAATTCGGATGATTGAAGGCGTTGAACGCTTCGGCGCGGAACTGCAAGCGGTGGCCCTCCCAGGGGAGCCGGAAGGTTTTGGTGAGCGCCATATCGACGTTGAAGATGGGCGCCAGCCGGACGGCGGCGCGGGTGCCCGCGCCTTCCGGGGGCTGATCCTGAAAATTGTTGGAGACGCTGGTATTCGAGAAAACGCTGGGGATGCCATTGTTATCGATGTGCACGCCGCCGGAAGGAGTGGGCGTATTGACCACGGCCAGAGAACTGAGCCAGTAGTTGGTGTTGTAGGCGAGGTCGCCCTGGACGGCGCTGGGCAGCGGTGTGCTGTACCGCCAGATGCTGGATAGCTGCCACCCTCCAACAACCTGGTTCAGCCAGCCAGGGGCGTTGCGGAAGAGGAGCTTGCCTTTTCCCAACGGCAGCTCATACATGAAATTCGCATTGAAGTTGTGGCGAATATCGAAATCTGAGGAACCGCGGAAGGCGCTCAGATTGTAGATATTCTGTATAGCCGCGCCTTCTTCTCCCGCGCCCGCTTCCGTCGCGGAGCCATTGTCGATCGAGTGGGACAAGGTGTAGTTGAAGTCGAACTGGAGACCGTTGGAGAAGCGGCGCCGCAACGTTACCGTGACGCCGTGAAAATCGGCTTCGCCGGCGTTCATCCACATGGGCAGCGTGCTGCCCTGGTGGGCGAAGAAGGTGTAGCAGCCAGGGGTGCTGAGGCAGCGGCCCGGAAGATATTCACCCACGATGCGATCGGCCGCGTGGAGACTATCAAGGAAACTCGAGCCGAACACGCCATAGACGCTATAGAAGTAGTTGGCCGCAGCGCTGCCGGGGAAGTAAAAATTTTTGTATCCCGGCCATACATTGTTGACGAAGGGAAGGTTGGGAACCAGGCCGGGATTGTTCATGACTTCGTTCGCGACGAAAGCAGCCGCGTTGTTATACGGCATCCCGGCCGCGTGCGCCAGCGAATTGGCAAGGTTGTATACGATCTGCGCGTTCTGTTGCCAGGTGACTCCGGATGCGGGGTCTTTGTAGTTTTCGAGCGGTGTATAGACATCCCCCTCCATCAGCAGGCGGCGCGAGAGTCTTCCCACATACCCAATCTCCATCGCCACCTTGCCAGGCAACTCGCGCGAGAAACTGGCGTTCAATGCGATGGAGTATGGCGTTTTGAGATCCGGAGAAATCCCCAGAAACGTTCCTGTGATGGCGGCGATGGCCGGCGGGGTGTACGGGAAACCACCAGCTGCAGCCGGCGGTAGCGCCGGATAAGCCCCGGTGAATCGCGGTGAGGTGGTGAAGCTGTAGGAATCCGGGAAGTTCGTGGGATTGGTGAGGCCCAGGGAACCGAATTGATCGAAATTAGCTATGAGGTCGTTGCCGAACTGGTCATAGAGAAGAGCGCCACCGAGGCGGAATGCGCCGCTCTTCCCGAACAGTTTGCCAAGCCAGCCGCGACGATCGGCGGGCGCGTATGCGAGGCCGGCCCGAGGCGCGAAATTCAGATTATCCGGATTCCACCAGGAAGGTTTGCCATTCACCGGCCCGTTCAGTGCGTAACTCAAAGTGAAATTCGGCATCTGATTGGCGGGCACGCCCTGGAGTTGCAATCCGTTGCGCTCGGCGAGGTATTGATTGAGCGGGACGGTGGTGTCGACTTGCAGGCCGTTGGCTTCATACGGCGGCCGGAAATTTTCGTAGCGCAGGCCGAAGTTGACAGTAAGTTCGCGGTTGACGTGGAAGGAGTCTCCGATGTAGCCGGCGAAGGAATGGCCAACGAAGGTGCGCTGCTGTGGAGTCCCCTGAGGCAGTAGTTGGCCGTTGCGGTTGTATTGATAGGTGACAAATACGTCGTTCAAGATCCCCAGCAGAGTGGCCGAGGCATTGGTTACGGCAGTGGGATTCGCCAGTTGGGCGTTGTTCAGGTACGCCGAGACGGAATTATCGATATCTTCACCGAGTCCGATCAGCTCGGTCGCGCCATAAGCGTAGAGCGGGAAGGAATTGGTGAACGTGGAGAGGTAGTTCTGGTTGAGCCGTATGTTAGCGCCCATAGTAATGGTGTGGCGGCCTTTTATCCAGGTCAGATCGTCGACGAAATTGTGCAGCGGGTTGGTCCGGCCCTTGGCCCGCGCGCTCCAGTTTTCGAGTGGCGCAAGGGCAGTAGGCTCGAACTGAAAACCGGTTCCGGACACGCCCGAGAGGTTGACGCTGAGACGGGTGAGGCCGTAGGTAAAGGAATTGATGAGGGTCGGAGTGAGAACCGCCGTGTAATGTGCCGCCAGCCCTTTATTGTTATCGCGCTCGGTGGAGGCGGGCGACTGCCCCGGAAATGCAGCCAGTATCTGATCGGCTGTGTTGTCGCCGAGCGTTGCTCGCAGGCTGAGGTTGTGTTTGCCTGCGTTATCGAGCTTGTAATCGACTTTGGCGACCCAGGCCATGTCGCTCAGGTGATCGGGAGCGTTAAAGCGATAGCCGCTGAAGTTAAGGCCGCCATCCTGGCCGTATGCGGGGTCGTTGCCGACCGGGTATTGATTGAGGATCTTCTGATACGCCGTGTTGAGGCCAATGCCCAGCGGATCGACTTGCGAAAGTTGGGAGGGCGCGATGGTCTGAACGCTGCCATCAATGAGTTGGACATTGAGATAGCCCTGCTTGAGCGATTCTGAGGGAACCGCGCGCACCTGAGCGACACTCGAGGCGTCGAACCTCTGCTCCCAATTGACGAAATAAAACAGACGATCCTTTTTGATTGGTCCGCCGATGGATGCGCCGAACTGATTCCTTACCAACTGCTGGACCGGCACGCCGGACTCATTATTGAACCAGGTGTTGGCGGAAGTCGCCGTATTGCGGTTGTACTCGTAGAGTGAGCCGTGTAGTTGATTGGTTCCGCTTTTCGTAACCAGTACCACCTGCCCGCCGGAGGATCGGCCTTCGGTGACACCTTGCCCGCCAACCGTGACGCGAAATTCCTGAACGGAGTCGAGCGGAATGGGAAGGACGGAATTGAAGCCCGAATTGACGTTAGTCCCGTTGCCATTGACGCCCTGGTAGGTGTTGCCGGTCGTGGTGTTCTGAGTGACGAGTCCGGCATTTTGGTTATCGTTGACGTCCACGCCATCGAGGGTGATGTTATTGGAATCGCGGCGCGCGCCCAACACTTCGCCATTGGTCGTGACGCCCGGCTGCAAGCTGAGGAGTTGCACCACGTTTCTGGTCTGAAGCGGGAGGTCGCGGACCTGCTGCTCCGAGAAGGCATTGCCGACCGAGGCGTCTACGGTGTTGATGGCCGAGGCTTCCGCCGCGACATCTACGCTTTGGGTAGCACTGGCTACTTCCATACGCAGATCAAGCGTGGTGGGAGTATTCACGAGCAGTTGCACATCGGTTCGGCTGAGACGGGCGAAGCCGGCCATCTCGACCGTGACGTTGTATGTGCCCGGCGGGACCTGGAGGAACTGATATTCGCCGTTGGCATTGGTGGCCGCCTGGCGGTTGAAGCCGGTGCCGGTACTGGAGAGCGTAACGCGCGCCGACGCGATCACGGCGCCCTGCGGGTCGGTGATGATGCCGTGCAGTTGGCTGGTGGACTGTGACCAACCGATGGCGGGACCGGCGATACCAACCAGCAGCGGCAAAACGGCACAATACAAGCGTCGAGTTTTCATAAACCCCTCTTTGGTGCACCTGCGGTGTATGGATCGCGAGAGACAGGCTCGCAAAAACAGGCCGCAACGTTGCGGCCATGCTAAGAAGCGCGGAGACTAACTCACTGGAACGGCTTCCGCCAGCGCGGCGCGCTCCGAAACGCTTTCCAGCCTCTTAACCAATTCGGGCATATCGCCTTCCTGGCAGGAATCCGGGACCTGAAAATCCAGCGCAACCCGCGACCCTTGCCTCGTGGATTCCTTCGCCAATACGATCACGCGTGTGCCCAGGCGCAAGGCTTCGTGGGTGTTGTGTGTAACGAACAGAATGGTGGTCCCGGTCGATTCCCATAAAGAGCGGATCAGACGCTGCATCTCTCTTCGCGTGCCGGGATCCAGTGCACTGAAAGCCTCATCCATCAGCAAAATGCGGGGCCGCGTGATCAGAGCCTGCGCGATCGCCACTCGCTGCTGCATCCCCCCGGAAAGCTGATCAGGATACTTCGCTCCATCCGCTGCCGCCAGTCCGATACGCCGCAGATAATCGAGCGCCTCTTCGCGAAGATCCCTCTGCCGCCGGCGGAAACGCGGAGTCCAGCGATTCCAAAGCCGGAACTCGCTTACCTCCGGCCCGAAGGTGATGTTTTCGAGCACGGTTTTATCGGGAAACAACGAATACTTTTGCGGCACGTAGCCGCGGCTTCGATCGGGCTGATGATGCTCCCGGCCGTCAATGAGGACACGGCCGTGCAGGGGATGCTCCGATCCCAAAACCAGCCGGAGCAAGGTGGATTTTCCGCAGCCCGTCTGGCCTAATACGCAGACAAACTCCCGCTCTTCGATTTCGAGATCCACGCGGTCGAGCACCACCCGTGGCGGCGAG
>CAZKVF010000061.1:0-5758 GCA_964556085.1 uncultured Solibacteraceae bacterium
TCTTCTATTGCTTCTTCTTCCTGTGGATCACTGCCGCAGGACCCGGACCAATAAGCCTTGATTGGGTGCTGCGCAAGCAGAAATAAACCTTCAGCTTCAGCGATACGTCTCGAAAGGTATGGACTGGTCTGTGAAATGCTCAAAGGAGGTTTTGATGTGCTTGCGCATACTGTTCCTGTGCAGTGGGTGTGTATTATTTGCAGCCGACCGGCCGCAGGCTGAGTTGGAATTGCGCGCTCAATCCGATTTTGATCGGGTTGTATGGAGCATCCCTACTCAGATTCAGGATGTTCAGCATTGCATACAGTCCCAGGTGGCCGCCATATCGGTTTCCGGCCCAGCCGGTCTGTCACCGCTGTATTTTCGGGAGGGCTTCTGCCGCCTTGCGGAAGCAATCGTCACTCGGAACCAGAGCGATTTTCAGGAAGCGGCTGCGGCGCTGAAAAAAAGCATTGACTGGTGGCCGGAAACAGTTGGACGCCTTCCCAAGAATTACGAAATGCCGGCGGCACCGTCCGGATTGCGTGTCCTGGCCGCCATAGCCCGGCTTCAGATCCCGCCGGATCCACCAACTGTCGATCAAGCGAAACTTGAGATATCAGCTGGTATTGACAGCGCCGCGTGTATTTCCGTAATTATGCCCGCCAATCTATGCCAGGCGATCCTGAGCGTTGGCCGGGAATGGCTCGGCTGGGCGGCTCTCCAGCGCGATGACTTTTTCGAGGCCTCCCGCCAGTTTTCCGAGCAGCCGGATAGAGGCTGGGCGCTGTGGACGGCTGGCTTGGCTGCCTCTGGCAAGGGGAATGAATTGGAAGCGCGTGCGCGTTTCCGTCAGGCGGTCGATGCGTGGAAGCGCGCGCAGAACCAACTGGTGCCCGTCGTCGCGCATCTCTCCCCCAAGCCGGACATGCCTCGCGTCCTGCTGCGGCTCGGCAGCTCCGAAATTCTGACGGACGATCCGGCGGCGGCTGTTTCTACCCTCGATGCAGCCGTCAAAGCCGATCCCAATCTGGTTCGCGCCATCTACCTGCGGGCTCGCGCCGAGGAACTTAGCGGGAAGGATGAACGGGCCCTGGCCGATTACAGCTTGGCTAGCAGAACCGCATTCGCCAATGCCCAGGATCTGGCTTCGGGGGAGGCGCATCTCTATCGGGGAATCCAATTCTACCGGCGCAAGGATTACTCGCATGCGGAAGACGAGTTTTCCAGCGCCCTAAATTTTGCAATTGCCCCCGACCTGTTACACGATGCCCAAGCTTGGCGTCACATGGCGGCGCTGGCGAGGGGCGCATGCGGTGAATCCCGGATCTTGTTGGAGGATTTGCTCGGCCAGTGCTCGCCGTATTTTCCCAAGGTGGAAGCGCGCGCGCTGGCGTCCGCCTGCCCGCTGAGCCTGGCTGCCGCTCCCCCCAGTTCGCCGAGATAAGGCCGGTCCTTCAGGTGAGAGGTGTGATACAGTTCAGGGTAAGATGGCATCCAGAAGCGCCAACAAAGTGATCCTGCTGGGCAACATCGGCAAGGATGCCGAGACCAAGTTCACCACGAGCGGCATCTCGGTTTCGAAATTCTCTCTGGCTACCGGCCGCCGCTCTAAGGACCAGCAAACCGGGGAATGGAAAGACATCACTGACTGGCACAACATCGTGATGTGGCGCACGGAAAACGTCGCCAACTACCTGTTGAAGGGCAAGCAGATTTACCTGGAAGGGCGGATCGAAACGCGCAGCTACGAAGATAGGGAAGGCCAGAAGAAATACATCACGGAAGTGGTCTGCGAGGCGTCCAACGCTGTGCTGCTGGGAGGGGGCCGCGGCGATCAGGCCGCCTCTGGAGACTTCGCCCAGCCGGTTTCCATGCCCAGAGGCGCGCAGCGGCCACAGGTTCAGCAAGCCCCAGCCGCGCCCCCGGACGATTTCAGCCAAGGCATCACCGACGACGACGTCCCGTTTTAAAGGTGGCGCCGGTGGTCTCTGGTGGCGCCGGTGATTTTGTCACCGGCGGTTGCTCCGGAATTTCCCTGATTTAAGTTAACAACTCAATATTCCCTTTTTTGACAGTTTCCGTAGCGCCTTGGCTTACTTGTTTCCCGTAGTTGAGATTTTATACGATGACGCGGAACTAAGCTTGTGGAGGTCTTGTGGCCGTGAGCTTTTTCGCGAAGTCCTTGAGCGTTTCCGGGGAATGCCGCTCGCCGCGGGTGCCGCAACTGCCCGAAGATGGGTCCGCTGAAGTATATCGGGAGCAGTTCGGCTACCTCTTGGAGCACGCCAAAATCTGTACGTCCTATTGCCGCGACTGCGCGCGGTTCCGCCGCATCGCCGAAATTCTCATGGAACCGTTCCAAAGCGAGGAGCATCGCGTTAGGGCGACCCGAACGGTGTCCGGCGCGTAAACAGACCAGGGACAGACGCTCTCGTCTGTCAACCTGCTGTAATAGTCGCTTTTTTCCCGCCTTCTTGCTACCGCGGCTGTGTCACCACGTCAATGAGCGCCGGCTCGCCCTTCCTGACCCGCTCGAGTCCGCGCTTGTAGGCTGCGGCCAGATCCTTCGGGTCCGTAATTGGCCCCTCCGCGTAGAGTCCGTAGGCCTGCGCCATTTTGGCGTAGTTGATATCGGGGTCCGTCAGCTTGGTTCCGATGTGCGCGTTCTCCGCGCCGCGATTATGCAGACTGCACTGCCTTTCCACGAACATCACTTCAGCATGATAGCCGCGATTGTTGTGCATCACAGTCAGCATGGGGATGCGGTGGTGCGCGGCCGTCCACAGCACGCCGGGAGCGAAGTTCAGATCGCCGTCGGTCTGAATATTAATCGAAAGGCGGCCGTGTTTCTTGTTGGCCAGGGCCGCGCCCACGGCTGCCGGCGCGTTGTAGCCGATCCCGCCGCCGCCCTGCCCGCCAATGTACTGATACTGCTTATCGAACTTCCAGAGACGGTTTGGCCAGTTGCCGATGAAGCCTTGCCAGCCCACCAGCGACCAATCCTCGTTCTCGATCAGCGGCCACAACTCGCCGCTCAGCCGGCTCAAGGCAATCGGGCTCGAATCCCACCCGTAAGAGGCTGCCTCGATCTCTCGGTTGCGGGCATCGCGGTGCGCCGCCGCCAGCTTGGCGCCCCGATCGGCTAGCGCCCGCTTCCGGTCGGCCGTGATCAGCTTCTTGCACCCTTCGATGAGCGCCGGAAGGGTGGCCTCGGCGTCGGCCCCGATGTCCAGGTCGAACTCGCCGTAGTGTCCGAAGTCCTGGATGTTGCTCTTCATGTACAGGTCTACTGAAGAGATGTTGATGGTTTTAGCGCCGCGTGCCCGTGCCGCGCGCACCTGCGCGGCCACGTCCGCAACCTCCAGGTAGAGAGTCACATCGGGCTGGTAGCCCGGCGTGCCATTGCCCGCGAGCGCATGCCTGTTGGGGAAATTCATGCGCTCCTGGTTGTTGACCGGTGCCTGCAAAGTTTCCGCCAGTTCCACCAGCAGCTTGACCCCCTCGGGCGTGCGCGCCGACCGCTGGGTGACAATCAACGGACGTTCCGCTTCCACCAGCATTCTGGCGGCTTGGGCCACCGCGGCCCCATCGCCCTGGGGCGGCGCGGTCATCACCAGTTTCGGAATGTGGATATCCTTGCGCGGGTTGGGGTCGGACTGCAACTCATGATGCGCCACGACCAGCACCGGCCCCATGGGCGGGGTCATGGCCACCTTGTAAGCGCGTACGGCGGATTCCGCGAAGGCGCCCAGCGAATAGGGCTGATCGTCCCATTTCACAAAGTCCCGGACCAGTCCGCCCATATCCTGCGCGCTGTGATACGACTCCACGCCGCCGGCGCGCACCGCCCCATCCGCGTGGTTGCCCACCACCATGTAGATAGGCACGCGATCGGCGTACGCATTGTAGATGGCCATGGAGGCGTGCAGCAGACCGACCGTACCATGAATCAGGGCCATCATCGGCTTGCCCTCGATCTTGGCGTAGCCGTGCGCCATTGCCACGGCAGATTCTTCGTGGCAGCAGGTGAGAAACTCGGGCATGCTGTTGCGCCCGTAATTGATTAGCGATTCGTGCAGCGATTCGAAGGTGGAGCCGGGATTAGCGGTAAGGTATTCGATTCCCAAGCCCTTGATCACATCCACCATGAAGTCGGAACCGGGATTTTCGATCACCCGCGCGGCAGCCTCGGCCGGCGCGCCCGCCTCGCGAGCAAGTTGCGCCGCCCCGGGCCCCCGACCGGCAGGAGCAGCTCCCGCTCGAGGTGCCTCGCTCTCTTGCGCTTTCGCAATTTCCGGCTGTGCCACAATCGCCGCTGCGCCCGCTGCCGCGCCTTTCAAAAAGCCCCGGCGGCCAAACGAATTTTTCTGGGTTTTCGCCATCTCGCCCTCCTCGGCAAACACACTACGACCTCTGGGTATGGGAGCGCGAAAAGTATATCATAGGGACGCGGCGAACTCTGTCCCGACTCGCCCTAATGCGCGGTTGCCTGGAACGCGGCCACTGCGGTATCCTAGGAAGTCAAACGATGGCAAACACTTATTCCGCGCTCAAGCGGGTACGGCAGACCGAAAAGCGGACGGTATACAACCGCAGGGCGAAAAGCCGGTTGCGGCACCAGATTCGCGCCATGCGGCGCGCGATCCAGGAGAAGGACTCCAGCAAGGCCGAAGGGCTGTTGCCAGCCACCTTCTCATTGATTGACCGCGCAGTTAAAACCGGCGTTATCAAGAAGAATACCGCTGCACGTTACAAGTCGAAGCTGCACGTGCGCGTCAAAGCGCTCGCGAGCTAAACGGGGGGCAGGCGATCTCGTCGCCTGCCTTTGCCGGTCTTTAGCCCGGGGTGCCATATGCCTCGTCTGAACGGGATCATCGAAACGGCGATCCACGTACGGGACCTTTCTGCCTCAGCCTGTTTCTACCAGGAGGTCTTGGGCCTGGAGTTGGTTGCACAGAGCGAGCGCCTCTGCGCTCTAAGCGTGGCCGGTCGGCATCTCCTTCTGCTGTTCCTCGAGGGCGGTACTTCCGAGCCCGTCGAGATTCCCGGCGGAACCATACCGCCTCATGACGGCAGTGGATCGCTTCATTTTGCCTTCTCCATCGACCGTAGCGAGCTGGCGTCTTGGGAGCAGCTGCTTCGCGACAAAGGCATCAATGTCGAAAGCCGTGTTCGTTGGGAGCTCGGCGGAACGAGCATTTACTTCCGCGACCCCGACGGCCACCTCGTCGAACTCGCCACTCCCGGCACGTGGACTGTCTACTGACTCGCTTTTGATCTCTCTGTGCTCTCTGTCAACTCTGTGCCCTAAAGATTTTGCTTTTGGTTTTCTCTGTGTCTCGGTGCCTCTGTGGGGATGCATTACAGCCCATGATAAACTTCGCTCTGTAATGATCGCCCCTGCCGTACGCCGTGCCGCGATATCCATCCTCGTCCTGATCCTCGTCTGCGCCACCCTGTTGCCAGCACCCGCCTACGCGCATAACGTATCCAAACGCGACGCTTCGTTCGTCCAGTCGAATCGCGGCGCGGCCATCGCCCCGTTCGTTTACCTCGGCGCCAAACACATGGTCACCGGATACGATCACCTCGCGTTCCTCGTCGGAGTCATCTTCTTTCTGTACCGGCTCAAGGACATCGTGCAGTATGTCAGCCTCTTCACTCTAGGGCACAGCATCACCCTGCTGGCCGGTGTTCTGGGCGGCATCCATGCAAACTCTTATGTGGTCGACGCCATCATCGGCTTTTCCGTCGTCTACAAAGCCTTCGACAACAT
>CAZKVF010000062.1:0-8559 GCA_964556085.1 uncultured Solibacteraceae bacterium
CAATGCCGCCATCTTTACACTGGTTCGCGGCGTACTCCTGAGGCCGCTCGTAAATCGCGACGAAAACAAACTTGTATACATCCATCAGAGCGCGCCAGGCATCGGCATGGACGACATGGCCTTCTCGGTGCCCGAAATTCAGGACCTGAGTTCGGGCATGAAGACTCTCAGCGCCTTCGGGGATTTCTCCACCATCGGCTTCACGATGGTCGGTCTCGGCGAACCCCGTTCGGTAACGGCGGGCGTGGTGGGTGGCTCGTATTTCGAGGTGATGGGCCTTCACCCGGTCCTGGGCCGCCTGCTCGATATGCGCGACGATGGTCCCGGCGCCGCGGGCGCCGCCGTCCTCACGTATCGCTTCTGGACCACGGCACTCAAAAGCGACCCGTCGGTAGTCGGCAAGACCATCCGTCTCGGCTCGCGCTCGGCAACCATCGTAGGCGTATTGGAACCTTCGGTGCCGTATCCGGCCGAAACCGAGATCATTGCCAACGTGGTCACCAGCCCGCATCACCTCTCGGCCACCATGGTCACGGGCCGCGTGCACCGCATGACTGAGCTGTTCGGCCGGCTCGCGCCGGGCGCGGATCTCGAATCGGCTCGCGCCGAGCTGCGCGTCATACATGCCGCCATGCTGAAACAGCATCCCGAGGCGTACTCGGCGAAAGCCGATTTCCGCATCGATGCCGTGCGCTTGCGGGATCAAATCACGTCACGCGCGAGGACGGTGCTCCTGGTGCTGCTCGTGGCGTCCGGCCTCGTCTTTCTGATCGCGTGCTCCAATGTGGCCAACCTGGTCCTGGCCCGCACTGTACGGCGCGAAGGCGAACTTACAATACGCGCGGCGCTGGGCGCCGGCACGGGCGCGCTCCGCCGAACGCTGCTGGCCGAGAGCCTACTCCTCTGCGGCGCCGGCGCTGCTCTCGGGGTTCTGAGCGCCCGGCCCTTGGTGGCCATTCTCGCCCGCTACGCGTCCCGCTTCTCGGTGCGCGCCCTCGACCTGACGGTCGATTCCACGATGGTGTGGGTGGGCGCCGCCCTGGCGGTAGTCGCCGCGATACTTCTGGCATTTGTCCCCCGTTTGCCTTTTGCGGACGCATCCTATGGGTCCGGCCTGGCGAGTGGGGGAACACGCGTCACGGGTAGCGCGGGCCGCCGCCAGCGGATTTTCGCCATCATTCAGATCGCCGCGTCATTCGTCCTGCTGGCGGGCGCTGCCACTCTGCTCAAGACTTTGCTCGCGCTTCAGGCGGCCCAGACAGGCTTCGATATGCGTCACGTCCTCGCCGTGAATGTGCCCGTGATGTCTTATGGGCGCACGCCCGACCAGATCACGGCGTTCTACCAGGAGGCCGTGCGGCGCATCGGCGAACTGCCCGGCGTCGATCAGGCCGCCATCGGCACGACTGTTCCCTGGCGCGACGCCGGCAACTTCGGTCCGGGCTTGGGGTTTTCGGCCGATGGCCACGTCCGCGCCCCGGGCGAAGAGGATCCGCGGGCCCGCTTTCGCACCGTCTCGCCCGGGTTTTTCGCGGCGCTGGGCGTCCCCATCATTGCCGGGCGCGATTTTAACGATGCCGACAGGCGCGGCAGCGAATTGGTCACGATCGTAAGCCAGAGTCTGGCCAGCCGCATGTTTCCAAACGGGGATGCGGTCAACCGCCATGTGATGTGGACCGACCCGGTCATGAAGTTCATCGACGTCAGCCCCGCGCCGAGGCGCATCGTCGGGGTGGCCGCCGATATGGACGACGAGAACGTGGTGCCCGGCATGGCCATCACCATCTATCATCCTTTCCGCCAGGAGATGGGCGGCGGGCGCATCTTTGTCCACACGCGCGCCGATCCCTACGCCCTGGTGACGCCCATACGCCGGATCATCCGCGACATGTCGGCGGATCAACCTGTAGAGCGTCCGGCCACTCTGGAAGACGTTCGCGCGGAAGTGCTCACGCCCGATCGCTTAAACGCCGTTGTGTTCGGTGTGTTCGCGTTTGTCGCGCTCACCATCGCTTTGGTGGGCGTTGCGGGAGTGCTGGCCTTCTCCGTAAGTGGGCGCACGCGCGAGTTCGGCATCAGACTGGCGGTCGGTTCCGAGCCTCGCGCGATCTTGATGGGCGTAGTTCGGGACGGCGCCGTGATGGGGCTCGCGGGCATCGCGGCCGGCGCGCTGTGCGGATTCGCGCTCCTGCGCCTCGGCGCGAGCTATTTTCCCGATCTGCGGACGCCCGGCGCTCTGCCACTTACCGGATCGGCCCTCATTCTGCTCGCTGCTTCGGTGGTCGCCTCGATGCTGCCGGCCTTACGCGCCGCGCAAGTAGACGTAATTCAAGCGCTACGCACCGATTAATTTTGGTAGCGCGGGCGGTCTCTTTGCCGCCGGCGAACGCCGCCGTTGGGGCATATGCCCGCAGCCCTACCAGAAATGCGCCGCTACCACCTTGGGCGAACTTGGAGATCCCGCAATCACCTTGACGTGCAGCACCAGTTGCAGGTTCCGCTGCTGCCAGCCCCGCGGCGCTTTGCTCAATGCCTCCGCCATCAGATCCGGACTGCTCACCAGGTCGGCTGCGGCATCGGTGCCGTACTGCGTAATGCCGGCGATCTCCACAAGCATGGCATGCGTGTCCGCGTGAAACACGCGCGAGACAATCGCGTAATCTTCGTCCGTCCTCCGATCCGCCGGGAGATTGGGAAGTGACCAGGCTGTGGGAGCGCCGTTGTCTGTAATACCGATAGGCCGCCGTGTGCCATCGATAAAGAAGCGCAACTCGCGGCTGATCTCCTTCCAGCGCGTGTAGGAGTAGCCCACCAGGATAGCCGGCCCCGTGCGCAGATCCTGAAACGTAACGTCGTTGCCGACCTTCAAACGGAACGGCCGGCCCATCCGTGCAAGCATGGCGCTCAAACGCGAGACGGCGATCAGGTCGCCGCCGCCCACAAACTGATCGGTGAGAGCCACGAAATCTTCGGCTCGCGGTGCCGGATGGGTATCCCGATCGAGGCCGTAAACCGGCACGTACGCAGCGCACACCAGAACAGGCGCGCTCCCCGTCAGTACCGGGCCCCAAAATTGATCCAGAGGCGCGCTTCCCGGGCGGCTACGCAGCCAAAAGATGCCGGCGCCGAGAAAACATAAAAGCGCGGCCAGCGCTACAAGGCGCGGCCCCCGCGGCGCGGGCTTCAACCCCTGTGGGGCAGGCTTGAGGTTGCTGGCGGCTTCAGCCGCCTCATTCGGAGCCTGGGGCCGTTCCGGTTGTACCGGTGCCGCTTCACCCCGACGAAACTCAGGTATATAAGTGCCCAGAGGTAGTTCGATGCGGACCGGATCGTGGGCCCCCTGCTCGGCGTAGTAGAGGCCCAGCCGCTTGCGGACCTCTCCGGCTTTCACTCGAACGGTGGCGTCCTCGCCGGGGTCGTAGTCCGTCGAGCGCCCGAACACTTCAATCCCGATGGTGCGCTCTTTCAGCAGATCGGCCTGGCCGCCGAGGGCGTGTTCCACCACGTATTTCAGGAAGTCCTGACTGCGTTTGCTGGTCCGAAATTCCGGGCTGGCGAGCACACGGTCCAGTTCCTCGCGAATGCTGGTTGCGGAAAAATGCGACGGCCGCGCGGCCTCGGGCATGCCTCATTCTAGCTCGCCTAATCGATTGAGAACATGGTGCGTTCGATCCAGTTACGAACCTATCCGTTACCTCCTGCAACGGTTGTGCACTGGACAGCGGGAATCGAGAACTGGAAGATGGAGAGTTGGCAGGCGAATGCGCCTGCCCCACCCACTTCATGTCTCTTTTGCTGACGGTTTCGCCCAAACTTCGCCCGGTTTTGGATCCAGGGTTTGTTCCGGCAGGACTATGGAATAGGGCCTATTCGGCTGCGGTAGTCGAGAACCGTGGCCCGCGTGTGGCTCTCGCCCTGGAACGTAGTGGTGGGTCTGTATCGGTTTTCAACACCGCCGTGCTTCCGCACCAGGGGGCCGCTACGGCCGTGAACCTCCGCTACATCGAGCGGCTGTTGAAGTTTCTCCTTTGGCAGAAGGGCGGGCACCGCGTGATCGTGGCTGGAGACTCCCAAAGCGCGGCCCCGATTGCCGCATGCCTAGGCAGCCTTTACGCCCGCGGCGGCGCGCGCGCTTTCGATGCCCGCTTCCTGGGGGAGCAGGTTTACAGGCATCCGCTCGTGATCGAACACGCCGCTCTGGACAAAGTTCCCGAGGAGAAGGAATCGGCGGAACCACTGGGCCGCCACCTCGATGGATTCCGCATCGGCTTCGACCTCGGTGCCAGTGATCGCAAGTGCGCCGCAGTTGCCGAAGGAAAGGTGATCTTTAGCGAGGAGGTGCCCTGGAATCCCGGCGCTCAATCCGACCCGCGCTACCACTTTGATGGCATCAACGACTCGCTGGCACGCGCCGCGGCCAGACTCCCTCGCGTGGATGCGATCGGCGGTAGTGCCGCGGGAGTCTACGTGGCCAATGAGGTGCGCGCCGGCTCGCTCTACCGCTCCGTGCCGCCGCCCGAATTCGACAGGCACATCCGCCGCCTCTTCTTCGATCTTCAGGACCACTGGGGCGGCGTCCCCTTTGAAGTTGTCAACGACGGCGAAGTAACTGCTCTCGCGGGTTCCATGGCGCTCCAAGACAATGCGGTATTGGGCATCGCTATGGGCAGCAGCTTGGCAGCCGGCTTTGTAACCCCGCAAGGCGGCATCACTACCTGGCTGAACGAACTGGCGTTCGTGCCCGTGGACTTCCGCGAGCCAGCGCCCGCGGACGAATGGTCGGGCGATACAGGCGTGGGGGTCCAATACTTTTCGCAACAGGCCGTGGGTCGCCTGCTCGCCCCCACGGGAATCGATTTGCCGCGGGAAATGCCCCTTCCGGCGAAGCTGGAAAATGTGCAGAAGCTGATGGCCGACGGAGACGCGCGGGCTCAGCGCATCTACGAGACTATCGGCATCTACTTCGGCTACACCATTGCGCACTTTGCCGACTTTTATGAGTTCCGTAACCTGCTCGTGCTGGGCCGCGTGATGTCCGGTCAGGGAGGTGACCTCATTCTCTCCATGGCGCGCCAGGTTCTCGATGCCGAGTTCCCGGAACTAGCCGAAAAAGTTCGCTTCCATATTCCGGGAGAGCAGGAAAAGCGCCACGGCCAAGCCATTGCCGCCGCTAGCCTGCCGGCCATTCACATCAAGAAAGGAATTCATGCAGCTCCACAATCCCGCCGCTGACCTGTTCATCCCGGATGGCCGGGAGATGCCGGCAGCGCTTGCCCGCACCACGCACCTGGCTATCTCCGCCCACCAGGACGACCTCGAAATCATGGCCTATCACGGCATCGCCCAATGCTTCGGCAGCCGCGAGCAATGGTTCACCGGGGTGGTCGTGACCAACGGCGCGGGCAGCCCGCGCACCGGAATCTACGGCTCCTACACGGACGAAGAAATGCAGCAGGTTCGCCGGATCGAACAGCGCAAGGCTGCGTTTGTAGGCGAATATGCCTGCCAGGTGCAGCTGGGATTTACGAGCGCCCAGGTGAAAAATCCGAACGAGGCGGCAGTAGTGCAGAACCTCGAACAGATCCTGCGCGTAGCTCAGCCCGAGATCGTCTACCTCCACAACCTGGCGGACAAACACGATACCCACGTGGCGGTGGCGCTGCGCTCGATCCAAGCCCTCCGCGCCTTGCCGGCCAAAAGCAAGCCGAAGAAGGTCTATGGCTGCGAGGTTTGGCGCGATCTCGATTGGCTGGTGGACGCGGACAAGCAGATGTTGCCGGCGTCCGCGCGTTCCAATATCGCTGCTGCCCTGGTGGGGGTTTTCGATTCCCAGGTGAGCGGCGGAAAGCGCTACGACCTGGCCACTGCGGGCCGCCGCCTGGCTCACGCTACATACTACGCTTCCCACGGCACCGACGAAGAAAGCGCCCTTAATTTCGGTATGGACCTGACCCCCCTGATCGAATACCCCGAATGGCCCCTTACGCCTTACGTCTTGGGCTTCGTCGATCGCTTTCGCGCCGATGTCGAGAAGCGGGTCAACAGCTTCCTGTAGAGCTGGACACCCGGTGCGCCTACCGGGGCAATTGCACCGCCAAGATCGTGTTCTGAGGATTTGCGCGAAAGCGGTTCTTCGGCTTGACCGGCGTCCTAATTCCTTTTGTGGCTCCTGGCTCCTCGCTTCTCACCGCGCCCCGGATCCAGAAAACATGATGCCGACCGTATCCAGAATAATCGCGCAATCGAAAAAGATAGACATGTTCTTCAGGTAGAAGAGGTCGAACTCCAGCTTTCGCGCGGCATCTTCCACGCTGCTCCCGTACCGGTATTGCGTCTGAGCCCAACCTGTGATCCCCGGCCGCACACTATGGCGCTCGTCGTAATAGGAAATCTGCTTTCGCAATTCGTCCACAAATTCTGGCCGTTCCGGGCGCGGTCCTACCAGGCTCATTTCTCCCCGGATTACGTTGACGAATTGCGGCAGTTCGTCCAGGCGGTACTTGCGCAAGAAACGCCCCAGCCACGTCGCCCGCGGATCGTTGTCCGTGGCCCACTGCGCGCCGGCCGCCTCCGCGTCCATCCGCATGGTGCGGAACTTCAAAACCTGAAAACACTTCCCCCGCAGCCCGACGCGCTTCTGCCGGAAAATAATCGGCCCCTTGGAATCCAGCCGTATGGCCACAGAGGTCAGCAGCATGATTGGTAGCGTCACCACCAGGCCGATCACGGCGCTCGCCAGGTCTATCGCCCGTTTGAGAATAATCGTCGTGTGCGACCGCTGGAAGCCATCCGAGAACACGAACCAGCTCGGCTTCACTGTGGCCAGCCATTCCCTGCCAGTCAGCGCGGAAATCGTCGAATGCGCATCCTCGATCCGCACCCCCTGCACGCGCAGCCGCACCAGGTCCCGTACCGGAAGGGCATTGCGCCGGTCTTCGAGCGCCACGATGATGCGCGAGATCTCGTGGCGCTCCACCAAACCGAGCAGATCCTCCCCGGGGCTTAGGATCGGGTGATCCAGCAGCGTTTCCCGGCCGTTCCGGCTCGGGTGCACATCGATAAACCCACGCAACCGCACGCTCAGGTCGTGCCTCTTTGCCAGTTCCGAAGCCACGGTGCATGCCAGGGACTCGGTGCCCATGATGGCGACGTTCTCCTTGAGAGCCGCCGCCTGCCAGATGCGATCCAAGCCAACCCGGCTAACCCCGATAAAGGCCGGGACCAGGGCCATGCTGATGAAGAAGACGCCGCGCCCCAGCACAAGCGACGGGAAGACATAATATAGGACCCCGAGTAGCAGGCAACTGGCGCCTAATGATTGGGCCACTGCCATCATCCGTTCGTTGCGCAGATGGGTGTGTCTAAGGTTGTAAAGATCGCCGTAATAGAAACAAATCTGCAGGGTGGCGACAAAAACGATTGCCTGGAGCCCGAATTCAGGGAATGCCGTATACGAGCTAAATCCTTGCGTGCTGTCCCAGAAACGGATGCGCACGGCGCAAATGAGCGCCAGCGCGATCAGCCCTCCCTCCAGCAACACCAGAACCAGGGTCTTGGGGGATACGTACTTGCTGAAAATCCGAAACACCGGCCGAAGCCCCTATCGCAAGTTGGGCTCTGGCGACCACCCCACCGAGAGCCGAACACTTTGCTCCGTCAGGTTCGTGAAAACGCCGCTATACGTAGAATTGCCCTTATAAAATACATACTGCGCGGAGATTGTGCTTTGATCGGTAAGATTCCTGCTGATGCCACCCGAGGTTTGTAATCCGGAGAGGCTGGCAAACCCCGTATTGCGCGTCTGCTCCTCGAAGAAACCGGCGACGAGAGCCCACCCGCTGCCGCGGTGGTGCCATCGCCAACTGCCCCCAATGCTGTTAACAGTTCCGATCAGACCAAGGGAGTCCGTGCTGGTTCGGTCGAAAGTAGCGGTGAAGGTGTTCTGGTATGTCTTCAATCCCAAAGAGGCTCCCCCGATCGCCTCGTTACTAGGGAACTCCGCGCCTGACTTCGTTGACCGCGTAACATAATAGCCCCCGTGCACATTGGCGAACCAGTGCTCTCCCATTTTGCGGCCGATCGAAGCGCTGGCTATGGTGAGATAGGCGCCCTGGTAGTGGTTCGTCACCCAGGCTTCCTCCACATTCAATCCCACCTGCGTGCGCGGGGATAGACTGTACGACAAGCTTACGCCACCATTGGCGCCAATCGCGTGGTTGACCAGGTAAATGGTATGCACCTGGCTTCCGTTACTCAGGGGCTGGCTGCCAGACGCAAACGAACTCACTTGAAAAGTCAGCCGGTGCGAGTAGGCATATACCAGCGAAGCCTGGGTCGAGTAGGCCAGGGTGCGATCTCCGTAAACCAGACTCTGCGTGGGGGATGCCGGCGGAGAGGATCCTGTGAGCATGGAGGCTACCTGGGCACTGCTGAACTGTCCGGCTGCAAATGCGGCCGCTAAGTCGTCAAAGGTTTGAGGAACCTGCGATTGCACGGCAAACGGTGTGGGGTTGAAAAGGAACTGTGTCAAGCTCACGTCCTGGCCCGAACCAGACACGC
>CAZKVF010000063.1:0-5055 GCA_964556085.1 uncultured Solibacteraceae bacterium
CGGAGCGGAGCCGCTGGTCGCCGGCGCGGTACGCGGTGTTGCGGTCTTGGGGAATCGCGTCTTTCGTGGATTCCGCGACGGCACCGTGATGGCCTATGACGTAAAGAACGGCGAGCAACTCTGGTCCACTAAGCTCACTGAGAAGCCCGACCCCCGGCCTGCCACCATTGCAGCCTCGCCGATCGCGTGGAACGGGATGGTTTTCATTGGCACATCCGGCGCCGAGAGGGCCTGCGGCTGCATCATGGCTGGGCTCGACGCGGCCACGGGCAAAGTGGTTTGGACGTTCCAGTTGGTTCCTACCGGTAACGCGCCCGGCGCCGAGACTTGGCCGAAGGATGTCCATGTCGGCGGCGGCTCCACTTGGACCAGCTACACGCTGGACACGGAGGCCGGCGTCCTCTATGTGCCCACCGGCAACCCCGGCCCCGACTTTTCAGGAGAATATCGCCCCGGCGCCAATCTTTACACCGGCTCCATCGTAGCGCTGGACGCCAAAACCGGTGCGCTGAAAACCTGGTATCAACTGGTGCCGCACGACGTGCACGACTGGGATCAGGCTGCCACTCCCGCGCTGATCACTACCAAGGCTGGCCGAAAGCGCGCCATGGCGGGTGGCAAGGACGGTTTCCTGCACGCCATCGATATCGCGGCGGGCAAAGTCGCCTGGAAGACGCCGGTAACTACCATCGAAAATGTCGAGGCGCCCATTACTCCCGAGGGCACTCATTTCTGCCCCGGCACCGCTGGCGGCGTGGAATGGTACGGCCCCACTTACTCGCCCAACACTAACTTGGTCTATGTGAACGCAGTGGATTGGTGCAACACGCTCAAGTTAGACCCCAAGCTCCCGGAGTTCGAAGACGGGAAGCCGTTCCTTGGCACCTCGAACGCTTTCGGAGATCATGATCCGCGCAAGGCGGGCTGGGTCACCGCCGTGGATGCAGATTCCGGCGAGGTCCGGTGGAAGTACGAAGCCGCTGGACCGATGGTGGCCGGCATCGCGGTTACCGCGAGCGGCCTCGTCATGACTGCCGACCTGGATGGCAACTTTCTGGTATTCGACGCAGCCAACGGGAAAATACTGCACAAGATTGCCACCAAGCAGCCGTCCGGAGGCGGCGTGATCACTTATCAGGCCGGCGGGAAGCAGCGGGTCGCGTTTGCGGCTGGTATGGAGAACCGCATTATGGGCAGCCATGGCCAGCCGGTCGTCCTTGTGTTTGGGCTATAAATGCAAAAAATCACCCCGTTCCTGTGGTTCGACGGCAAAGCCGAGGAGGCCATGAATTTTTATACCTCCATTTTTAAAAACTCGAAAGTCGGACGCGTTACTCGTTACGGGGATGCAGGGCCTGGACCGAAAGGAACGATAATGTCCGCGACCTTCCAGATCGAGGGACAAGAGTTCATGGCGCTAAACGGCGGCCCACAATTCACTTTCTCGCCTGCCATATCGTTCTTCGTGCACTGCGAGACGCAGGAAGAAGTAGATGAGTTGTGGGGCAAGCTCTCCGAAGGCGGAGAGAAACACAGATGCGGCTGGCTGAAAGACAAGTATGGCTTGTCGTGGCAAATCATCCCCAATGCTTTGGGCCAGATGCTAGGGGACAAGGATCCTGAGAAATCGAAAAGGGTCATGCAAGCAATGCTTCAGATGGACAAAATTGACATCCAAGGCCTGAAGCAAGCCTATGAGCGGGGATAATGGAATATGGACCTTTTGTACTGGGTTCCCAAAGATATTGCAACTCCGATAAACTCTGATAAGGAGAATTCTCGATGGCATCCGTCAAGTTCACTTTGAACGGCAAGCCGCAGACGGTGGATGTTGCGCCTGAAATGCCGCTGCTGTGGGTCTTGCGCGACGTGCTCGGTATGACCGGCACGAAATTCGGCTGTGGCATGGCGTTGTGCGGCGCCTGCACGGTCCATATTAACGGCTCGGCCACTCGCTCCTGCGTGACTCAGATGAAAAGTGTCGCCGGTAAATCCGTCACGACGATCGAGGGGCTATCCGCCGATGCGACGCATCCGGTGCAGCAAGCCTGGATCGAGCAGGACGTGCCTCAGTGCGGCTACTGCCAATCGGGCCAGATTATGAACGCGGCCTCCTTGCTGGCCAAGAATCCTCATCCCAGCGATGCCGACATCGATGAGGTGATGCGAGGGAACATCTGCCGCTGCGGCACGTATCAAACCATCCGGAGCGCGATTCATCGCGCCGCGGAAATCAAGGCACGGGGAGGTAGAGCATGAGCGCGATCACCAATGTCAGCCGTCGTGGTTTTCTGACCGCCGCGGGCGGTCTCGTGCTGGGTGTTGTCCTGCCGGAACGCGCGAAACTGGACGCGCAACAATTCGGCGGCGGCGTGCTTCCCGGCGCGCCCGCCAATCCAAAACCGAGCGCCTATATTCACATCGCGGCCGACGATACAGTCACATTTCTGATTACGAAATCCGAGCTGGGGCAAGGACCCGTCACCTCGCTCTCGCAGATTTTGGCCGACGAGCTGGATTGCGATTGGTCGAAGGTTCGCACCGAATTCGCGCCGGTCGATACAACGCTCTACGGTCCGTTGCAAGGCGTGGTCGGCAGCATGAGCATCCGGACGCTGTGGACTCCGCTCCGCAGAGCCGGTGCCACCGGACGCGCGATGCTGATCGATGCGGCGGCGCAAAAGTGGGGCGTCGATAAGTCCCAGTGCCGCACCGAGAAGGGCTTCGTTGTCAACACCGCAACCAGCGCGCGCTTGAGTTACGGAAGTCTCGCCGACGCGGCGGCAAACCTGCCGGTCCCCGCCAACGTCCAGCCCAAAGACCCGAAGGACTTCAAACTGATCGCAACCCCAGTGAAGCGGCTCGACACGGGCCTCAAAGTCACCGGCCGAGCGCCCTTCGGCATTGACGCGCGCCGACCCGGAATGGTCTACGCGGTGGTGGAGCGCTGCCCGGTTTTTGGCGGCAAGGTCGCCAGCTTCGATGCCAGCAAGGCGAAGGCCGTGCCGGGCGTCAAGGACGTTATTCAAATTTCCTCCGGCGTAGCCGTGATCGCCGACAATACCTGGTCTGCCATGCAGGGGCGCAAAGTGCTCGAGGTCAAATGGGACGAAGGTCCCAGCGCCGCAGTGACGAGCGCGAGCATCAGCAAGATGTTCGCCGAACGCACCCAGCAAGCCGGGGTCAACGCCCGCAAGGAAGGCGCGGGCGCAGCTGCGCTGTCGGACGGCGCCAAGACCCTCGAAGCCGTCTACGAAGCTCCCTTTCTGTCGCACGCGCCCATGGAACCGATGAACTGTACCGCGCACGTCACCGCGGACAGTTGCGAAGTCTGGGCGTCCACGCAAATGCAGACCCCCTCGCGCGACATCGCCGCTCAGATCACCGGGCTGCCCAAGGACAAAGTACAGGTCCATACGCAGTTCGTCGGTGGCGGCTTCGGACGGCGCGCCCGAGTGGATTTCGTCGCCGAGGCGGTGGAAATCTCGAAAGCTGCCGGTGTTCCAGTGAAGGTGACCTGGTCGCGAGAGGACGACATGCAGCACGACTGGTACCGCCCGGCTGCTTACGTGAAACTCCGCGCCGCGTTGGATGCGGACGGCTGGCCGACCGCTTATGCAGCCAACGTCGCCTGTCCTCCGTTCCCCATCGTTGAAAACCTGTCGCGTACCGCCGTGCAGGGCTTTGACGATCTGCGCTACAAGATTCCGAACATGCAGATTGACTACCACGTGGCCAACACGCATGTGCCGGTGAGCTATTGGCGGTCGGTCGGGCACTCGCAGAACGGCTTCTTCATCGAGAGTTTCATGGATGAACTCGCTGCGGCGAGCGGCAAAGATTCGGTCGAGTTCCGGCGGCACTTGCTGGCAGACACTCCGCGGATGCTCGGCGTTCTGAATCTTGCCGCGGAAAAAGCCGGTTGGGACAAGCCCCTACCGCCCGGCAGGTTCCGGGGCGTTTCGGCCATCAATAACATTGGCAGCTTCAACGCCCAGGTTGCCGAGATCTCGATTGATAAAGGAAAACTCCGCGTGCACCGTGTTGTTTGCGCGGTCGATTGCGGCCACAGGGTGAATCCCGCCATCATCCGCCAGCAAATCGAGGGCGGGATCGTGTACGGACTCGCCGCCGCGCTCAAGGGTCAGATTACGATCGATCGCGGGCGTGTGCAGCAGTCCAACTTCGACACCTACGATGTGATCCGCATCGACGAGATGCCGCAAGTGGAAGTGCACATCGTCCAGAGCACGGAAGCCCCCGGCGGAATCGGCGAAGCCAGCACGCCAGGGATCGCCCCCGCCATTGCCAACGCGGTCTTCGCGGCCACCGGAAAGCGCATTCGCAAACTGCCGATCCGCGCCGCGGATTTGGCATAGATTCGGCCACCTTGCAGAACCGGATGGGCCGCCCACTTGGGGAGCGGCTCATTCCTCCCAGTAGGGGCCTGCCCCGCCATCATGCGCGCCCGCTTCTCGAAGAATGCTGGCGACGTCCTTACGACCTTGGCTGAGCGCCAAGTTCAACCCAGAGCTCCAGGGCGATTCTCGAGCGCTCCGCCGCCGATATCCAACGCATGCCGAATTTCATAGTGGGTTCGTAATACTCACGCTGGTTCGGATGGATCCGACTGCCCGTGTTGCTGAGGTTCAGCCCGGACAGGGAAATTCACGGCGGCCATGGACTTCGCTGGCGCAATCGATCCGCGTCCCCTATGAAGTTGGCCGACTTTAACGTCACTGTAACAGCAACTTCACGCTCATGTAACAGCCGACGTTTACAGTGGGAGTCTTTGAAACGTTCGCGGCACCGCTGCTATGCCATTACCGAACGTCTCGACTTCCGCCGCACCGACAGAATCTTGGACTAGCCGCATAGAGGGTAACAATGAATCACAGAGCAACTCATTTATTCAGGTGGATGAGTATTTTGGTCTTGGGTTTGCTGTTTCTTGGGCAAACGAATCAGGCCCTGGCGCAGGGACAAAAGGGCGCGATTGCGGGAAACGTAACGGACTCAAGTGGCGCCGTCCTCGAAGGCGCGCAAGTCTCGATT
>CAZKVF010000064.1:0-10184 GCA_964556085.1 uncultured Solibacteraceae bacterium
CCGTTGCTTCCGAGGAGAGGCGTTTCGCTGTAAGTATTGAGAACTTTCTGGCGGTGAGGGTGGGATTCGAACCCACGGATGAGTCACCCCATCAACGGTTTTCGAGACCGCCCGATTCAACCACTCTCGCACCTCACCGGGTCAACCTAATTCTACCTGATTCGGGCACTCGGCTTCCCGGCCGAGGATGCAGCGGGCAAGACACGCGGCTGGGCCACTGCCCTGCGCCCTTGCGCTTCTTCGGACTGTTGCCGGGCCGCCGCTGTACTTTTGCAGACGTTCCACCCGCGCCGGTTTACCTTTGGCATCGAATAGGCGTAAAATCCAGATCAGCGGAGGTGATTATGCCGTTACTCGAAAAACTCCGCGTCTTCCTCGATGGAAACGGCGCGGAATATACTCATACGGTTCACTCCATTGCCTATACGGCCCGCGAAGTCGCGTCAGCCGAGCACCTGCCCGCCCGGGAGGTAGCCAAATGTGTGGTGATCCATGGTGATAGCGGATACCACATGCTGGTGCTGCCGGCCAACAGGCTGGTGGATTTCCAGGAGGTCCGGGAAGTGCTAGGGTTAATTCACGCCCGCATGGTCCCCGAGACCGAACTTGCCCGGCTGTTTCCCGACTGCGAGCTGGGGGCCATGCCGCCTTTCGGAAATCTTTACGGAATGCCCGTTTACCTGGACAGCGGATTGGCCGCCGAGGAGATGATCACGTTCAATGCAGGAACTCACCGGGACGTAGTCCACATGCACACCAGCGAATTTCGCAGGCTCGTGCAGCCCACTCTTATCTCTCTGGCGCGCGAAGCGGCCATGTGGCGTTGAGGAGCGAAATTGTCTGACCGATTGGGCCGAGCAAGGAGAGATGGAGGACTATTCTGCGCTTCGCGTTCTGTGGCGAGGAAGGGGCGGGGTGTATACAACCGAAAGCCGTCGGTGATCAGCAGTCAGCGTTCAGACTCGAAAATGCTTCTGAACGCTAACCGCTGAAAACTGATCGCTTGCTACTAGAAGATGATCTTCAAGCCTAGCTGAATCGCGCGCGCGCCACCGGACCCCAGGACCGGATTGGAGCTGACCACGTCCGGCGTTGCCGGCTGAAAACCGAAACTGGCGCCACCAGTACCCGAGGGATCGGTGTATCCGTTACCGCCGCCCGGTCCGCCGAAGGGATTGGCGATGTTCGGATGGTTCAGAACGTTGAAGAACTCCGCGCGGAACTGAACGCTAAGGCGCTCCCTGAATTTGATCGCCTTGGTGATCGAGAGGTCCACGTTGTAGAACGGGAACCCTCGGAACATGTTGGGGGCGGTGTTGCCGTAGCTGCCGAAAGCGGGCGGGATCAGAATCGAGCTTCCCTGCGCGTAGCAGCCCAGATTAGCGAGAGATGCGACAGCTAGCGGCCCCATCGCTTGGGCCTTGGAAAGACAGGCAGCGTTCGATGTGCCCGCAAAATATGGAATTCCTCCCAATCCGCCGTTGGTGTTGAGCATCGCTTTGGTAGTTGTAAAGTCGGAAGGCTTCCCGAAGAAGTCCCATTGTTCGCCGTTGGTGGTGGCGTTATTGATTTCACCAGTTCCGCTGAAATCGGTGGTGTAGTCATTGACGCCCCATGGCGCGCCGCTTTGCAGGTTGATGATCGAATTGACAGACCAGCCGGAAAGAAGTTGAAGCGGTGCTTTGACGCTCGGAAGTGCGTAGGTCACCGAGAATGTAAAGTGGTGGCGGATGTCGAATTGACTGTTGCCGTACAGGTTTTTGACGTTATTGCTGTCGATGGGCGAGAGGAAACTCCAGTTGTCGGGCGACTGGCTCAAGGCATGGGCGAAAGTGTAGCCCGCTACGAACGATACGCCGTGGACCGCGCGCTGAGTCAGTGAAACCTGCATACCGTTGTAGTTGGAGAAATTGTTGTTGGCAAGCCAATAAATGTAACTCAAGTAGGGAAATTTCGCGTTGTAGGGTCTGGCAGCCTGTTCCGCGCCGCCGTCGGGATTGCAGTTATCGTACCCGGTCGAAGCGCTTGCCAGGCATTGCTGCGCCGGCGTTCCGACCACGTTGGGATTCCCCCATCCCGGGCTGTAGCCATTCACTAACTGCGGCTGGTTCAGATCCGTAATTCCCACTAACTTGGTAGCATGGTTCCCGACGTAGGTCACATCCAGAGATAAATTAGCCGTCAGCGCCCGTTGAACGCCTAAGTTCCAGTTCGTCACATATGGAGTTCGAAGGTTCCGGTTGACTCCCAGCACAACGCACTGCGACGGCGTTAAACCGGACGGCAGGGTAACCGTACCATCGCCGCACGCGGGCGAGGCGCTATAGAGGGGGTTGTTGGGACCGTTGTTTGCCCAGGCGGACTTGATTGGCCCGAGCGCCGGACCCGTAAAAGTGAGGGCGCCGAGATTAATGTTGCCGCCGGCAGTGGTCGGGGTTTGGTTGCCGTTGGAATAAAGGTTCACCCCCGTGGGAACGGTGCGCAACCCGAGCAGATTGCCGATCGCCATAAACGAATCGTAGCTGTACTGCTCATAGAAGATGCCGCCGCCGGCGCGAACCACGGTCTTACCGTTGCCGCCGACATCCCATGCCAAGCCGACACGGGGAGCGAAGTTATTGTGATCGCCGTTGAATGGGGAACCGATCTGCTTTCCGACCTGTACAAGCCCCATATTCGGATCGAAGTTCCCGATCAGGTTATCGCTCTCTTTCAGAACCGTAACCAGTTCATAGCGCACACCCAGGTTTACGGTTAAGTTTCGCGCGAGCCGCCAGTCATCCTGCGCGAAAACTCCGTACCCTTGGTTTTGGAGGTGACGCAGAAAGTTACCTGCGGTGAACCGTGCGAGATTCATATTACCGGCAAAAAAGTTTTCCAAACTACCGAACCGTAGAGGGCCTTTCGCGTTGGAGGTAACGTTGTTGGTGCTTTGATTGATGAGAACCTCGCCACCGAACTTCAGGGAGTGATTACCGCGCAGCACGGAAATGCTATCAGAGATCTGAAAGACGCCATCGGGACCGACGGTCTTAGGCCAAGCGGCCCCTAAGCCAAACGTATAGCCTCCCTGGATAGTGATCGCCGGAAGCCCGTAGTATGCTGGATCCGTTTGACCGGTGTAGAGGTGATAGGTGCTGCCGTTGTAGGAATAATTGGCCGGGTTATCGGTAGCGTCGTTGCTTTGAAATACCTGGAAGTAATGGGAGTAGCCGAACCGGAAGGAATTTACCATCGTAGGGGTGGGGGTCCAGAGCCAGGTTCCCGAACCCACCTGCGACCGGGCGTATTGATTCGTCAGCCACGGTTGGGCAATTTGGGTCGACGGGGCATCGACAAGAGTCCCATTGCCGGGGCTGATGAAGTACATGCCGCTGAGGGTGTGCTTCGAGTTGACGTGATAGTCTATCTTGCCTATTCCGGAATTAATGTTGTTTATGCTAGGAATCGCGGTGTTGAAATCCCTCGTTGGCCCGGGATTCACAGGGAAGAGCCCCGGATAGTTTGAGGCCGGCGAACAACTGGTGCTCAGGCCGGCCAGTTGTGCGCTGAGAGCCGTCAGGGTTCCTGCCGCGAGGGCCTGCTGGCAAGCTCCGATAAGATTTTGGCTGGCCGATCCAACGTTAGCCGCGGTAACCGGCACTTCATGCAAAAAAGCATTGCCGACGTTATATCGTTGCTCTTCGAAATTGCCAAAGAAGAAGAGCTTGTCTTTTTTAATGGGCCCGCCGATGCTACCGCCAAATTGCTCGACGGCGACCTCCTGTGCGGGAGATCCCGGCGTGGTAAAGAAATTCAGGGCGTCCCAGGAGCCATCGCGGCCATAAGCGTAGGCCGTGCCGTGATACTGATTTGTACCCGACTTGATACCCACGTTGACGATTGCACCGGGCTTCCAGCCTTGCTCCGCGCGGGGATTCTGCTGTGTGCGGAATTCGTCGATCGCGTCGATGGGAAGAATAGTTCCGGCGTCGCCGGCAGCCATCACGGCATTCATCACGCTTTGTGCCATCCACGGGTCGTTGCTATTGATCCCGTCTACCATGAAGTAGTTGTCATGCGGGCGCATTCCGTTGGTACTCTGAGTCCAGCCGGAATTACCGGGGTACTTCGTGACCCCGGGCCGCAGATCGAGCAGGTTCTCGAAGTTGCGGCCGTTTAACGGCAGGTCATTAATCTCCTGGTTCTGGATGGTGCCGCCCAGTTCCGCGCTGGTCGTATCCAGAAGCGGCGGCGCTTCTGTCACGCGGATTGTCTCGTTCAGCGCGCCCGGCTGCAGCACGATATCGAAACGCGCATCCTGACCGACTCCCAGCACAATATTCGCTTGCTCGAACGACCGGAACCCGCGAAACTCGGCCCGGATCGTCTTCCTACCCGGGATCAAGCCGGGCAGCACATATCCACCCGCCTCATCGGTAACCACGTTGCGCTCGGGTCCGCGATCAGCATCAATCACTGATACCGAAGCCCCGACGAGGGCGCCTCCCAACTGGTCCCTGACATTCCCCGAAAGACGGCCCAAGTTAGCCTGACCCCGGATCAGACCGGGCGCCAGACACAGAATTACACCAGCACAGATAACCGAAGTGGATATTCTGGCGCTCAGAGCAGATGCAATACAGGATTTCCCCCGCATGCCGTTAAAACCTCCTTACGATGACTAAATAAATGCTGCCCTGAGGCAATCAGGGCCCCTCTAACCGTTAGATATAGCTACCACCGCTTCATTTCGTTGTCAAGACGATTCGCAGCCGTATAAGTCTTTAGTAAACAAGCACAATTACAACCCACATAACGGACGTGTGACAGCGCCGCATTTCAGCAACGGCGTATCATTTCCACGCCGAATAAACCGGCTTGCCGACTAAGAACGCCTGTGTTGCGCCCTGCCTGGGACGAAACTTTTGGACCCTCCCGTTATCGACTTCAGCCACGTAGAAATTTCCCTCCTGATCCACGCTGAAACCATGAACTCCCCAGAAACCGCCGGGAAAATCACCCCAGGTCCCCCAAGAGTACAGGAAATGCCCTTCCAGGTCGTACTTCAACATCTTGGATGTGCCGCGATCGTATGCCCATAAGCTGCGATCCGCACCGATATATATCAAATGGATGTCTGACGGCTCAGAGCCGAAGCTCCATTCGTAGAGATACTTGCCGTTATCGTCGAAGACTTGCACACGGTGATTGCCGCGGTCATTGACGAAGACATGCCGGGTTTGCGGATCTTCGGCAATACCATGATCGTTATTCATGTAACTTGGCCGTTTGTCATTCGGCGGTGTCCCTTTTTGTCCCCAATCGAGGAGGAACTTACCGGTCTTATCGAACTTCGCCACGCGAGTGCCGTTGTACCCGTCGGCCACGAACATCGTGCTGTCCGGAAGCCAGGCGAGGAATGTCGGCCGGTTGAAGTGAGTGCCATCGGCGCCTTTCACTGTGGGCGTCCCAATGGTTTGCACCAGTTCTTTTCCATCGTGGGTGAACTTGTAGATGGCATGCATGTGGTCGTCCACCACCCACACATGCTTA
Source organism: uncultured Solibacteraceae bacterium (assembly GCA_964556085.1). Lineage (GTDB taxonomy): Bacteria > Acidobacteriota > Terriglobia > Bryobacterales > Bryobacteraceae > PSRJ01. The sequence goes on from CAZKVF010000064.1 coordinate 5,536, forward strand.
TCCGGATCGTACGGATTAATGGCCACGTAATGCGGGCGCTTGAAAATCTTATCCCACTGGGTCCACTGCTCGATGATGTTGCCGCTGGCGTCCACTACCGTGAGGCAGTGCTCCCACTTGGCATCGACGCCCACGGTGCCTTTCCACAGCCTGGGACCATCGTCCGGATCCTGGCCGGTGCCGCCCGCGCCGGGCAGCGCCGCAACCGTAGCATCCCGCCAAGGCAACCTTCCGATCGGGAATTGGAGACTTGGCCCGAAGTCGGTCAGCATACGGGTCTCGGGACGCTTGATGTTGGGCAACTCGCCCCGGAAAAGCAGGAATACGCGGTTGGGGTTTTCCGCGTACACGCTCTGGCCCGCACCCCAAGTCCATTTCTCATTGCCCGGCAAGCTGCTAATGTTTTTTGGCCAATCGTGGGCAACCTCGTAAGGCCCGAAGGCGTCCTGGCCGCCCTTCTGCCCGGGAATCGCAGCGAAGCCGTAACCGGCCGGCTCTTTCCCTTGCACAGTGGTCACCTTACTGCCCAATAAAAATCCGGCCACGAAAATCGCAGCTATAGCCAATGCTGCCGCCCACTGCTTTCGCATAAAGCCCCCTTGCAAATCTAGTGTGTTGTGTACGATATCATCAACGGCCGGACGAGGCAAGTGGGGGTTAACAAGAGTAACAAGACCTGATGGTCAGATGGGGCATCTTATCGCCTGAGCGACAGAAGACATGGGCAGGCCGTTTCGCCTGCCACTTGCTTAGATTGCATGAACAGCAGGGGCTTTCGACCCTGCCAATGATCAGCCGGCGGGTTCGCAGGCTTTGCGCAGAGCCTCTTCCAGAACTACTTGTTTTGCCGCCGCGACCTTGGCCCCGTCCGCGGTGACATAGAAAACATCAATCGCTTTATGGGCCTGGGTATCGATCAGAACGACTTCAATATTGCAGCCGTGGGAGGAAAAGGCCGAGGCGAGATCGTATAGCAAGCCAGGACGGTCTTCGGCGACGATCTCGACAAGAGTAGCGGTGGAACTGGCGGCGCCATCGAAGGTTACCTGGGCTTTAACGCGAGAGTTCCGGGTGGGGAGCAGTGGTTTCGGACGGTTGCGCAGCAGGTGCCGGACATCTGTTTTGCCCAGGATGACCCGCTCAGCCGTGGTCCTGAGACGGTCGTTTTCGGTCGGGTTCAATTCCAGCGTGCGCGAAGGGTCGGCAAAGGTGAAGGTATCGAGAATCAGGCCGCGCCGGTTGGAGAAGGCTTCGGCCTTGAGTATGTTCATACCGAAACTCGAAAGAGTTCCGGCGGCCGCGGCGAAGAGCCCGGGGCGGTCGGTGGCGGCGACCAGGGTTAGCTCGTAAGCCGAGTCCAGCTTTCGGATCGCGACGGCCACGCCGCGCTTGCGGCTTTTCCCCTCCAGCGCCATGTGCGTGTCGATCTCGCCTTCTGTGTGCGTGCGCAGGTAGCGTACCGGAAGCCCTTCGAGGAATGCCACTCGCTCCGGGGGCCCGCAAGGATCGCCTTCAATCCGCTCCGTCTCCAGCTCCCGGGTGAGCTCGTTATACACCATGAGGTAAAGCTGCCAGAGTTGCTCCGCGCGCCATGGCGTCATGACATGGGGGTTAACCGCGCTGATATCGGCATAGGTCAGCAGGGTCAGAGCCTTGAGGCGTTCGACCGTTTCCACCTGGTGCGCTACGTCGCGAGCCGTCTGCGGATCGAAAAGGTCGCGCGACTGCATCACCGTGGAGAGCTCCAGGTGCCGCTGGATCAGGAAAAGAACGGTTTCGCAATCGTGAGGCGACATCTGAATGCGCGACATGGCTGCGCGCCCCAGCAGCACCGAGCCCGCGATGTGCCCTTCCCCCGCAAGCCCTTTGCCCGAATCGTGGAATAAAAGGGCAAAAACGAGCGGGCCGTAATCCTGCATTTCGCGGAGGAGATTTCCATAGGATTTCAAGGGCTGATCGTCGGCCGCGCGCAAATTCCACAAGTTCTGGAAAGCGACGAGGGTGTGTTCATCCACGGTGTAGCGATGGAAAAAATCGCGCACCACCAGGCACTCGATGTGCTCCAGTTCGGGAAAAATCGCGGTCAAGACGCCTGTTTCGTGCATGGACCGCACCGCAAGCGGCGCGTGGGGCAAAGAGAAAATGGCGGCAAGCGACGGCCAGACCGGCCGGGAATCGGCAAAATACTCGCGTAGGCGCCGTATACGGGCGCCGATCTGCTGCTCGGCCTCCGACGAGATACGAATGCCATGCCGCGCCATGAATTCGAACAGGCGAAGCACCAGCTCCGGGTTGGCGTCGAGGCCTTGCGGCGAACGGAAGTGCGCGCGCTCGCGGTGGACGCTGAAATCGACGTTGGCCAGGCGCGAGCGCCAGTCGCGGAATTGCGCGAATAGAGAGCTGGATTGGGCTTCGTTGGTTTCCAATTGCCGGATCGCGGCCCGGTAAATCGCACGGGCATGGCGGTAGTATTCGCGCATCCACTCAGCGGGGTCGCCCGTCTGCCACTGCTCGGCGGCGACATCCTGGGCTTCAAACGAAAGCACGTTGTTGTCTCGCCCGGACTGGCAATGCAAATAGCACCGGAGGCGCGCCAGAAAACCAAACGCGGCCTGTAGCTCCGGCGCGGGCTCAACCACGCCCAGACGGTTCGACTCTGTGTCCCGCATCTGCGCCAGCCAGCAGATGAGCTGATAGTCGCGCAGGCCCCCGGGCGTTTCCTTCACATTCGGTTCCAGGTGGTAGAACGTATTGGCGTACTTGCCGTGCCTCTCGCGGGTGAGTTGGGAGAGATTGCGTATGAGTGCGTCACGGTTCGCCAGAACGAATCGGGGCATTTTCTCCACCAGCCGAGCATAGAGCCCCCGATCGCCCGCGAGATAACGCTGGTCCAGCAGACTGATGTTCAGTTCGGTGTTCGTATCATGCACTTCGATGCACTCGGCCGGAGTCCGCACCGAATGGCTCACGCGCATGCCGGAATCCCAGAGCCGCTGCAGGAAGGAAGAGATGGCATCTTTGTTGGCCAACGCCAGCCGCTCGGATTCGAATAGAAGAAGCACGTCCACATCCGAATACGGAAATAACTGGCGGCGGCCATAACCGCCCACGGCCAAAACGGCGAGCCCAGCTGGCGCCGACGGAAACAGAAGCGTGGCTGCTGATTCGGTGATGACGCGATCGACCTCGGCCGTGCGCTCGGCAAGGGCGGTAATGGCGTCGCCCGTTACCAGGAAGGCCTGCTGGATGGGAATGGCAATGGGGCTAAAGCGCGGATTCCCCACGATCATCGTTCCGGATGCGGATTGCCTCGGCTACATCGTAGACAAAGATCTTGCCGTCGCCGATTTTTCCCGTTCGGGCAGCACCGGCGAGCGTGCGCACCACTTCGTCGGCGCGCGTCGCCGCCACCACCATCTCCAGTTTCACTTTCGGCAGCAGGTCGACGTTGTACTCCTGGCCGCGATACACTTCTTTGTGCCCCTTTTGGCGGCCGTGCCCGCGGACCTCACTGATCGTCATACCGTCAATGCCGATACCCTTGAGAGCCTCTTTCACCTCGTCGAGTTTGAAAGGCTGGATGATCGCTTCGATCTTCTTCATATTCTGTCCTCCAATCTAGCATCCAGCCGCTACGACTCGAAGTTGTAACCTTCTTCGCCGTGGAGGGAAACGTCCAACCCCTCGACCTCCTGTTCTTTGGGGACGCGCACGCCCAGGACGGCGTCGCAGATTTTGAGAATCACGAGCGTTCCGACGATTGCCAGGCCCCACGCGATGGCGCAGGCGATCGCCTGGTTGAGTACCTGGCTGGGGTGGCCGTCCACCCAGCCTAGGGGAAGAAGGTGGCCGCCGCTATCCTTAAAGCCGTCATTGACGAGATTCGTGGCGAATACCCCCGTGAGCAGCGCGCCCAGCGTTCCCCCGATCCCGTGGACTCCAAACGCGTCCAAAGCATCGTCGTAACCGAATTTCTGCTTCACGGCAGCCACCATGAAGTAACATACGACGCCTGCCGTGAAGCCGATCAGAAGGGCGGGAAACGGCTGGACGAACCCCGATGCCGGAGTGATGGCCACCAATCCCGCGACACACCCGGAGATGGCGCCCAGCACGCTAGGTTTGCCGTTACGGAGCCATTCGGCGAGGACCCATCCCAATGCCGCCGCGGCCGCGCCAAAATGAGTGGCCACGAAAGCACTAGACGCCAGGCCGGAAGCGGCCACCGCGCTGCCGGCATTAAAGCCAAACCAGCCTACCCACAGCAGGCAGGCGCCGATCACGCTGATCACCACGTTGTGCGGCTTCATGGTTTCACTGGGGTAGCCTAGCCGCTTGCCCAGGTACAAGGCACACACCAGCGCCGAAACTCCCGAGGTAATATGCACCACGGTGCCGCCGGCGAAATCGAAGGCCGGAATCTTGCCCCCTAGCGACGCACTCAGCAATCCACCCTTGCCCCACACCATGTGAGCCATGGGGAAGTAGACGATCAGCGCCCAAAGAGTCATGAACAGCAGCATGGCGCTGAATTTCATGCGCTCGGCAAAGGCCCCCGAGATCAGCGCCGGCGTGATGATGGCGAACATCAGCTGGTAGATCATGTAAGTCTGGTGAGGAATGGTCGGGGCGTAATCGGTATTGGGAGC
>CAZKVF010000065.1:0-10116 GCA_964556085.1 uncultured Solibacteraceae bacterium
CGGGAATACCAGAGCGAGCCCAGTGCAATCATGCAGAGGAGCCAGAGCAGGAACGGGTTGGGGTCTGCCACGAGAGCCGAGACACCGTTGCGGAAGGTAAGCCATGTCAGGAGGACGGCCCCGGCGCTCGACGGAATGGCCCAAACGTAGAACCTCCATCCGTCGATTCCCGCGCGATGGCGCATTTCATCCATGGCTCGTTGGTTCATAGCGGGCCTTCCTGCCTTGTTAGGCTATCGCGGTTAGGCTATCGCGTCTGCGCGGCAATGGAGACGGCGGCCTCCTGCGAGCGGTAGGAAGCCTGCGGTTGGTATCCAATCGCCGCACCTGCCGGAAGGCTGGTGGCGAGGCTGTGGAGGCCAACGGCGAGGCGTTTATCGGCAAAAAACGTTGACGCGAGTATGACGCGGAGCCGTTTTTTGCGCTTCAGGAATTGGCGTTAAATTATCTATAATCAAGTGGTGGGCGGTCGCGGGCTCGAACCGCGGACCTCCTGCTTGTAAGGCAGGCGCTCTAACCGGCTGAGCTAACCGCCCGCTGTATGTTCAGTGTAGCATTGCGGCACCGCAGCATTACTCCAAGGCCTCTTCCACCGCTTCCGGAATCGGCCCGGCTAAACGCCGCAGTTTCTCGAACAGCGCATCGTACAGCGCCTCATACGCCGCGAGTGGCGGCGCTCCTCCCGCCCCCGACGGGCCACGCCCCGCGGATGCCGTGCGCTTGCGGGCGGCTGCAAAGGTCCTTCGCATCTGGCGCACCGCGACCAGCAGTAGCTTCAGCTCGTCGGTGGTGAATTCCGTTGAAGGCAAACAGGGGAGATCAGAAAATAAAACTCAGGCCTCCGCGGAAGCTCCGCGGATTCTCAACCAGCAGCGCGCTTTGTCCGTTGGGGGCAGTGAGCGGAAGATATCCCTCGGCGAGAATATTTCGCAAATCGGCGGTCGCCTCAATCCGCCAGGGCAGCATGGATAGCACCGGAATCGGCTGGCGCACGTACACGTTCAACCCCGGCACGGGCCGCAGCGACTGCATGCTGTACAGATTGCCCAGCGTCATCCAGGCCGCATCTCCGGGTCCGAGCCACTGATAGCTGGCGATCACATGCGTCCCGGTCCAGGGGGCAGTCGCGGTCACTTCGGCCGTAAGCGCCTGCCGGCGGCTGGCCCGAATCATCGCTCGTAACTCGTCCGGACTGCTGCTGACCAATTCCTCATGACCCGTGGTCAGCCCCGGTAGGGTACCCCACATGATGGTCGCGCTGAGGTTCTGTCCGATTTTCTGCGTCAGCGCGGCCGTGTATCCGGTAGTCGTGTAATTCCCCGCGTTGAAGATGGCGTTGCCGGTGAAGAGGTCCGGCAACAGATCGCCACCAGCCACGGGATAGGCACCCGACGGCAAGGCCAGAGACAACGCCGCGTTGTTCACGGTCTCCCGATACGCAGAAACGTCCACTCTGCGCGAACCGATCTTGCGCGAGAAGGAAACTTCGTATTCATTACCCCGTTGCACCTGGATGCGGCCGTCGCGTACCGATATGCGGGGAAACAGGCCCACCGAACTCAGATCCCGCTGGAGCTCCGAATCCTGGCCGAAACGCGAGGAAAGGTCCGGTCTCGCATTGCCCGAAGAATAGCCCACAGCCAGCTCGCCGATATTGCCCAGCGAATAGACCAGCCGCGCATAGGGGCTGAAATAGCTGACCCGGTCTCCAAAGGAGACCGAATCCATAGTGAATCCGTATTGCAGCGTAGCCTCGTCGGTAAGTTCCGATCGTTGATCGACACTCGCCGATACCGAACGCAGCATCGGCAGAGCGGCATCCGGGCTCGCAAGGCCGCCCCGCCCGGGCATGAAAAGCTGCCGCATGGTGACCGAAATCTCCGGGCCATCAGTCACCGTATAAGCCGTGCGAATAGCTGCCGCGGGCACACCGGTCTGGGATCCATAGCCCAGATTACCGCTCACTTGCAACTGGTGATTGCCGTACAGCGAAGTCGCCAGGGCAAATGCCGTACCCAGGTCCGCCTGGTTTCCAATACCCGTTACCGGCGACCCGTCGCCCGCTGAAAGTTCGAGTAAACCACGCGTATCTGAGAATACGGGACCGTGGGTAGCCGGATCCGGAGTCTTGGCAATCGGATCGGGAAGGAAACGCAGCACCGGGCGAGTAGACGCGGCCGTCCTCAACATCCATTTCCAGTCGTCGGACATGAACGTGCCCTTGTCCGCCGACGGATAGGCGATCTGAATAGAGCTGAACAGGGTGTTCAGGTTCACGTTCAGCACGGCTCGCGCCCCCGGCTGGACAAGAATGTCCCTCTTCAGCGCGGGGACGAAATTCGACAGGGTCACGCGGATCGAATAGATTTCGGGAAAGAGTCCCGGGAACCGGAACTCGCCTCGCTCGTCGGTAAAGACCCGTGCGGAGACCCGTTCCAGCCGGTCATAAAGAACCACCGAAGCGCCCATCTGCGCATCGCCCGCCGCGTTGGTCACTATCCCGCCGATCGCTCCCGAAAGTTTGATCGGCGCGCCCGCGCGCAACCCCATTGGAGCCGTGAGGCAGGCAATTCCCAGGACCAGAACAGCTCGCGAACTGTATTGCCAACTGCGATACATCGACGTCTGTTGCTCGGGGCGGACGTAGCCTAAAGGCAATCGCACCGCTATCACCTAGGTTACCGTAAATTGAGCCGAGGGGGAAACCACCTGATTACGGTTTTTGTCCGTAACTCTGATCCGGATGGTGTACTGCCCCGGGGTCAAATCCTTTAGCGGCAAGAGTTTTTCAATCGTTACGGAACTGGCCGACGCCCCCGGAATCTTGGTTAAATCCTCGCTGAATTCGAAAATCTTATCGTTCGTGCCGTTTTTCACCAGTTCGTAGTGCACTTCGCCGGACGGCTTGTGGCTCTTCTCGTCGCCCTCAAAGTTGTACAACTTCAGGTAGATACCCATCTTTTCGTCGCGCCTGAAGACTTCGTCCACGCGCGGCCGGACCTTAGAATCTCCGATGACGAACTGCCCGGCGCCGATGCTCTTGGTGGGTACCTTTTCGATCATATCCGCCAGGATCAGCGTGCTGGTAGACAATTTGTCGGGGTCCGTACGGGGCACGTCGAGCCGCATCTCGTAATTGGCCACATTGCCCCCGGTAGCATCCTTCGCCACCACGTTCAGGCGGTATGTGTTGGGCGGCAGCGGAATCGTCTTCTGGTAAATCGACCGTCGCTGCGTATAGGCCTGTAACATCTCCGCGGGGCTGTCCACCGTCACCGTATCTTCAAACACTTGGACGACCCTGCGGCTCATGGTCGTGATCCGGCCATAAATATCCACGACTGCCTTTTGTACACCCTCCTTGGCGGCGAATTGCAGGTCCTTATTGTTGAACTGGAGGGTGACGCTGGTAAGTACCGAAGCATCCGTGAGCGGGAAGTAGTCCACGCGCGCGGTCATCGGCAGAACGTTGAAAGTGACCCGCGAATTGACCTGGGCTTCGAGATCTTTAAACTTGACTTGCGGCGGCTTCTGCAATTTCGTGAACTGGTCCAGGCGGTCGAACTCGTTCATCTTGGCAGTCGGCCCGCCTAGGGGCGCTCCCAAATGCGTGCCGTCCGTATTGTTGAAGCGCGCGGTCTTATCGGAGAGTCCAAGTTGTTCCATCAGCGTCAGGCCGGCGCCGGGAACGTAGGTGAGCGCGTCCTTCTCCGAAGGATCCATGGTCATGTGGTACTCGCCGGTCATGGTCGGATCGACAAATTCGATATTGATGTCGTTGCCGATGCCTTCGATATAGCGGTAGCGCCAGTCTTCAAACGGGTAGGTGGTCGTCTCGCCGCCGCCTTCTTCCGGGGGCCGCTCGTACGTTCCCCCCGAGGGATGTTCATCTCGCTCGTCCGGCGGACCGTACACGATGTAAATGCGCCCGCGATCGGTCTTCCATCCCGGTATGCCGGAAGCAAAATGGTCGTTGGCGTACTGGATGCGCCGGTAGTGTTCTTCCTTGAACTCGTTCTCCACCGTGTCGGGGGTGGGGTCGCGGCGCAGCCAGAAGTTCTCGATGAACTGCTCGCGCTCCTCGTCGTTCTGCAATCGCTTGAACGCCGTTCGTTCTTCGTCGGTGATGATATAGGCCACGTCTTCCTGCAGCCATTTGCGGTATGGCGTCTCAAGCTCTTTGCGAAGCGCTTCTTCTTTTTTCTTCTTCTGCCGCTCCGAAAGCGGTTTGGTTACGGTTTCGCGAGGCGGCGGGGTAAATTTATCCGGAGGGGACGACTTATCGTCCGCGGCCGACAAAATCAGGCCCACGCACGCTAAGCTGCCCGAGCCGAGCAAAAAGATCGAAAAGCGCGTCATTCTCATACGGCACACCGCTGGGTGCAAATCGGCTGAAGACATTGTAAATCCAAAGACTTGTGGCGGTCAATCCCGTGAACGGCGGGCCACAGGTGTGCCAACTGCTCCGCAATCGTATACTGGCTGAAGAGTTATCCATGGCGCGTTCGGTTCGGGCGGACCTTTTATTGAGCCTGGCGCTCCTGGCTACAGGGCGAGTGTCGGCCCAGAGCCCCGGCGCGGTATCGCCCCCCAGGAACTGGTTCGATGCGCCTCAAACCATATGCCGGTCGCTCGACGCGCTCGGCTTTATCGCCACTGCGTGGGCGCCCGCCGACAAGGACTCTCCGGTTTACATGTGCGCATACCCGCCTGGCTCCCGGCCCGCGGATGTGCCGGCTTTGGCGGAACTCGCACACGCCAACCAGCAACTCCCTCCTAAGGTGAAATTCGATGTGACCTACGAGGTCAACGGCCTACATAGAATCATGGCCGATACCATCACGCTCACTGTCGCGATCGGCAATCCAGCCGAAAAAGGGGAAGCCAAGAAACTTCTGCTTGCCTGCATCCGCGCTGTGTACAAAACCGTCGGACGGCCGATTCCTTCCGCCCTGCCGGCCTACCTGGAAAAGGAAGAGCATTATCTGGGCCATGAACCATACGGCATCGTTTCCCTGTTCGCCACCCGATCCCATCCACCCGCCGAAACGCTCTGGTTCCGCCTCGGCAGAAATCCCTAACGTTTAAGGCGGCGCAACTGCTACGCAGACGCTTTATACCGCCGTTCATCAGTAGAGCGGCATCCAGATTAAGCTATTGCTTCCGGCGGTAACTTTTCAGCTGCTCGAGCTGGCCGCGGATGACGCCGTTTTCAGGTTCGATTTCGAGGGCCTTCTCCAGATACTTCATGGCCGTGGCGTCGTCGAACTTCCGTGTATAGGCGTAGGCGATCGCGGAGTAGCTTTTGGCCGACTGCGGGTTGAATTCCACGTTCAGCTCCAGCAGGGCGATAGCGTCGTCGGGTTTGGAAGCGGTTAGGATTTGCCCGATCGCCAACAGCGTGCCTTCGCCGAAATCGTATGTTGGCCGGCCGTAATATTGCTTGCGCAAATCGCGGTATTGCGCGATGGCCTCCGCCACGCCTTTTTCCCGAATGGTGGTGGTCAGGATTTCGGATAACTGCTGTGGGACCGGGACCCCGCGGTGGCAGGTGATGCATTCCACCGTAGTCACTTCAGAGCCGCTCTTGGAAGTCGCGGCCTGAACGCTGGCGTTGATCTGCCGCGTCATGGCCATCATGGCGCGGGCGATATCCTTTTTCGGCTCGGGCAGCCCGCTGCCCCGAGGCGCGGTGTGGCAATATTCGCAACTCACTCCCAGGGCTTGCGAGATCGCTTGCATATTCGCCATCACGTCAGCTCGCGGTTGGGCGCTCGCGGAGGAAAGAACGGCAGCCGCAAGCAGCAGCAGTTTCATGTCGCGAACCAGTATACCGGAGCGGACCAAGAGTGGCTGCGCGGCATTGTTTTGAAACCGGGCGGCGCGCGGGGTGGGCATAGGAAGGAAAAAGCGGCCGAAACGCCATCCGCGCCAGCCGCCGTATCCAGTAATGATTTCAGTGGAATAGATGGTCGGGGCGAGTGGATTCGAACCACCGACCTCCTGGTCCCGAACCAGGCGCTCTAGCCAGGCTGAGCCACGCCCCGCAGCTTCTAGTGTAGCCGTTCTTGCAGGTTGCCACAAGCTAAGCGTTTCGAAGGATTGATTTGCCGAGGCGCCGGTCATCCGAACGGTACCAGCCGGCCCACATGCCTGCTGCTATCCTACTCTCTTCGGCACATGGCTTCATCGCAAGTTCAGCGGCGCGTGGTGGTGGCGATCGACGGCCCGGCGGGGGCGGGCAAAAGCACCATCGCCCGCCGGTTGGCGGAGCGTCTGGGCTTTACCTATATCGACACCGGCGCTATGTATCGCGCAGTCGCGCTGTGGGCGCTGCGGCAGAGCATCGACACACGCGATATGCACCGCATGGAACAGCTCGCGCTAGCCGCGGATATTAAGCTAATGCCCGGCAAAATTCTGCTCAACGGAGAAGATGTCAGCGAAGCCATCCGCGCGCCGGAAGTCAGTAACGGAGCCTCGCGCGTGGCCGTGCTGCCTGGCGTGCGCCGTGCCCTGGTCGCCAAGCAGCGCACCATAGGAGAACGGTCGAGCGTGGTGATGGAAGGCCGCGACATCGGCACAGTGGTCTTTCCGGACGCCGATGTAAAGATCTTTCTCGACGCCACGCCCGAGGAACGCGTCCGGCGCCGGCTCCTGGAGGAGAGGGCAAAGGGCGCTGCAATCGACGAAGTCGCATTGGCCAAGCAGATGGATGAGCGCGACCGCCGCGACAGCACGCGCGCGGATGCGCCGCTGACGCAGGCGCCGGACGCAGTTTATCTCGATTCCAGCGCGTTGAGTATCGATGAAGTGGAAGAGGCGATTCTGAAAATCATCCGGGCGCGCGTCACCAACGGGAAGGAAATCAGTTGAATTCGGAATCTAGCAGCCAGAAGTCAGAGGCCAGAACAAAAGTGGTGCGCGTACCCGTTCTGGCGTCTGACTCCTTGACTCTGACTTCCTTGTCTTTGTTATGAACGATCTTCTGGTAATGAAATTCGGCGGCACGAGCGTGGGCTCCGCCGAACGCATGCGCGTGGCTGCACGGCTGGCGGCCGAGCAAAGCCGCCGGCGTCCCGTCGTGATTGTTGTCTCGGCCATGTCCAAGATCACCGACCTGCTGCTCGACACGATGCGCCATGCCGAAGCCGGCGACCGCGGGGGCATGGAAACCAATCTCGCAGCGCTCCGCGCCCGTCATGAGGCCGCCTGCCGCGAGCTGTTACCGCCCACGCGCCAGGCTTCGGTCACGCTGGCCATTAACGGGGTGATCGCCGAGTTCGAGCGCATCGCCAACGGTATGGCTATGCTGAACGAGCGGCCGCCGCGCTCGGTGGACGAGGCTCTAGCCGCCGGCGAACGGCTCTCGGCGCTACTGATCTCCGAATACCTGAACTCCGAAGGCACGCCAGCCGAGGCAGTGAATGCATGGGAAGTGGTGGTGACCGATGCCGTGTTCGGCAACGCCTCGCCGCTAATGGAGCCGACGTGCGTGAAGGCGCGCGCCCGTCTGCTACCGCTGCTCGCAAATCGCCTGGTGCCCGTGATTACCGGGTTCAATGGTGCTACCGCCGATGGCCGGCCTACCACCCTGGGCCGCGGCGGCTCCGACTTCTCCGGCTCCATTCTGGCCGCGGCCATGGATGCATCCGAGCTCTGGATCTGGACCGACGTGGATGGAATTATGAGCGCCGATCCGCGGCTGGTCGAGGACGTCGTGGTTTTAGAGGAGGTGACTTACGCCGAGGCCGCGGAGCTGGCTTATAACGGCGCCAAAGTCCTGCATCCGCGGACGCTCGCGCCGCTTGCCGAGAAGCGGATTCCCGTCTGGAGCAAGAACAGCTTTGCGCCGGAAAAACCGGGGACGCGCATCGTTCCCAACATCCAGGCGGCCAACGGTGCACGTGCAGTTACCTCTACCGCCGGCGTCGCGCTGGTGTCGCTCGAACCGGCCAGCGCCGAATTGTCCGGCGTCCAAGTGATGGCCCGGGCATTGGATGCCATCGCCCGCGTCAACGTGGAAATTATGGCGTTGTCCAGTTCCAGCTACCGCCAGAGCTTTTGTTTCCTGGTGCGCAAGGAGGAACTGGAGCGCGCCCTGGAGGCGCTCGAATCAGGCCTTGCCCTGGAATTGGCGCACGGCTATGTACGGCCCATTCACGTGGATAACCAAGTGGGCCTGCTGGCCGTGGTGGGCGAAGGGATGCAGGGCAAGCCAGGCCTGGCCGGACGGATCTTCACCGCGATCTCCCGCGAAGAGGTCAATATCATCGCTATCGCACAAGGTTCGAGCGAGCTGACCATAGCCATCGTGGTGCGGCGCGACGGGTTGGAAAAAGCCGTTCGTGCTGTGCATCGCGAGTGCGATCTAGGACGGCGGATCCCTTACGGCACAGCGGCTGACTAGCCGATTGTGCTGTGTGGGGCAGGATTAATCTTGATCTTTGGCAGGGGCCTGCCTGCCCTTGAAGTCTGCCCTTCCAAGCAAGTCTGTAAGCCATTTGAAAAATCAAGTAGCTCATAAGGGCCAGTACCGAATTTCGCCGAAAGCTCTTGTCTCGTAAGTAAGTACTCACTAAAATAGCTTCGTGCAGCAAGCTTCAGCCCCACCCCGCCGCATGGCAGCAACCGACCGCAAGCACCAGCTTTTGGAAACCGCGCTGGACGTCTTTTCGCGTCGCGGGTTTGAAGGCGCAACAACCAAGGAGATCGCGGCCGCGGCAGGGGTCGCCGAAGCTGTGATCTTCCGCCACTTCCCTACCAAGCAAGTACTGTACACGGAAGTTCTCGACTACAAATTGCAATCCGGCGCGCTCAATCCGTGGCTTGCGGATATCCAGGCCTGCATGGATCGCGACGACGACGAAGCCCTGTTTCGCACGATCGTGTCCCACATGCTCGAATCGTTCCGGGAGGGTGCCCGATTTGAGCGGATGATGCTGTTTGCCGCTCTGGAGGGCCATGAGCTGGCGCTGGCCCATCTCCGCCAGCACGCGCAGCCCTTTTTCGAATCCCTGAATAAGTACGTATGGCGGCGCTACGCGGCTGGAGCGCTACGGGCTCCGAAACCCCAACATATCCTGATCACGCTCTTCGGCATGGTTCATCATTACGGCCAAATGACCCAAATGTTCGGCTTTCCTGCCGCAGGTTCCGATGAAGAAATGGCGGAAGCGTTTGTGGGCATTTTGATGAACGGGGTAAGGCCGAGATGCGGTATGGAAGCCGGAAGCGAGAAGCCGGAACTGGCAGGAAATAAGGACCACTGAATCGCATGATACGCACAATCCAATTTGCTCTCCTGTTCGCCGTGATCCTTACGTGCGCTTGTACCGGCCGGCGCGGGGTTCAAGCCGCCGGCCAGAGCACAACCAAGAAGATAGCCGTAAGTACGTCAAACGCCCGTGTCCGCACCGTGCCGGCTGCGTTCGAGGAGACTGGGTCCTTTGTAGCGGATGAATCCTCCGATATCGCGCCGCCCGTGGCCGGCCGCGTGGTCGCAACGCCCGTGAATGTCGGCGATTTCGTAAAAGAGGGACAGGTGGTGTGCGAACTCGATCACCGGGATGCCCAACTGAAGCTGGAGCAGGCGCGGGCGCAGCTCGATCAGGCCGAGTTCGCCTACCGCCAGGCGCAATCGCGGCTGGGACTCAACGGAGAAAACAAGTTCGAGCCGGATCAGGTGCCGGAAGTCGTGGCGGCGCGGGCTAACTACGAATCCGCGCTGGCCTCCGCCAAACTGGCTGCCGCGGATGCCAAGCGTTACGAGAACCTGGTGAACAGCGGCGATGTTTCGCGCAGCTCCTACGAGAAAGCGCGCACCCAGCAGGAGACCGCCGACGCGCAGGCCAACGCTGCACGCCAGCAATACGAGGCGCAGCTTAACTCCGCCCGCTGGAACTATCGCGGGGTAGAAATGTCGCAGGCAACCGTGGAAGCCTTCCGCTCGCAACTGGACCAGGCCAAAAAAGGCATAGAAGACACCACCGTTCGCGCACCCTTCGACGGCTTCATCACCGCGCGCCCAGTAGCCGCCGGGCAGTACGTGGCGACTACGAATAAGGTCGCCACTATCGTGCGCATCAACAGCCTGAAATTGCAGTTACAAACGCC
>CAZKVF010000066.1:0-8188 GCA_964556085.1 uncultured Solibacteraceae bacterium
CGGCCGTGAGTACGGCCTGATGCAAACGCGCTTCTCCGACGATCGGATGGATCCGGAGCGCGCCACCCGGTCGGCAGCCCGCCACCTCCACGATCTCTACAACGAATTTGGCGACTGGTATCTGGCCCTGGCTGCCTACAATTGCGGGCCTGTGGTCGTGGAAAAAGCCGTCGAGCGCACAGGGTATGCCGATTTTTGGGAATTGCGCAATCGCGGCGTACTGCCTGTCGAAACCACCAATTACGTTCCCATCATCCTGGCCATGACCATCATGGAGAAGAACCCCGCCGCATACCGGCTGGAAGGCGTGCGTGTGGATCCGCCCCTCGAATATGACACCATCGAGGTATCCACGTCCACCAGCCTGGCTCTGATCGCCGACATGGCCGATTCGCCCCTGCCCGAAATTCAGGCCCTCAATCCCGCCATCCTGAAAGGCGTTACGCCGCCGGGATACGCCTTACACGTTCCCAAAGGAACAGGGGATCAGTTAATGGCTTCCCTGCAAATGATCCCCCCGGAGCACCGCAACGCCTGGCGCATTCATCGCGTGCTCTCGGGCGAAACGGTGGCGAGCATTGTGAAGAAATACCACCTGCCGGCCAACAGCCTGCTGGCCGCGAATAAGCTCCTGAAGCCTGAAGTGCGCGAAGGCGACCGCTTGATCGTTCCCGTTGGCGGCTTCTCCGGTGCGCCCGTGAACCTCCCCGCTTCAAGCCCTTCGGGCGTGAAGCGCAGAAGCGAGCCTGCCGTGCGAACCGTGGCTTCTACCACCGACGGCGCGCCGAATCGCAATCCCAAAGCGCACAGCAGCGGCTCATTGGTGGCGCGCAGCGCAGCGCAGTAGCTCCGTGGCACAAGCCTCCGTGGCCTGTTCTTCTGTCCACTGAAGCCCCTGATTTTTTCGTTCTCACCGCATTTCGCTATTGCGCAACGCTCCAAAAGGAGTATTCTATGGGTGACTGTGCGTGACTACTGGAGGCTTGTTTAATGTCCGATAGCCCGAAATTCGCTAACAACGAAGACGAGATGGAAGACTTCCACGATTACGAAGACGAAGAGAACTCGGAACTCGATTCGAAGTTGGACGAGTACGACGAAGACGAGGAAGACGAGGAAGACGAGATTGAGGAGATCGTCACGGTTGGCGTGATCGAACCTGTGCCTGCGCCCGCGGCCGAACAGGTCGGGCAAGCGCCGGAAGCGCCCCCCAAGAAACCCGTGAAGAAGGCTGCCGCCGCTAAGAAAGCCCCGGCCAAGAAGGCCGCTGCGAAGGCTCCGGCTCCCGCTCCCGCTGCGAAGAAAGCTCCCGCTGCGAAGAAAGCTCCCGCCAAGGCTGCTGCTAAGAAGGCCCCCGCGAAAAAAGCGGCGCCAGCAAAGAAGGTCGTGGCGAAAAAAGCTGCCAAAAAGGCCCCCGCCAAGAAAGCCGCCAAGGGAATGGCGAAAAAGGCAGTGAAGAAAGCCGGCAAACGCCGTTAGCGTGGGACAGGCTTCCGCCTGTCTCACAAGGGCTGGCCGCCTCGATTCGCAATGCCACCCGCGATCGAGTCCGCACGGCCCGCCGGGGCCGTGTGCGGACTCGGGCGCTGGTTAGCTTTCTTTTCTCACCACGCGGCGGCAACGTTCGAACAACTCGAGTAACGCCTCTGCGTGCTCTTCGGCGGAACGGGCCACGGGCTTTCCGGAAAATCCGGCTGAGGATTGAGACGACCGCCCGTAGCCTGTCGCAACGGCGATGAATTTCATCAGTTCCAGCGCCACTTCGTCGGCGCTACGCGCGGGACCGGACGCCGGGGGAGTTGCGGGCGCGTCTACCGCCGGTGGTGCTGTTTCGGCCATCAGTCATCCCTCCTTGTTGTGCTAAAACTCTAGTTTACCCGAGCCGGCCGGCGCTCCTCGTTGCCGCTGGTACGCTTCGCCTCAAAGTTCCGTCTGATGCCGCTCACGGCCGTCCGCTACGTCCGCAAAATGCGAGGGGGCGCCCAGGCACATCTGCTGGAAGCCGAAGACGGCAACTGGTATGTCGTCAAGTTCCGGAATAATCCCCAGCATCACCGCGTGCTTGTTAACGAACTGCTGGCCGCGACCTTCCTGGACTACCTCAAAATCACCGCGCCGGAATTCGCTGTAATTCAGGTGACAGCGCAGTTCCTGGCCGCCAACCCCGAGGTTCAGTTGCAGGTAGGCGCCTCGCGCATCGCTGTTGAACCCGGCTGGCACTTCGGCTCGCGATATCCCGGCGATCCCGCGCGCGCGGCGGTCTACGACTACCTGCCCGATGCCCTGCTCTCGCGCGTGGTCAACCTGGAAGACTTCCGCGCGATCCTGGTGTTCGACAAGTGGGCTGGAAACGCGGATGGGCGCCAGTCGGTCTTCTATCGTGCGCTGGTGCGGCCAGGAGTGGGAAGTCCCGCGGCCGCGACGCCGCCCGCAAGGCCCGGATTCGTCGCTCAAATGATCGACAACGGCTACGCCTTCAACGGCCCCTACTGGGATTTTCCGGAAAGCCCGGTACAGGGATTGTATGCCCGGTCGCTGGTCTATGAAAGCGTCCGCTCTCTGGACGATTTTCAGCCCTGGCTCGACCAGGTGACCTACTTTCCCGAGGAGGAAATCGACCGGGCGTGGAAGCGGATTCCCGCCGATTGGATCGCAGGCGAGGAGGATGCTCTCGAGTTGCTTCTGGAAGAACTCTCGCGCCGCCGCCCGCGCGTCCCCGACCTTATTAAAGGTTGCCTGTCCGCCCGGACCAATCCCTTCCCTAACTGGCGATGATGCCAGCCGAGACGCGGGCCGCCGTAGCCGGGGCCAGAAGAATGCCGTTGCGGTAGTGGCCGTACGCCAGCCACAGCGTGCTTCCCTCGACGGCTTCGATGATGGGGCCTTCGCCCTCCACGCCCGGGCGGAAGCCCAGCCACCTTTCAGAGGGCTCGCAAGCCGCCAGCACAGGCAGCAGAGTTGAGGCGCGGGCCTGAATGTCACACAGCACAGCGGGGCTGAGTGTCCGGTCGAAACCGCACAGCTCCGTCGAACTCCCCGCGATGGTGAAGCCCCCGGAGCGCTGCAGGATGTACGTGTGCTCGCGGCGCAAGATCGGGCCCAGGCTGCCCGCCTCCATTTGGAAGCCCAACAGGTGGCCTCGCACCGGGAAAGCCCGGGGAACGCTCCGGCCCGTGATGCCGACGACGCTGCTCCAGGCGCCCGCTGCCAGCACCGCCGACCCCGCGGACAGAACGCTGTCGGTCGTGATGACCTCTACCGCGCCATGCAACGGCCGCATTCCGGCCACCATGACGCCTTCGCGAATCTCCACTCCACGGGCCTTGCACGCCGCCCGCAGCGCCCGCATGATCTGGCGCGGATCGACCAGCCCATCCTCCGGATAAAAAAAGGCTCCGGCTGTTGCGGCGTCGATCAGCGGGAATTCGCGCATCAACTCTTCCCGCGAGATCGGGAAGGCGGATATGCCCAGCCCGGCCTGCGCTCCGGCCCGCGCTTCCAGCGCGCGCCATTCATCCTCCGCAGCCGCTAATTCAATTGCCCCGAGCCGCCGGTAATCGATCTCCAGGCCGGTCTCGGATCCGAGTTCTGCCATGAAGGCCGGGTAAGCGCGCAGGCTTTCGAGAGCGAAGGTCGCCAGAGGCGACTGAGCCTCGAATTCGCTTCCCGGGGCCAGCATGCCCGCAGCCGCCCAACTGGCCTCCGAGCCCATGCGACCTCGATCGAGCAACAGCACGCGCAGCCCGGCCTGGGCCAGGCGCCAGGCGATGGAGCTGCCGATGATTCCGGCTCCGGCTATGATCGCATCGAAAGCCACCACTTCCATCCTAAGCCCCAGTTAAGGCGATATACGATACTGAAAATGCCCGTGGACTTCGCCAGAGTGGCCGACAATTTGAGGGAATCGTTTCGCGTGCTGGCCGCGTGCCGGCAGGGGGGCGAGGTCCGGGAATTGCGCGGCGTCAGTATCGCCTCTGCGAATGTCACCTTCCAGATGTTTAATGCGGCGTTCCTTTCCGCTCCGGTCGAGTCCGAGGCGGAGCTGGCGCAAAGAATCGCCCTGGCCTCGCTGCACTTCGGCAAGCGCGAGCTGCCCTGGGCCTACTGGGTGTGTCAAGACTTTATCGAGCCGCGGACGCGGCGGCGTTCGCAGAGGCTCTTCGATAAATATGGTCTGCGCCACAGCGTCGATCTGCCGGGAATGATCGCCGAGCGGCTGCTGCCTCCAGCAAGACCTCTGCCGCGGCTTGACGTCCGGCGCGTCGCGAGCGGGCCCACGCGCGACGACTTTTGCACCATCGGTTCGGTTTGTTTCAACGTGCCGCTTTCCTGGTTCGGAGAAGTGTTCCAGGAGGGTGCGGTGTGGAGCCGCTTTTCGGCTTATGTCGCCTATCTTGACGGGGAACCGGTCAGTACGGCCGCGGTGGTGATCGCCGACGAGGTTGCGGGAGTTTATAATGTGGCCACGATTCCCGCGCACCAGCGGCGCGGCTATGGTGAGGTCGTCATGCGGCATGCGTTGCAGGAAATGCGGCGCGAGCACGGAGTCGAACGGACGATCCTGCAAAGCACCCCGGCCGGCTACCGGCTTTACGAGCGCATGGGCTACCGGCCGGTGACGACCGTCGCGGTGTATTCGAGCTGACGGGAACACGTAATTCAGAAGACAGAATTCAGAGTGCCTTCGGCAATCAGTTTGTCGATGGCGGTGATGTCGTTATGGAGGGGGCGGTCACCGGTAAAAGGCGGTGAAACGGTGCGGATGCGGGAGCGGGCCTGCTCGAGCGGAGCACTGGTGCGCAGGGGAGCGAGCAGATCGAGGGCGCGCGCGGCCGCGAGGGCCTCGATGGCTAGTACGGCCCGCGTCTGGCGCACGGCGCGCTGGAGTTTCAACGCCGAGGTCATGCCCATGCTCACGAAATCTTCTTTGTTGCCGCTGGTGGTGATCGAGCCGGTAGAAGCGGGATAGGCGAGCACGCGGTTTTCGGCCACAAGAGACGCAGCGGTGACCTGGGCCATCATCAACCCCGATTCGAGTCCGGCATGGCCAGCCAGGAAAGGCGGCAGATCCTCATTGAGAGCTGGATTCACGAGTCGGTCGATGCGGCGTTCGGAAATGCCAGCAAGGGCCGAGAGCACAATGGCGAGGAAATCGAGCTGAAAAGCGAGGGGCTCGCCGTGGAAATTGCCGCCGGAGAGGATTTCAGCGCGAGGCCAACCGCTCCCTGACGGTCGCGGCTCCGAAAAGACTAACGGGTTGTCGGTGGCGGAGTTGAGTTCGATGGAGAACACGCGGGCGGCTTCGGCGAGTGCGTCGCGCACCGCGCCGTGGACTTGGGGAATACAGCGCAAAGAGTAGGCGTCCTGCACGCGGCGGCAGGTGATGTGCGACTGGCGGATCTCGCTGCCCTCCAGCAATCGGCGCAGGCGCTCCGCGCACTGGGACTGGCCGGGATGGGGGCGGGCGGCGTGAATGCGCGGATCGAAAGCCACGGGCGTCCCACGGAGCGCGTCCAGGGTGAGGGCGGCGATCACGTCGGCCGAACCGGTCAGCGTACGAGCCGCGGCCAGTTCGAGGCAGCCGATGGCCAACATGGCCTGCGTGCCATTGATGAGGCTCAGGCCCTCTTTGGGATGAAACTGGAGCGGCTCGAGGCCGGCGCGGCGGAGGGCTTCGCCGCCGGGGAGCATTGCCGTTTCGAATTCGGCCTCGCCCTCGCCTACCAGGACCAGGGCCATATGGGCCAGGGGCGCCAGGTCGCCGCTCGCACCCACACTTCCCTGCTCCGGGATGATGGGCGTGACGCCGCAGTTGAGCAAATCGCAGAGGCGCTCGGCGACGACCGGACGGATGCCCGAGAAGCCCTTGGCCAGGACGTTGGCGCGGATCAGCATCATGGCGCGAACCACGGCCCGGCCGAGAGGTGGCCCCACACCGGCGGCATGAGAACGAACCACGTTGAGCTGAAGCTGGTCGAGATCTTCGCGAGGAACCCGAATATCGGCGAGCAGGCCCACGCCGGTATTGACGCCATAGATGGGATCGTCGCCTTCGGCGAGGCGTTCCACGGGCTCGCGGGAGGCTTGCATCTTTTCGATGGCGCCGGGCGAGAGGGAAACGGGCACGTTGCGTTCGGCGACGGAACCGACGTCCTCGATGGTCAGGTGTTCGCCATCGAGCTGAACAGGAGCCCGGGGCTGGGGGCCGGGGACCGGAGGTTCGACATCAGACATTCAGTAGGAATACTTTTTGGAGGACGCGATCAGCTGCTCGACGTTGACCAGGTCTGTCGGGTAGTCGCCGGTGTAGCAGGCATAGCAATACTCGAGGCGGTGGTCGTCGACCGCTTTGCGGAGCGACGAAAGAGAGAGGTAACAGAGCGAATCGGCCTCGACGAAGCGGCGGATCTCTTCCACGCTGTGGCTGGAAGCGATCAGCTCACTAGTGTTGGGAGTGTCCACGCCGTAAAAACAGGGGGAGACGGTGGGCGGGCAGGAAACGCGGAGATGCACCTCGGTGGCGCCGGCCTGGCGGACCATGCGCACGATCTTTCGGCTGGTGGTGCCGCGCACGATGGAATCGTCCACGAGCACCACGCGCTTGCCTTTCAGCAGGTGACGCACGGGATTGAGCTTCAGCTTAACGCCGAAGTCGCGGATAGCCTGCGAAGGCTCGATGAACGTGCGGCCGACGTAGTGATTGCGGATGAGGGCCTGGCGGAAGGGCAGACCGGATTCGGCGTGATAGCCGAGGGCGGCGGCCACGCCGGAATCGGGGACGGGCACCACCAGATCGGCATCGGCCGGACACTCGCGCGCGAGCAGGCGGCCCATCTCTTCGCGCGACTCCTGCACCGCGCGGCCGAACACGACGGAATCGGGCCGCGCGAAGTACACGTGCTCGAAGACGCACTGGGCGCGCGGGCGCTCGGGCGTGAAGCGCTCGCGGATCATGCCTTCTGGACCGACCATTACCATCTCACCCGGTTCCACTTCGTGGAGATAAACGGCGCCGATCAGGTCGAAGGCGCAGGTTTCGGAGGCGAAAACGAAAGCTTTACGGCCGCCGGGCGCCTCCATTTCTCCCACGGCGAGGGGGCGGAAGCCGTGCGGATCGCGGGCCACGAGGACGCGATCTTCGGCCGCGCATACCAGGGAATAAGCGCCTTCCAGTTGGAGGAGGGCGTCGCGGAGAGCGGCTGCCAGCGTCCGTTCGGAGGAGTGGGCGATCAGGTGGAGGATCACCTCGGTGTCGCTGGAGGCCTGAAATATGGAGCCACCCGCACCCAGCTCGTGGCGCAGTTCCACCGCGTTCACGATGTTGCCGTTGTGGGCCAGAGCTATGCGGCCTTTGTTGCAGGTGACAGCGAAGGGCTGGGCGTTGAGGAGGGCGGTATCGCCGGCGGTTGAGTAGCGTGTGTGGCCGATTGCGAGCGAGCCGGGCAGCCGGGCGAGTACTTCGCTGGTAAAGATCTCGGCCACGTGGCCCATGGATTTATGGCAGTAAAGCCGCGTGCCATCGTTGGTGCAGATGCCAGCGCTCTCCTGGCCGCGATGCTGGAGAGCATAGAGACCGAGGTAGGCGAGCTTGGCGGCTTCGGGGTGGCCGTAGATGGCGACGACGCCGCATTCCTCGTGGAATTTATCTAGGCGGGGCATAGGTCTTCACCACAGAGGCACAGAGACACAGAGGAAAAACAAAAAAACTGAGATCACAGTGGTTACAGAGGGCGCAGAGAAGAACGGATCTTCTCCGTGGCTCTGCGTCTCTGCGGTGGATTTTCTTCATGCGGCCTCAATTTGGGAGGGTAGAGAACCCTCGAATACGGTTTGTAGATCGTTGATTTCCCAGCGGCCGAGCACCCTGCCCTTTTGTGCAATCACCACTTCTGACTCGATTGTAACGCCCACGACGAGGGCTTCAACCCGGTGACGGGCAGCCATGGAGGCTACCTGATCGGGGTTGGAAGTAGAGAGCAGGACACGCGACGGCGCTTCGTGAAAGAGGAGGAGGTCGGGGGAGAGATCGGAATCAAGGTCCAGGCGGGCGCCGATAGGGTTGTCGTTGCCAGGCGGAAGCGCCTGGCCCACCTGGCGGCCGATGGGGTTGGCAGATGAATTGGCAGGCGAAAGCGCCTGCCCCACAGCGCACTCGGCCAAAGCCACCGCCAAGCCGCCATCACTCAGG